>JAZDHO010000072.1:0-28860 GCA_043805815.1 Chloroflexota bacterium
CTTGCTGACGCAGCCGGCCAGAATCTCGGCCGCTTGGCGACGCGCGTGGCGAGCACGCTGCTTGGAAAGCACAAGCCTACCTTTACGCCCGGTGTTCAGGGCGGGGACTACGTCGTCGTGATCAATGCCGAGCAGGTCACCGTGACGGGCACGAAGACCAGCCTGAAGCTGGACACCAAGACCTACCATCACCATTCAGGGTTTCCCGGTGGCATCAAGGCGATTAGCCTGCGCGAACAGTTGCGCCAGCATCCGGACCGCGCCCTGCGCGCCGCGGTCTGGGGCATGCTTCCCCACAACAAGATGGGCCGCGCCCTGCTCAAGCGCCTCAAAATCTATGCTGGCGCGCGCCACCCCCACGGCCTTCAGAACCCCGAGCCGCTGAAGTAGAAAGGATTCTGTCATTATGTCTGTTCAATACTATGAGGGTATCGGTCGCCGAAAAGAGAGTCGCGCCCGCGTTCGACTCATGGGCGGTTCGGGCCGGTTCACGGTCAACCAGAAGGAAGCCGCGCAGTACTTCAACCGCATGGGCGATCTGGATGGTATCCTGCTCGCCTTTAAGGCCTGCGGCCAGGAAGCCGGTCAGTACGACATCAGTGTTACGGTAACCGGCGGCGGCGTCTCGGGGCAGAGCGACGCGGTCCGCCTTGGCTTGGCTCGCGCCTTGGTCCTGCTCAATGGGGATTGGACGCCTGCCCTGCGCAAGCACGGTCTGTTGACGCGTGATGCGCGCATCAAGGAGCGCAAGAAACCCGGTCTCAAGCGGGCTCGCAAGGCGCCAACCTACACCAAACGCTAGAACTTCCAGTAACGCGCAGCTGCCGCCCGGAAGGGCGGCAGCCGCGCGTTCTGCCATTGCCCCTCCGCAGTATTGCCGGCATCGGACGTGGTGGGCGCTCCTACGGGGCCGCTGTCGCCGTCGTTGTCGCCGGGATCCGCGTGGGTCCGCTGACGACGACTACCACGCTCATGAAGTCCCCAAAATGCACCCCATCCGCGTCGGCCATCTTCCAGGTGCCCTCGACCACACCCGTCTCATTGGTCGGCGCAGCCATCTTTATGGAGACCTGGATCGAGCCCCCCGGCCCGACGGTTTGTGCCACTTTGAACGGCGAACCTCCCATGGCGACGCCTCCGATCAAAACCACCTGGAAACCGGGCCTCCACGGGCACGTGCCGCTGTTCTCCACCAGCCACGTCTTCGTGAAGACCTCGGCGGGTGTCATCTCGGTGTTGTCCGGGATAGTTACGTCGCGCAGGAAGTGCAATCCAAGGCAGTTCGGCGTGCCTGAAAGCGCCTCCGCCGCGATTGTTGGCGGGCTGGAAGGGGGGCGGCGCGTGGGCGTCGGCGCAGAGAGGGCAGGGGCCTTGGCTGTCAGTTCTTCGATGAACGCCCGGACCGCCTGAGTCCGCACGGCGGCTGCGTCCGGCGTCGCAGCCGCTGGCGCGGATCCCTCGGCCAGCGAGATGATTGCGACGAGGAGTGCGAAGATGACGATCAGAAGTGCGGCGATCGCAAGGCGGACGCGCCTGTCCTGCATGATCTCAGGGCTCCCTCTGGAGAGGCGCATATTGTAATCGCTGCCCCAGGTACTGCCCGGATTCGCCGCACGCACGGACGCCTTCCCTTTCTGCTATACTAGGCCACCGGACCCCCCATGGCAAAGCATCTCGTGCTCGTTGCCGGAAACATCGGCGCCGGCAAGACGTCGCTTACCGAACGGATCGGTCAGCGCCTCGGTTGGCGCAGCGGCTACGAGTCGGTCGCCGACAATCCGTACCTCTCCGACTTCTACGGCGACATGCACGCGTGGGCATTCCATCTCCAGGTCTTCTTCCTCGGCCATCGTGCCGAGCAGTATCTGGAGGCGGTAAAGGACCCCCGGTCGGCGATCCTCGATCGAAGCATCTATGAGGACTTTTACATCTTCACCCGCGCCTTGCATCACATGGGCAACATGGCAGAACGCGATTTCCTGTCTTATCAGCGGTTGTATGACCTGGTGGTCGCCAGCCTGCCTCGCCCGGATCTCCTGATCTACCTGAAAGCGCCCGTATACGTACTGCTCAAGCGCATCAATCGGCGGGCCCGCAACATGGAAACCGGCATTACGAACGAATACCTATCACTCCTGGACACATACTACGACGAGTGGCTGGATGGCTTCGATATGTGTCCCGTTCTCACCATCCGCAGTGATGATTTGGACTATGTACACCAACCGCGTCACCTGGAGACTGTTGTCCAGCGCATCCTGGACAAGCTCGCCGGCAAGGAAGTAATGGACCTTAGCGCATAAGCAGCCGCATGGCGCCCCTGGGCGGCATCGGGACCCTCGTGGACGAAAAGGTCTTCCTCAACATCCCCCTCTTCAGGGACATACCGCCCGCCGAAATGGCCAGGATCGTCACGTCCCTCCCCATGGCGACGTACGAGCCCGGAGCGTACCTGTTTCGCGACGGCGATGCGGGCGAACATCTCTACGTGGTGCGCGATGGCGCGCTGGAAGTCGTCCTGGCCGCCGATTCTGCCGACGAAATGCTGCTGAAAATCGTCGGACCCGGCGAATATGTGGGCGAGATGGGCCTGATTCTGGAAGACGGCAAACGCACAGCAACCGTCCGCGCCCGGACGAAGTCACGCACATGGGTGATGAGCCGCAAGCTCTTCGACGAGATGCTGCACCGTTGGCCCATTATCGCCTATGCCATGGTCAGCATCCTGAGCCAGCGCCTGGATGCCACCAACAACTCCAGCTTCCGCGACCTGACGCGGAAGAACCACGCCCTGCAGAAGGCCTACGATGAGTTGAAGGCCGCTCAGGCGCAGCTGATCGAAAAGGAACGCCTGGAACGCGAACTCAAGGTTGCCGCCGAGATCCAGCTCAGTATTCTTCCGGACGTCTTGCCTGTCTCACCCGGATTCGATTTCGGCGCCCGCATTCTGCCCGCCCGGCGCGTGGGTGGGGATTTCTATGATGTCTTTGCATTGGACGAAGGCAGGACCGGCGTTGTCATCGGGGACGTGGCAGACAAGGGCATTCCCGCTGCCCTTTTCATGGCGCGTGCCCACGCCCTCATCATGGCGGAGGCCGATAGCCGCGCCGCCCCCGGCGATGTTCTGCGATCTGCAAATCGGCACATTACCCGCCTGCAGAGATCTGCACAATTCGTGACCGCCCTCTACGGCACAGTCGATTCCGAATCATGTGAGTTCAGCTATGCCAGGGCCGGGCACGAGCCGCCTCTCATTCTCAAACCGGACGGCACGGTGGATCGCATACCGCACTCGGCGGGCATGTCCCTGGGTCTCTGGGATGAGATCACGCTCGACCTGCAGGTTGTCCGCCTGGAGCAGGGCAGCACTCTGGTCCTCTTCACGGATGGTATGACCGATTGCCGGGATCCCGGGGGAACGCCTTTTGGGCTGACACAAATCAAGGACGTTTTGGGAACCCTGGCTGGGATGCCCGCGCAGGCAGTGTGCGACAGCCTCCTCGAGGCGCTCCTTGCCTACCAGGGTGGATCGAACCAGGACGACGACGTGACCCTGGTCGCGATTCACTCAAGCTAAGCCTATCGAAGCCGCCGGGAGCAGCAGTACCGATTCAGTACTAGGCCTGGTCCAGGGCCTGCCTCAAGTCGCTCAACAGATCCGCTGGATTTTCGATTCCCACCGAAAGCCGCACCAGGCCGGGATCCACCGCCAGCGGAGACTGACTGGTAGAGAGGTGCGTCATCGCCGCCGGCACCTCGATCAGCGACTCCACGCCTCCCAGGGACTCGGCCAGCGCGAATAGCTTGGTGGCCTCCGCCATTCTCACGGCCGCCTCGCGTCCGCCCTTCACAACGAATGAGATCATGCCACCGCCGTTGCGCATCTGCAGGCGGGCGATCCGTTCCTGCGCGTGGCTGGCGTGGAAAGGGTACATCAGCTTCTCGACCTTCGGATGCTTGGCCAGAAACTCGACTAGCGTCGCGGCGTTGGCAGCATGCTTTTCCATTCGCACTGCCAGCGTCTTGATGCCTCGCAGCACCAAGAAGCAATCCATGGGGCCCGGCACCGCTCCCACCGCATTCTGAAGGAATGCCAGGCGTTCATGAAGTGCACGGTCCCTGACGGCCACGGCGCCGCCCACAACGTCTGAGTGTCCCCCAAGGTACTTCGTGGTGGAATGAAGCACGATATCGGCGCCCAGTTCGAGCGGCCGCTGCAAGTAGGGGGTTGCGAAGGTATTATCAACAGCCAGCATCGGGCGGCTCGGATGAGCGCGCACGATCTCGGCCACAGCCCGGATATCCGTCACGGCCAGTAGCGGATTGGTCGGAGTCTCCAGCCAAACCAGCTTCGTGTCGGCGGTCATGGCCTCTGCCACGCCCTCGGGATCGGTGGTGTCCACAAAATCGAACCTCAGCCCGTAGCGGCGCAGCACCTTGTCGAACAGCCTGAAAGTGCCTCCGTATACATCGTTGCCCGCCACCACGTGCGAGCCCCCGTCGACGAGCCGCAGGACTGCATCGGTCGCTGCCATTCCAGACGCGAACGCCAGGCAGTGGTCTGCGCCCTCAAGAGCTGCCAGGCAGGCTTCGAGCGCCACCCGGGTTGGGTTCTTCGTCCTGGAGTACTCATAGCCGTCCCGGGCAATGCCAACGCCATCCTGCACGTAGGTTGACGTCTGGTAGATTGGCACCATCACCGCGCCGGTGCTCGGGTCGGGATCCTGGCCTGCGTGAATCGCGAGCGTCTCGAATTCCATCGTGGCTCCATGCGGCGCGCACCGGGTTCTCCACCTTGACGGTGGTTCATCGGCGCCCGAGGATCTGCACTTTATGCCGAAGGTCCAGCGAGTATACTTCGGATTTCCTGTGAGGCGTCGCCGGGTGACCGGCGCGCCGACCATCGGCATCGGAGATTGAATTGACCACTTCATCGCCCACTCTGCTCGCTGTCCTTGCCCACCCCGATGATGAGTCATTTGGCATGGGTGGCACGTTGGCCCTGTATGCCCGGCGCGGATACCGCGTGATCCTCCTGTGTGCGACCCGGGGTGAGGCTGGCACGGTCGACGCCGAGCACCTTCAGGGCTTCACCTCGGTAGCAGAACTGCGCGAGTCCGAACTGCGTTGTGCTGCTCAGGAGCTCGGCCTCGACGCGGTTCACTTCCTCGGCTTTCGCGACTCGGGCATGCCCGGGCAGCCTGACAATCAGCACCCGCAGGCGCAGATCGCCCATCCGATTGATGAGGTCGCTGGGAGGATCGTCAAGTACATTCGCCAGCTGAAGCCTGCCGTAGTCTTGACCTTTGACCCTGTTGGGGGTTACCGACACCCCGACCACATTCACGTGAATCAGGCGACCACCCTGGCCTTTGAGCGCTCCGCCGACCCGGACTTTCATGCTGAGAGCGGTGCTCCATTCCAACCAAGAGCGCTCTATTACCACGTTTTTCCCCACCGGTTTCTCAGGTTCGTCACTCGCCTCATGCCCCTCTTCGGACTTGATCCGCGGCACTGGGGCCGCAACAAGGATATCGATCTCAAAGCTCTGACGGACTACGACTTCCCGATCCACGTGCGGATAGACATAGGGGCCGTCGCGGGCGTCAAGTCCAGGGCCGGAGCATGCCATGCCTCCCAAGGGGGCATCCAGATGCGCAGGGGAATCATGGGCTTCATCAATAGGATGATGGGTGACAGCGAAAACTACATGCGGGCATTCCCGGCGGTTGACGGAAGACACCGCTTGGTCCGTGATTTGTTTGAAGGAATCGGGCCCGGACCGGTTGAGCAGGCGCCCTTGACAAAGTAGAAAATATGTTCTAGAATTGATTGTCCTCAATCCAACTGGCGCGGAGCATGCCATGTCAAAGCGAAACATTGTTCATATTGAGATTCCCAGCGCCAACCACGAACAGGCCGGCAAATTCTATGGCGACCTCTTCAGCTTGAAAATCACACCGATGCCAGAAGTGAATTATGCGCTCTGGGAGCCTGAAGACGGCCCAGGCGGCGGATTCAGTTCGCTCACCGAGGGTGCCAAGGTTGGCGAGATTCTGATCCATGTGGCCAGCGACGACATCGAAGCCCATCTCACAAGGAGGCGGTTTCTTTGGGCGGCACAATCGGCCTGGAAAAGACCGAGATTCCCGATATCGGCTGGTTCGGAATCTTCACGGATCCGGACGGGCAATCAGATTGCGGTCTATGCCAGCAAGAATCCGCAAGGCTCCGCCTAGGGCCTTGAGCGGGCGGCGCCGGTGTTGGTACCACCATGCACCCGGACCAGCCCACTGTCGGGCATCCCAGGATGCCAGGCAGATTTGTTCCTCTTTTGTTTCGCGGGACAATTGGACGTCTCGCAGCCTGCCGACCCCAGATGGTGGCGCGCTTGGGGCGCTTCCCCCCGCCGGAGTGCTATTTTCGACCCGCCCGCGCGGGGACTGTGAACGGCGGCTGCCGGTTGAGCCACATGAGCCGCGCGTTGCCTGGCCCGATCGCCAGCAGCGTCACCGACGCTGGATCGCACCCCAGTCGTTGGAAGTGATCCAGCGGCAGCCCGATATAGTGCGCGACGGCCAGTTTTATCGGATCGGAATGCAATACGCAGGCGATCATGTCTCCGGGTTTGTGCCTGGCGCAGATCGCTTCCAGCGCCGACACCACGCGCGCCTGGGTTTCCACGAAGCTCTCCCCGCCCGGATGGCCCGCCCGTGAAGGCGAGTGTTGCACGATGCGCCAGTATCTGCTGAGCGCAAGCCTGCGAACGGCCTTGCCCTCCCACCTGCCCACGTTCGATTCTAGCAAGCCCGCCTCGCGCTGCATTCTTACTCCGAGCGCCTTCGCCAGCGGCTCTGCGGTCTCCACGGCGCGTTCAAGCGGACTTGAGTACAAGGCCTTGATCGGCAATCGCCGCAGCGCCTCAGCCAGCGCTTGGGCTTGTCCGCGGCCTGTTTCATTGAGGTGCACGCCCGGCATCCGGCCTGCAAGCACACCGCGTTTCGCCAGATCGTTCTCGCCGTGGCGGATCAGCAGAAGGCTTGGCATTCCTAGCGGATCCTGCGCTTCATTTCTTGGATCTTGTTCTCATCCAGCTCGGGAAGTTCAACCGTGTGCGCAATACCGAGTGCTTTGCGCTGGGCCTCGCGCCACATCTGAAGCCGGGCAGCCACCTGGGCCTCGTATCCCTCTCCTGACGGCCGGTAGAAGTAGTTGCCCAGCAGCCTCTTGGGCAGATACTGCTGCGGCACGAAGTGGCCCTCGAACTCGTGTGGATGGACGTATTCCTGGCCGTGGCCCATCGCCTCGGCATCCCGATTGCTGTCCATCAGGTGACGCGGCACCGAGCCCTGTCCTTCCTGCTCCAGCCTGTGCATCGCCTTGAAATATCCGCCTGCGCTGTTCGATTTCGGCGCCGTGGCAAGGTAGAGCGTGGCCTCCACGATCGGGTATATGCCCTCCGGCAGACCTATGTAGTCAAAGGCTTGAGCCGCAGACGTCGCGACCACGATGCCCATAGGATCAGCCAGGCCGATGTCTTCGCCCGCCAGAACGATCAGACGCCGCAGGACGAATCGCGGATCCTCGCCAGCATAGATCATCTTGGCCAACCAGTACAGGGCTGCATCGGGATCTGAGCCTCGCACCGACTTGATGAATGCACTGATCGTGTCGTAGTGCGCGTCGCCATCCTTGTCGTACAGCACCGCCCGTCGCTGAATTGATTCTTGCGCGACATCCAATGTGATATGGATCTTACCGTCCGAGGCGGGAACCGTCGATTCCACGGCCAGCTCGAGGGCGTTCAGCGCATTGCGCACATCTCCACTTGCCACCTCAACCATGTGCACGCGGGCTTCAGGATCCAAGTCGATCAGACGCTCCCCATAGCCGCGCTCCGGATCGGCCAATGCGCGGTCCAGCAGAACGCCCGTCTCCTCTCGGTTCAGGTTGCGCAGCTGGAAAACCCGCGACCTCGAGATCAGTGCGCCGATCACCTCAAAGAACGGATTCTCCGTTGTGGCGCCAATGAAAGTGACCGTACCGTTCTCGATGTGCGGCAGCAGCGCATCCTGTTGCGCCTTGTTCCAGCGATGCACCTCGTCAACGAAAAGGATCGTCCTCGTCCCGTGCAGCCGCCGGCGTTCCAGCGTGGCCTCGATGATCTTCCTGAGCTCGGCCTTGCCGGCCAGTATCGCTGAAATGGTCTCGAAGTGGCTGCGTGTGGTGTTCGCGATCACATAAGCCAGGGTAGTCTTGCCTGTCCCCGGTGGTCCCCAGAGGATGATCGACGAGAACAGGCGGTCCGCCTCGATGGCGCGGCGCAGGAGCTTCCCCGGCCCGACGATGTGCTCCTGGCCGATGTACTCGCTCAGCGTCCGCGGTCGCATTCGCGCCGCAAGCGGCGCCTCGCTCTTCATTCGCTGCTGCAGCGCGTGATCGAAGAGATCACTCATCGCGGCGATTCTACCATTCCGGTGCGTGAGGCATTTTGGCTGTCCCTTGCCCGGCAGGACGAAAAAGGGCGCCGCATGGGCGCCCTTCCTGCAATCCTGCGGTCTTGCTCAGAACGCAGCAATCCCCGAACTGATGTCCGAAGCGATCTCGAGGAACATGCTGAATCCGCTCGTGTCGAGGGCCAACCGGGTCGCGTTCGAAGGGTTCACGAGTTTCAGGTGCGGCGATTTGTACGTGCCGGCATTGATGCCGTTACGCATTTCCTCGTCGCTAACATCCGGCGAAAGCTCCCTCAGGCGGCTGAAGATGTTGTTGAACGCCCGCAAGCCTGCACTGCTCACCAACGGCACGTGCTCGAGATCGATCAGCAGGTGGCGGGTCCCGGCCTTCATGAGCTCCTCAGCCTTGGACAGGAACGACTCGTATGTGACCGAATCGATGTTGCCGTCGACGTGCACGACGGTCACAGGAACGCGCCCCGGCTCTGTCGAGACCTTGATCTCCATGTGCTCCTCCTACTGGCGTCTTGGGGGCAAGTTTACAGGCAATTCGCCGAGAGCACAAGCAGGGCGCGTTGGGTCTTGCAGCGCGTCACGCCAGGGTGGCAGGAAGCTCCTTCAGCGCAGATATGATGGCCTCTGGGGCGATCGGCCGAACGGCGGGCAGGGGCTTGACCCGCCGTGTGATCCAGACGGCGCGCAGGCCCAGCGCATGGGCGCCGAGAACATCAGCTTCGTAGCTGTCGCCGATCATAACCGCCTGCTGAACCCCGACGCGAAAGTGATCCAGGGCCGCCTGAAATATGCTCGCATCCGGCTTGCGGCGCCCATGGGCCGCCGATGTCAGCACGATCTCGAAGTTCCGCCGCAGGTCCGCCTTGTCCAACAACTCAAACGCGTTCTGATCGTCGGAGCCGTTGGATACCGCCCCGAGGCGGAAGCCGCGCTCGAGCAGTTCTCGCAGCGTTTGGGCCGCATCGTCCTCCACGTGCCAATTCGTTTGAGTGACGGCATACATGGCACGCAGGGCTCGTGCGACGGTCGAATCGGGAATCGCCGGATTGTGCAGCGCCAGCAAGTCCTTCAGCACCCGAAACGTCCCAGGCTCTTCGGTGCCCAGTCCCCGCAGCGTGTAGTAGAAGTTCAGCAGTGTGTCGGGTTTGCCGTACAGGGTTGCCGGCGGTACTCGCACACCGCCATCCCGCAGCACCTTCCACAACGCAGCTTCGGCGCGCCTGTAGACTCTTGGCCAGGCCGCCGCTCTATCGTAGAAGAGCGTGCCTCCCAGATCGAAGAGCACAACGGAGACGGCGAGCATCAGGCGTCTCGCGTCTGCCGCGTGTACCAGCTCACCAGCCCAAAACCAAGGGCGAGGGCGGGGATCAGGAGCAAACCTGCCTCGGGGCCGAATTCGCCGCCCGTCCAGAGCTCGGGCCCGCTCACTGATATGCGCGCCAGATGATAGAAGGCTATTCCCGATACGGGGAAACCGAACACCACACCCTCGAAGAAATTCCACCCCGTGTGGAGGCCAATCGAAAGCCACAGCCGGCCGGTCCGGACATACGCGTAGCCCAGGAACAAGCCGGCGAGGACGATCCCCGCCACAGCCATCCAGTTCGCGTGTGGATTGGCCAGATGCAAGACCCCGAATGCCGTCGATGACAGGATCCAGCCCCAGCCCAGCGTCAGGCCGCTGGCCAGCGTCTGCAGGTGGTAGCCGCGGCTCATCAGCTCCTCGTTCCATCCAACGAGCAGACACACCACAAGAAAGACGACAACATTCAGGCCCACCTTGTCTGCCGATTGCACCTGCCAGGCGAATCCCGTGAGCTTGAGCCAGCCCAACATCCATTCCGTCGCGAATATCAGTCCCATCATGAGGAATGTGATGCCGATCCCGGACGCGAAATCAAGTGTCGAGCGCCTCCCAACCTGAAGGCCCAGGCTTGCAAAGGAGCGATGGTCCAGGAGCCTGCGTGCCACAAAGATGGATAGAGTAACAGCTGCGAGCTCTGCGATCTGGGTCACGACCAGCTGTGCGCTGGTGAATGAGCCAGGCGCACCGGTGAATATCCCGCGCACTCCAATTAGGATGGCCGCGCCCGCGAGCATCAGCAGGATGAACTGCAACACCACCTGCAGAATAAGCCTCCACCCCGCCCGCAGGCGCGGCTCGTACGGAGACACGAAGACCGCTGCCAGAAACGATCGCCTGCCCTTGACGGAACCGCCGCTCGTGCTGCCCTGCGGTTCGCCTCTCACTGTCCGCCTCTAAGATAGATGCCCTCGGGATCCAGGTCCTCACGCAGGATCCTCAGTTCATGCTCGCTCACCTCGGCGGATGTTTTCAGGTCATCGACAATCTTCAACGCCCAGCCCGTGTTCTCTCGCGCCTCATCTGCCGTTCTTCCCGGGTGCACCGTGGTCAACACGAGTTCACCAGACGCATCAGGTTCCAGCATGCCGATATCCGTAACGACAGCCAGCATGCCGCCACCGCGCAGTCCCGCGGCCTCACGAGCGGGACGCCCCGAGAGGTAGCCTGCAGACGTCAGAAAATCGACTTTTTCCGGAAATCGGCGCTTCTGGTGGGGTGTCATCAAGTAGCATCGGTCTGCCCACGCGGCGATCTCCTGGGCGCCGCCTGACCCTGGGAGACGAGTCTTTGGATGCGCATAGTCGCTTCCGATCACCGTGGCATTGATGTTGCCGAACTTGTCGATCTGCGCGCCGCCCATGAATCCCACATCGATGTTGCCGCGTTGCAGGTACAACGAGAAAATGTCGTACATGCTCACAATGGAGAGCGCCCCGCTGACCAGGGTCGGGTCTCCGATCGAAAGGGGTAGTCGGGCGGGCTCGGCGCCGATCACACCGGCTTCATAGATCATCACCAGGTTCGGCGCGTGGGATCGCTTCGCCAGGTTGCAGGCCAGGTTGGGTTGCCCCACTCCCACGAAGACCACGTCCCCGTCGCGCAGGAGTCGGGAGGCGTTGACAATCATCAGTTCGGCCGACGAATACGCGGGGTTTGCCATGCTGCTCCTTCAGGCTGATACCGATCTGCCTCGTTCAGGCAATATTGCCGCGCGACGAAGGCGCGGGTGCCATTGCGGGTGCTTCCCCGGCATCCTCCAGGAATTGCTGTACCACATCGATCACCTCCGAAGGCTGCTCGAGCGGGACCAGGTGCGTTGCGTTGGCAACAGTCTGACTCCTGATGCGCGGGTTAGCGGATTGCACGGCTCTGCAGGCCACGTCTTCGAATGTGTCCGACTCTGCGCCCCGGATGAGCAGCGTTGGCACCGGGAGGGCTGGGATGCCGTTCCAGAGATCCCAATCATTCCACACTCCCGTATAGTATACGCGGGCCTCCCACTCGGGGCTGTAGATCAGGCGGTACCCGCCACCTGCAGCGGGCGCGGTGAGTCCGTCGATCAAAGCGCGCAGCCCGGCGTCGGTGAAATGCCGGAATACCGCGTGGCGCCGGTACGCTTGGAATGCCTGCTCCAGATCCGGGAACACTCGCCTGCGCGCGTGCGCGCCGCGCATCTTCGCGTGCAGCCGGTGCCCCGCTCCGACAGCCCTCAGCAGCCGCCAGGCGCGTATCCTGCCTTTGCTCATCAGGACCGGTTCAAGCAGCACTAGGGCCGAAAAGCGGTCTGGTGCTGCCAGCGCCGCCCTCAGGGCAACAATGGCGCCGAGTGAATGGCCGATCGCGATGACCCTTCGAAGTCCTCGTTCAGTGAGGAACCGCAGGAAGTCGTCACTGAGCACGTGCCACGAATAGATGGCTTCTGGACGTGATCCCGGCCAGAGTGGTCTCATAAGCATTGCGAGCGTGTGATTCTGCGTCGCAAGAGCGCGCAGCAATGGGCTGTAGCAGCCCCGGGGGTATCCATTTGCGTGCAGGAAGGTCACATCGCGGCCGGTTCCGCCGAAGTCGGAATACGGAACGGCGTCCGGCGAGGACTGAGATTCGCGAGGCCCCACGGTCGATCCATGCACCGCCTACTCGGGCTCAGTACGCGCCATAATTGATGCCCTCGCTGTACCTCGGTCTAATGTGAAGGCGACTGTGTGTCTCCGGCCCCAGTTTGCTCCAGTACTCGTCGCGGTCCGTTACCTCATAGACCCATTCCTCGAGCCACTTCCTGGCGCCTCCGGCGGACTGACTGATCTTGTCCCATTGCATATAGAGCTGATTGTCGCGATCATAGTAACCCTGCGCGTAGGAGGGGTGGCACGCGTGCGGAACATGGCAGACAGCGTCCACGACCAGGCCAGGGACCAGGGTGCGGTTCGGATCCGAGCGAATGACCGTCTCATCCACGATCTCCTCCGCGGTAAGGATGACTCTCTTGGCTGCGAAGGCCGCCTCCTTTTGCTCGCCGATGATGCCCCACAAGTGGGCGTTGCCGTTGGCATCGGCGCGCTGCACGTGAATGATGGCCACGTCCGGATTGAGGGCTGGCACTGCAATAAGGTCTTTGCCGCCGTATGGATCCGCCACGCGCCGGATATTGGGATTGGCTCTTTCGAGGTCAGTCGCTGCGGTCTGCATCATGGGCAGAAACGGCAGGCCGGCTGCACCTGCCTGCAGGCGGGTGATCATCCCGAAGTGCGAGTATTCCTCCCACTCCAACTCGCCCTTCTCGATGGCTGCCCGGACAAGCCGCAGCGAACCCACACCGGGATTCCCCATATAGGAAAAGATGACCTTGCGGGCACAGCCGGCTGCCACCATCTGGTCGTAGATCAGATCCGGCGTGGCGCGAGCAAGGACAAGCTCGCGCCGGCCCTGCCGGATGATCTCGTGCCCCGCGGCGAAAGGGATCAGGTGCGTGAAACCAGCGGCATACACTACGTCGCCGTCTCTTACCTGTGCAGCGATCGCCTGCTGAAGCGATATCAGTTTGGAACTGGTCATCTACGCTCCTTGCGACCCCGGCCGGGTCCTCGAAACCTACGCAGAATGCTGAATCGTTCAGCCGGAGCGGGCGGTTCCCGCCGTCTGCGCAACAAGAAACCGAAGATCACACATAGCATGGCCCAGAACAGATAATCAAAATTGGCCGCGCCGGCACTGTCGGAAGCTACGAAGAGAACAAGGACGCCAACTCCGATCAGAATGAAGAAGGTGCCCATGCGGGTCAGGAATTCGTGCAGCATCTGATGCGAAGAAGGCCCCTTCCCCAGCGGGGAAGGGGCCTTCTCCAGGTCTAGCGACGGCGGACAGCCTTGCCAGTTGGCCTCCTCACGATCTTCCGTGAGGTCTTCTTTGCGGCAGCTTTGCGTTTGGCAACGGCCTGGCGCGCCGGCTTTCCATTCGCGGCCGGCGTGACGAGTGTCCGGATCTGCTCGTGCATGTACAGTTGAACGTAGTAAAGGCCGCCGCCGTTCTTGCCGGTGGCGCCTGAGCCCTTCCAGCCACCAAAAGGCTGGAAGCCCGGCCAGGCACCCGTGGTGGCTCCTTGGGGACGATTGGCGTAGGTCACGCCGGCCTCGATCCGATCGAAGAACCAGTCGGTCTCGGCGAGGGAGCCATAGAAGCCTGCCGTCAGGCCGTAGTTCACGCTGTTGGCGATCTCCATCGCCTCGTCGAGAGTCTTCACCCGGCCAATGGTGGTGATGGGGAGGAACATCTCGTATTGCCACAGGCGGTGATCGTAGGGCAGGTCCGTCACGAAGGTCGGCTCGCAGAAGTAGCCCTTGTCGAACATGCCGCCTGTGCGGACGTGCCCACCCGTGAGAAACTTGCCTCCCGCCTGGTTGATTTCCTCGTTGAAGTTCTTGAAGTCATTGTATGAGCTCTGGTTGATCACAGGCCCGAGATTGGTGGTGCGCTCGGTCGGATCGCCGATCACCAACTTGTCCGTTATGTCCTTCAGCCGGCCAACCAGCTCGTCGTATACGGGCTCTTCCACGAGGACGCGGGAGGCAGCCGAGCACTTCTGCCCCTGCAGCCCAAAAGCGGAGCGTACGATGCCGGTGGCTGCATCGCCGAGGTTTGCATGCCGTGAGACTATGGCAGGGTTCTTGCCGCCGAGTTCAAGGACAACCGGTCGAACGTAGTTGCGCTGCGCGAATTCCCGGAACAGCCGCATGCCCACGTCAAAAGAGCCCGTGAATGTGGCGCCGTCGACGTCCTTGCTTTCGACCAGGGACTGACCCAGGCTGGAACCGGGGCCGGTGACGAAGTTCACCACACCGCTCGGGAAGCCGGCATCGCGCAGGCACTCCGCATACAGCCGCACGATCCACGCCGTATCGGTGGCGGGCTTGATCACAACGGTGTTTCCGGCAACAAGCGCGGCCCCCGTGGGCCCCCCGGTGAGGGCAAAAGGGAAGTTGAACGGGCTTACGATCAACCAGACACCGTACGGTCGAAGTACGGATATATTCGTGGCGTCGTAACCGACGAGCGGATCCCTGCCCATACGCTTGATGAAACCCTTGTTCTGCTCCATCATCAGCGCCGAATAGGACATCAGGTCGGCCGTCTCCTGAACATCGCCCAGAGATTCCATGCGGTTCTTGCCGACCTCGAGCGCCATCGCCGCCCCCAGGTCGAATATCCGCTGTTCGATGATCGACGCGGCCTTGCGCACGATCCGAACCCGCTCCTGCCACGGCGTTCGCGACCACCCGGGGAATGCTCGACGAGCGGCGGCAATGGCCTGCTGCGCGTGGGACGCCGTACCCTTCTGCATCCGGCCGAGCACCCAATCGGTGTTCACCGGCGAACGGTCCTCGAGCTTCTCCTCGGCGAAGACGTCCTTGCCGTCTATGATCATCCCGTATTCTTTTCCGAGGTTCTCCTTGAGTCGCAGCACCGCGGCGTCAAAGCCCTTGTGCAATTCCTCGGGCGGATTGAACATCGTTGCGTACGTGAGCTTGAATGGCATGCGACCTCCTGGGTGGGGATGCGAAGTTGGTATGCTCAACTCACCTGCGCCTTTGCGACGGCAGGAATAGCAAGCGAGAGCCCACACAAAGTATAGCGTAGGATTTCACAATCGTCAAAGCAAGGTGTGCCGCATTCATCCCGACGATGCTCACTAAGATTGAGTAAGAATGGCACCCGCTGCCGCGTCGGAGGTTTGGAGATAGGAAACCAATGCGATTGTCCAGATCCGTTCTCGCCCTCGTCCCCAGCGTGGCCCTGACGCTTGCCGCGTGCGCAGCCCCGTCGCCGTCCCCCAGTGCGACGGCAGAACCGGTCCTTCCGAGTCCCACATTGGTGCTGGAGGTTGCGGCGGCGGTCAGCGCTACGGCATCCGCGCGCGCTGCCGTGTCGAGCGAGCCTACTCCTGCCGCGGCTGCCACGTCACGCGGCCCGGACTTGGTGGCCACCGATCCGGAGGGCGTAACGCTCGATGCCGGGAGCCTGCAGCTCGTCGAGTTCTTTCGGTTCACTTGAAGCACCTGCCGAATGATGGCGCCCATGGTTCATGGGCTCGAGGCAAAGTACGCGGGACAAATCCTGTTCTCCTATCTGGATGCTGACGACGCCAGGACCATGGGGTTTCAGCGGGCACTTGGCTTCCACTACCAGCCGGAGTTCTATTTGCTTGACGGGCAGGGCCAGCTACTGCATAAGTGGGTGGGTTTCGTTTCGCAGGACCAGTTCGAAGCTGTGTTTGCCAACTACGTGCAATAGCTCTGCCGAAGCGTGGTCTGCTGCGTGCGGGAGCGGCTGAAACACGGATACCGTGCCCGGTGGCGGCTGGCCGCCGGGCTTTGCTTGCGGGTCGAGCAGCATTGGTGTCTTGACATGCGCGCTCTCTTCCTTCATAATCGCCACCGACGCGTGGCGATTTGACGGCCCGGAACTCCATCAGCCAGAACCTGACGGCCGGAGAAGGCGGATTCTCGGTCCGGTCTTGGAGAGAGGTCCATTGCCCACAATTTCCATCATGACGGACTTCGGCTTGAAGGACGGGAACGTGGGGGTCATGAAGGGGGTGATCTGGAGTATCTGCCCCGAGGCCCAAATTGCAGATGTCAGCCACATGATCGCTGCCCAGAATGTCCACGAGGCCGCGCTGATCCTGGCGCGTTCGGCACCCTACTTCCCGGCGGGAAGCATCCACCTGGTGGTCGTTGATCCCGGCGTGGGTACGGAGCGTCGCCCACTTGCCGCGCGTATTGGATCCCACTACTATGTGGGCCCGGACAATGGTGCGACAACACTCTGGGTGGAACGCGCGCGTGCTGAGGGTTCGCCGCTCGAGTTTGTGCGGCTGGACCGATCGGAGTACTGGCTTCCGATGGTGAGCCACGTTTTCCACGGGCGCGACATATTTGCCCCGGTCGCGGCTCACTTGGCCAAAGGGATAGCCCTGCGTGCTCTCGGATCCCCGGTCGACGATCCTGTGGAGCTCGATCTTCCCAGGCCGCGCCGAGTTCGAAATGGGTGGCAGGGAGAAGTGATTCACATAGACCATTTCGGCAACGTGGCCTCGAATATACAGGTCCGGGACCTGGAAGAACAACTGCGCAGCAAAGTGCGGGTGCAGGTCCAGGTTGGCAAGGCACGAATCGACGGACTCGTCAACACGTTTGGCGAACGTCCCGCGGGGGAAGTGGTGGCCCTGTTCGGAAGCACGGGGAATCTCATCGTGTCGGTTGTGAATGGTGATGCCGCGGCGGCGCTCGGCGTGGGCGTGGGCGAGCCCTTCCGCGTCACCGTAGCGGGAGCAGGGAATGATTCGGATAGCGAGGCCAGGGGATGAAGGCTGCCTTACCCCTCGAAGTCGAGGTACTGACCTTTCGTTACCGGGATCGGGACGCGCCTGCCATCCACGGTATTTCCTTCTCAGCCAGCGCCGGTGAAGTCCTGCTCATCGCGGGTGCAAGCGGCTGCGGCAAAACCACCCTGATCCGTGCGATCAACGGATTGGTTCCGCGTTCCTACAAGGGTGAGCTCGCCGGCAAGGTGCGCGTCTATGGCGAGGACACGGCGGACTGGAAACTGGCGACCGTGTCGCAGCGGGTTGGGACTGTGCTACAGGATCCGGAGCGCCAGATCCTGGGAACCAAGGTCTTGAATGAGGTGGCCTTCGGACTCGAGAACCTGGGGCTCGGCCGCGCCGAAATCCGCGAACGCGTGGAGGAATCCCTGGCGCTTCTTCGCATATCCGAGCTGGGCGACCGCGACACGTTCAGCCTATCCGGCGGCGAGAAACAGAAGGTGGCCTTGGCGGGCGTGCTGGCGATGCGGCCAAGCATCCTGCTGCTGGATGAGCCACTGGCGAGCCTCGATCCGGCGAGCGCACGCGACTCGCTCGACATGGTCCGGAGGCTCGCGAATGAGGGTATGACGGTACTCATGGTGGAACACCGGGTGGAGGATGTGTTGCGCATCCAGCCGGAACGGCTGATGTTCATGAGTGAGGGCGAAATCCGTTACCTTGGCCCCGTGACCGGGTTATCTGATGCAGTGGACTATCGCGAAATAAAGCTCCCAGCTGGCGACATTGTCGCCAGGGCGCGGTCAGACCCTGCGCCGCGTCCGCTGACTATCCTGCCAGGCGTTTCGGCCTCCGCGGCCGACAGGCCTCTGGTGCGGTTCGAAAACGTCTCCTTTGGATATGAAGGCGCGGATGACATCTTGCGAGGGATCAACCTGGAGATCCGTAGAGGGGACGTGATCGCCATCCTGGGGGCCAACGGAGCCGGAAAGACAACTCTCGTGAAGCATGCCATTGGGTTGCTGAAGCCCAAGTCCGGACGTGTACTTGTGGGCGGCCGCGACACCACGGAGGCGAGTGTGGCCGAGATCGCGAGCACGCTGGGCTATGTATTCCAGAGTCCCAGTCACATGCTGTTTGCGCCGACCGTGCATGAGGAATTGGAATTCGGGCCCACGAATCTTCAGCATCCGAAAGCTGAGATCGAGAAGGAGGTGAAAGAGGCACTTACGATCATGAACCTTGCCGAGAGAGAGAACGATCCGCCGCTGGCCATGTCCTTTGGCCAGCAGAAGCGCGTAAGCATCGCGGCCATACTGGCCATGCGCTCCCGCATCCTGGTGATGGACGAACCGACAGCCGGGCAGGATTATCAGAACTACATGAACTTCATGGATTCGATACTGCAAATGCCTGGTTTCAGCGCGGTCCTGTTCATCACTCATGATGTGGATCTCGCCGTGATCTATGCCAACCGCGTGTTGTTGGTGGCAGGCGGCCGACTGATCGCAGATGGCCGCCCTGAGGACGTGCTGCGCGACTTCGAGCAACTGGAGGCCTGCCGCCTTGTCCCGTCATCGCTGCTCGCCCTGAATGTCAAGAGGCTGCCGCAGACGGGAGCCTTCATGCGGGCCGAGGCACTCGCCCACATCTAAGAAAGAGGAGAGTAGAAATGGGAAACCGGCTTACCAACGTCCTGATTTCGCTGGCCGTGATCCTGGTGATCTTTGCCGTGATCATGTTCGTGTTCGGCACGCAGACACTGGGACCCTTCAACTTCTCGGTGGATCAGGCGACCCTGGTACTTCGTTTCGTGTTCGTGATCATTGGCTTGTTGATCGCGTTTGCCGTATACTTTGCCACCCGCGATAACGCGGCTTGGGAAGTTGGCACGCGCGAGGTCGTCTGGATGGCCATTGGAGCCGCCCTCTATGCGGTCTTCTCGTGGCTGTTCAACGGCACGGTCTTTGTCGTACCCTCGCTCAGCCAGGTGTCTCTGCGCCCCGCGATTGCCATCCCCATGTTCTTCGGCTACGCCTTCGGGCCCGTGGTGGGCTTCTTTACCGGCGCGGTCGGCAACATGTTCGGGGACGCGCTTACGGGCTTTGGACTCTCTCCGCAATGGAGCATTGGCAACGGCCTCGTGGGTTTCATCTCGGGTCTGGCGATGCTGTTCAAAGATCGGAAGAAGAGCCTTGACACGGTCCTGTGGGTCGGCGGCGTGCTGGCCGTACTGGCAGTTGCCCTGTTTCTCGTGAACCGCAATCAGCCCAATATGCTGTTCTTCGATCCGGCCAACAACGTCTTTGGCGACGCGGCGATCTCCATATTCGCCGGCGTGGCGATCGTTGTCGGATTCCTGTTGGTCCTGGCCGTCCGCTTCGCTTTTGCATCAAATCTGGACGTCGCCGCGGCTGTCACGTGGGGCATGCTGGGGAACATCCTGGGCATCCTGTTCGCCGCGCTGTCAGACATCTGGATCAATGGCTTCAGCCTGGCGGCAGCCATCGTTGGCGAATTCCTGCCAGCCGCGGGCCCGAACCTCATCTTCGCAGCGATCCTGGTCCCCCTGCTGGTGGCGGCGTACGCTGCCGTCCAGCGGCAGTCGGGCAGATAGTCCAAGTCACGTCTTGGCGGCTTGCTGTACAGGCAAGCCGCCAAGTGCGACTGAGGCGTATGCTAGTAGCGTGGCGTTACCGAAAGCGCCCGAACTCGTTGATCCAGCGGTTCGATAGCCGCGCCTGGATCATCTTCTACCTGTGTTTCCTGTTCTCGACGCTGGCCTTCTGGGACATCCGCTTCCTGATGGTCTTTTTCGTGATCTCGCTGATCGTGCTGCTCACATCGGGCATACGTTGGCGCGAAATACGGCGTGCCTTCATCTTCATCATTGGGTTCGTCTTCTTCTTCTCAGTGCTCACCTTTCTTACTGGCCGGGGTGGGACGGAGGTCTATGAGCAGGAGCACTTGATCCGGGAACTGAGGGCGGGCTTTTCGATCTTCGGATGGACGCCCACGCTCCAGATCACAGTCGAACGGGCATTCTTTGGGGTGAGCCAAT
The DNA here is from genome assembly GCA_043805815.1 of Chloroflexota bacterium. Taxonomy (GTDB): domain Bacteria; phylum Chloroflexota; class Anaerolineae; order Anaerolineales; family Villigracilaceae; genus Fen-1038. The sequence goes on from JAZDHO010000072.1 coordinate 20,217, forward strand.
TCGCGCGCGTCTTCAGCATCGCGATCATGACAATCCTCATCCCCTACTCGCTGAATCCAGCCCTGTACGGCATCACGTTCAAGGGACTGGGCCTACCTGACAAGATCGCCTATGCGATGGACCTGACCATGAGGTTCATTCCGACCTTCGGTCGCGACTTCCAGCTTACGATGGATGCCCAGCGGGCGCGCGGCTACGAGTTGGAGAAGATAAGCGGCGGGCTGATTCAACAAGTGCGCAAGTTGGGGCCGCTGATGGTGCCCGTAACGATTCATGCCATCATTGGCAGCGAGGACATCATCGATGCAATGGATCTGCGGGCATTCGGGGTCGGGCCGCGCACCTGGTTGGAGCAGTTGTCATACCGGCTGCCGGACCGGCTCTTGATCGCGTTCGGCGTTGCGATCTTTGCGGCCTCGCTGTTCGCCGGGTTTGTCGGTCTTGGCCGGTTCTGGGTGCCCGAAGAACTACTTAGATTCGCTGGGGGTTAGCGGAAGCCGAGCATGGCCGCGCGCGTCGGAGTTCACGGCCGATCGGCTGCAGGACCCACGTATCGTTCCCCGGCCTCGATCGTACTATTCAGCGCGGTCTCTCTTGATGCCCAGGTGCAGGTCGTGAAAGCCGTGAAGGCTGAGGGGGGATTGCAGGCTTTGTTGAAGTCAACCTGGACATCACCCTCCTCCGAGACCGCCTCCGTATGCAGGTACCTACCTCCAGAGTACGTCTTGACGCCGTTGGTGCGGTCCCTAAACTGGAGAAAAAGCCGGCCATCATCGGTTTCGGTGGCATCCAGATTGTGAGGTTTCCCCTCAACCCTGAAGGATACGTAACCCTGCACATATCCCTGCTGGATCTGGCCAAGGGCGTCCGGCATCTTGATCCGGACCGGAGCAGGGTACGCGGTGTACACACCGCGGACGAGGAATTTCTCGTCGACCTCGAACCAAATTCGCGGCGGGAAACCGCTTCGGTCCGGCCGCGCCCTGTTCCACACCTGCACACCCACGCGCCCCTGATGGCGGAGGGGCGCCATGGCAAGATCCCCGTTGCGGACAACACTTGCCCCACGTGCGTCATCAAGTCGGAGCGCCGAGGCGGACTGGGTTGCGACGCCATCTATCTCGACGGTCTGGCCTACATCGACGTGGAAAACCACGCCGGTGCCATCGAATTCAAATGCGCCCAATAGCCGTGGAATTGGCTTGGGCAGGCAAATTGAGCAATCTGGAGATGAGCCAACCGTATTGATGCCCTTCTGCAGCCAGAACAAGCCGCTGAGCGCCAACAGACCGTCCTCGCGGCGAATGTCGGCGTCCAAGCCTGACCGCCAAGCCTGCAACCTTCGGGCGTATTCCGAGTCGGGCATCCCCTTGATTGTACATTAGAGGCGGCGAGGGCCGCCGTTCCAGGAGCGTGACCATGTGGGGCGGCGTGGATGCGGGCGACTCTCCGCGGCAGGGAGCCGTTCCTCCGTGATAGGCGGCAGGATGGATCTCGCGAAGGCCCGATTCTGGGACCCCGGCTTGCGTTGCCTATTCCTCTAGTGTGCTGATGTCCCCTTCGGGCAGGCCTTGTGCTCTGGCTTTGAGCACGCGACGCATGATTTTGCCCGAACGCGTCTTGGGCAGCTTGTCCAGGAACTTGACGTCTTCCGGCCTGGCAATCGGTCCCATGTGGGTTGCAACGTGCTGACGCAGCTCCTCTGCGAGCTCGGGCGAGGCGACGAATCCGGAGCGCAAGAGGACGAAGGTATGAATGGCCTGGCCCTTGAGATCATGCGGCAGGCCAATGGCGGCTGCCTCAGCAACGGCCGGATGACTCACCAAAGCCGACTCGACCTCCGCTGTGCCGAGACGGTGTCCCGAGACCTTGATAACGTCGTCGACCCGACCAATAATCCAGAAGTAACCATCTTTGTCGCGCTTCGCCGAGTCGCCGGTCGTGTAGACGCCCGGATACTTGGACCAGTATTGGCTCACGTAGCGGTCAGGGTCTCCGTAGACGGTCCGCAACATGGCGGGCCAGGGATGCTTGAGGACAAGGTACCCCTCGGTGTCATCCGGAACTGATTTTCCTGTCTCGTCCAGGATATCGGCCTCCTGCCCGAAGAAAGGTCGGGTGGCGGAACCCGGTTTCAAGGGAACTGTCGGCGTGGGCGTGATCATGAACATACCGGTCTCGGTCTGCCACCAGGTATCCATGATCGGACAGCGTTCCTTTCCGATCACCCTGTGGTACCACTTCCAGGCTTCAGGGTTGATGGGCTCTCCGACCGTCCCCAGGAGTCGCAAAGACGACAGGTCGTGCTTCTTCGGCCAGGCCTCACCAAAACGCATTAACCCGCGAATGGCGGTCGGCGCTGTGTACAGGATCGTGATGCCGTACCGTTCCACGCATTGCCACCAACGGTTCGGGTAGGGGTAGGCGGGTCCGCCCTCAAACATGAATGAAGTCGCCCCATTTAGGAGCGGACCGTACACGATGTAGGAGTGCCCCGTGACCCAGCCAGGGTCGGCCGCGCACCACCAGCGGTCTTCGTCTTTGACATCAAAGACATATTTCAGAGTGCTGTATGTTCCGACCATGTAGCCGCCATGCGTGTGGAGAATCGCCTTCGGCTTGCCCGTGGAACCGGACGTATAGAGTATGTAGAGCGGATCCTCCGCATCCATTGCCTCGGTGGGGCACTTGCCGTTGGCGATGGGAAGCGCTAGCAGCTCGTGATACCAGTGATCCCGCCCTGCCTCCATCGGGACCTCGTGCCCGATCCGCTTGATGATGATCACATTCTCGACCGTGGGACAGCGTTTCAGGGCCTCGTCGACCGTGCGTTTGAGCTCGACCACCTTGCCGTTGTTGTAGCTGCCGTCAGCCGTGATAACGAGCTTGGATTCGCTGTCCTCAATGCGGCCCTGAAGGGAATCCACGGAGAAGCCCCCGAAGACCACGGAGTGAATGGCGCCGATCTTGGCGCAGGCCAGCATGGCGAAGATGATCTGGGGAATGCGGCCCAGGTAGATGGTGACCCGGTCTCCCTTGCGAACCCCCATGGCCTTTATGATGTTGGCCATGCGACTCACTTCGCGGTTCATGGCGTAGTAGGAAAATGTCTGGTGCTGCTTGCCATCTTCCGATTCCCAAATCAGGGCCAGTTTATTCTTTCGATATGTGCGCAGGTGGCGATCGATGGCGTTGTGGACGATGTTGACCTTTGCCCCCACGAACCACTTGAAGAATGGTCGCTTTGAGTCGTCCAGGACCCTGTCCCATTTCTTGAACCACTCGAGTTCCTGGGCCTCGGCCTCCCAGAACGCGATCGGATCTGCCAGGCTCTTTTCTGCCAGAGCCTCCCAATCCTTCAGCCGCGCCTGGGCTGTGATCTCCTCGGATGGATAGAAAACATCGCCCTGCATGCTGCTTGACTTGGCGGACTTGGCCATGCGAGACTCCTGTGCCGGTTTTGGTTCGCGCACAATTCTAATCGGCATTGCCCCGTTTCGCCATGACCGCGGCGCCCTGGAAGCTCGTTGGCCGCGAGCCGCAACTTGGCGGGTATCTCCTGTACTTGGTTGCGGGGACGGGGAGGAGCATGATCTCGAACCGCCCTCTGGACTCTGGCTGGCGGCGCCGTGAGGCAGCGAATGCAGGTGCAGGCGCGCCCAGCACGCCCAGGATCTTGGCAGAGAGCTACGGTCGCGAAGGTGGCCGCGACGGTGGTGCGGTTATTCTGTTGGACGGCGTTCGGACTTGGGGGATGGGCGCTCGCGGAGCATGATAAGCCCCTGGATGAGGACACCCAAAACCATAAGACCCAGGAAGAGCAGCGGGCGCTCATCGTCCCGCAGCACCAGGCCGCTGACGACCATGGACGCGCCTGCCAGCGAGGAAATCGCGATGAGTGCCAGGTTGAAGAGCCAGACGATCAGGATCACGCCAACTATGCCGCCTACTACGAAAGCCACGATCCGGGCCGGGCCCCCGTCGAGGCCCAACAAGGCGGCGAGGCGCATCAGCACGAAACCTCCACCCAGGAAGCCCGCCATGCTGATGGCAACGGTCTCCAAGAAGATCGCCATCAAGGCGAAGATCACACCCAAAGCGACGACAGAAAGGACCAGCACAAGCTCCGAGCGGAAAGTAATGCGCGTGGCGACCTCCAGGCCGACGAGAAAGCCGATCGCACCGACGAGGAGCCAGAACAGCTTGCGGCCCGCAACGAGCAGGCCGCCGCCGATGAGGAAATTCAAGAACACAAGCACGTCACCTCCTTTACGCGCTGTTCCAGACTCATTTGTGGCGCACTACACGATCGAAAACGGTTTGCCGCGCACGAACTCACGAATTTCCTCTTTGAGTTCCTGCGGGAATGACGGCGCCATGCGACGAAAAGCCACGGACGTCATCGGGTTGTCTGAGTGGGTCAGGATCTGGCGAATGAAGTAGGTGGTCTCGGTCGGTGATGCCTGGAAGAGGGCGAGGATGAGCTCCTCCAGGTCCAGTTGGATCTGGGCGGGGGCGGCCTTAACCAAGGGCTCAAGCGACGCCATGAGGGCGGGCAGGTTGCCGAAGGCAGGATCGTTGATCGCAGAAATCGAGGCCCGGATGGCGTCCGGCCACAGACGGGGACGCTCGGGACGGAGCCACTCGCCAATCATGTGGAGGAACATGTCCGGCGTTTCTTTCCGCATCCGCAGCAAACTCGCGTCCAGCAAACGTGCGCGCAGCTCGCCATCTCGGACTTGAGAGGTCCAAGCCGTGAGGCGGGCGATCAACGGGCCTTCCTCAGGTGAGATCCGCCCGAGGACAAAAGCGGCCAGCAGCCTCGTCTCGAGCCAAGCCTCGTCCCATAGGCGGTCGGCCAGCGCGAGTGCTGCGTCGGCGTTCTCTGGGGCGGATGCCAAAGCGGAGAGCTCCTGCTCGATCTGCTTCATCACCACGGTCGGAGTCCCATGGGTCGGGAGACTGGCACCCCGAGCCGCGGGACGGCGGCCGCGAATCGTGTAGTTGACGTATGAGTCGAGGGTGGCGCTCAGGTTCCGGGTGAACTCCTCCGGCGCGAAGAAAAAGTCTGCCAGGCGAAGCGCCTGTTTTCTAAGTCGGGCGAGGTCTATCGAAGGCATGTCGCTTACGCGCGCGGTGCCGGCTCCAGATGCGCCCTCCCTCAGCAGTGCGGAAGGCGATCAGTAGGCTCGTGCGAAATACACCTTCTTTTCGGCGTGCTCACCGCAGACAATGCACTTGCCGGAGCCCGGCGGTTGATCCAAAGGCATGTTGCGTGTAGTCGCCTTGGTCTCATCCTTGACCTTGGCTTCGCATTCCTTCCGACCGCACCACCACGAGAATGCCCATCCATCCTGCACAACCGCAGCCAGTTCGGCAAGGTTGCCTGGATCGTGGATGTTGGCATCCCGGAACGCAGTGGCCCGCGCCAGCATGGACGCCTGGACCTGAACAAGCAGGTCGGTTACAGCGGCGGCGAGGCCGGCCTGGGCGATGAAGGATCGGTTGCCTTTTCCGGAGATATCGCGGCGCGCAACGGCCGCCGAGCCTTTCGCCAGATCCTTGGGGCCGATCTCGACTCGAAGCGGGACACCGCGCATCTCCCAGTCGTTGAACTTGAAGCCGGGGGTGACCTCCTCGCGGTCATCCATCTTCGCCCGTATGCCAGCTGCCTTGAACTCACCCAAGAGCCGGTGTGCAGCCTCCATGACCCCGGTTTTCTCAGTGTCATTCCTGTGGATGGGGATCAGCACCACCTGGATCGGAGCGACGCGTGGCGGCAGCACCAGGCCCTGATCGTCGCCATGAACCATTATGATGGCTCCGATCATGCGTGTGGACAATCCCCAGGAGGTAGTCTCGCAGTACTGCAGCGTGTTATTGGGATCCAGGTACTGGATCTCAAATGCCTTGGCGAAATTCTGACCAAAGTAATGCGAGGTCGCGGACTGCAGGGCCTTCTTGTCCTGCATCATGCCCTCGATGGAGGTGGACATGATGGCGCCGGCGAACTTCTCGGTCTCCGTCTTGACGCCTTTGATCACTGGGACTGCCGCCTCGCTGACGGCAAAGTCTGCGTAGATGTCGAGGATGCGGTACATTTCCTCGAGCGCCTCTTCCTTGGAGGCATGCGCGGTGTGCCCCTCCTGCCAATAGAACTCCGCCGTCCGCAGAAACAGCTTTGTCCGCAATTCCCACCGCACGACGCTGCCCCACTGATTGATCAGCACGGGGAGATCGCGCCATGACTTGATCCACTTCGAGTACATGTAGCCGATGATGGTCTCGGACGTGGGGCGCACAACGAGCGGCTCTTCCAGTTTCTCACCCCCGCCGTGCGTCACCACCGCCAGCTCGGGTGAGAAGCCTTCGACGTGGGCTTTCTCTTTCTCGAAGAACGACATGGGAATGAGCATGGGGAAGGCAGCATTCACGTGCCCGGTGTCCTTGAATCGCTCGTCGAGAGCGCCGCTCATGTTCTCCCATAGCGTCCAACCATACGGTCGCACGACCATGCACCCCCGCACAGGGGCGTAGTCGGCCAATTCGGCCCTCAGAACGAGCTGGTTGTACCACTCGGAGAAGTTCTGAGTGCGGGAGGGGAGTTTGTCTTCAGCCATGAATCACCTTGTCACACAGGATCAGGAGAGAGAGGAGGCGTGCCGGCCATGCGGGCCGTGCTCATCCTGTTCTTACATTGACATCCTTTTCAGCATCTCGACAGCCGCCAGCGGCGTGGTCGCGAAGTTCAGGAAGGCGCGCTGCGGCGACGGCGTGTAATCGCCCAGCTGCGAATAGAACGCGTCCCACACGCGGCGCCAGGCCTCTCCGACCAGGATCAGCGGCCGGCGGCGAATGCAGCCCACAATCATCAGGTTCCAAGTCAGGGCGATCTCCGTCAGCGTGCCCGGACCTCCGGGAAGCGCGAGGGCCGCGTCGGAAGCCTCAATGAGGGTCTGGATGCGTTCCAGCAGCGTGCCTTTCTTCCACTCCTCCGTAACCCAGTGATTGGCTGAACGACCGTGCCAGCGACCGATCTCCTCGCACGTCACGCCTATCACATGGCCACCAGCGTCTGCCGCGCCCCTGGAGACCGCCTCCATTGTGCCGGTGTAGCCCCCCGTAAGCACCGTATGCCCCTGGCGTGCGAGCATGTCACCCAAGGTCCGGGCATCTGCATAGGCTTGTGAACTCTCCTTCGGTTGAGAGCCACCAAAGACCACCACCTTCATATAGACCTCACCCTGCGTGCCCGCTGTGCAAACAAAAACGGCTCACCAGGTCTGGGAGCCGCTTCTCGCACGCTGAAACACGCCTATCCAGACCAAGCGCCTATGATCAACTGCGGGAGCGGGAGGGGTTTCAGCGACATAGACCGCATTATACACGATTTCTTCAGTTACAATAATCGCGTGACTCGCGGCCTTGGCGATCAGCTCGAGAAGGCGCTTTCCAGGCGGGACTTGGCGCTGCTGCGGCTCGTCGCACGTGAAGCACACTCCCTGGGACTCGCGCTCTACATGGTCGGTGGTTTCCCGCGCGACCTGGTGCTGGGACGGGCGCCGACTGATTTTGACCTGGTGGTGGAGGGGAGTGCAATCCAGCTGGCCAACAGGCTGGCGGCGAAATACGGCGGGCGGACCACGGTTCATCGGAGGTTTGGCACGGCGAAGTGGCATTTGGATCGCACTGCGACTCCCGGGTGGCCCGGCGGTGCGTCAACAGGCCGCCGACACGCTGACGTTCACCTCGACCTGATCTCGGCGCGCAGCGAGGTCTACCCGCGGCCGGCACAGCTGCCGCACATCCGCCTCGGAACGATTGCGGAGGATCTCCAACGCCGCGACTTCACGATCAACACGCTGGCGATTCGTCTGGACGGGAAGCACTTCGGCACGGTCCTGGACCCTCTGGGGGCGCTGGATGACGTGGAGCGCGGCGCGATTCGCGTGCTGCACGACAGGTCTTTCCGGGACGATCCAACGCGCATGTATCGCGCCGTACGTTATGAGAAACGCCTGGGATTCAAGATCACGCCGGAGACGCTTCGGCTCACAGCCACTGCGCGCCGATGGGTCGGTCAGCTTTCCGCTCACCGCATTCGACAGGAGCTGGACCAGATCCTGGGGGAGGATCAAGCCGCGGCAATGTTGTCAAGATTGGGACGACTGGGCCTGCTGAGCGCCGTTCATCGAGCGCTGCCGGACGACAACCGCGCTTTGCGGCGGCTGCGAATCGAGGAACAGGGACGCAGCGACGCGGCGGACACAAGGGGTAATGCCCGCGGACGAACGAAGCAGTGGCTCCTGTGGCTCATGGACCTGACGCCGGTGCAGATTGCGTCTGTGCGCCGGAGGCTGCGTTTCGACAATAGGCTGACCGCGGAGCTGGTCGCCGCCTCTGAGTTGCGCAGAAATATCAGGAGGCTGATCAGGCTGCGACCGAGCAGGCTGACGCAGCACCTGCGGAATCTGCCCTTGGACGCTGTGGAGACCGTGCACGGGGCACTTCCGCCTGGGAAGCCAAGGCGCGTGCTTGCGGAATACCTCACGAACTGGCGGCACATACGGCCTCGGGCGACCGGCATTGACCTGAGGGCCCTCGGCATCCCGCCCGGACCGGCGTATCGGTCTATCCTGCAAGA
>JAZDHO010000073.1:0-54517 GCA_043805815.1 Chloroflexota bacterium
TCGCCGCCTCGCGCCGCGGATTCGAGGTCAGGGAAACGCCGCGCGCCCCCCTTTGTCTGGCTACCTCCATCAAGTGTCTCATCAGCGCCTCGCCTACACCCAGCCCGCGTGAGTACTGATCCACGACCACGTCTTCAATGACCACGCGGATGCCCGTGGGCGCACGGTAGATGGCCAGGCAACCGGCGCCCACGATCTGACCTCGCGCATCGGGCTCGCGGGCGATCAGGACGACACTCGAGTCGCTCATCAAGATGGAGTCGAGGTCATCCGCGCCGGGTGGCGGGCTGTTATCCGTCAGTTGAGGGATGAGCCGGTTGAACGCCTCGAGGAGCTCAGGAGTGACCACAACCACGCGCTCAATGACCATGTCGCCGCTCCATAATCGGTCTGCCGATCCGCGGCAGACCAGGCGCGAGGCTAGGAGGCCTTGGCCAGCCCCAGGGTCAGTTGCTCACCGTCCAGGTTCTCATTCACCTGCGGGGCATCTGCGGGCGGATCGGTGAAGTCCAAAGACACTGCCAGGGTCTCGGTAGTCACGTAGTCCTTGTGGGCCTTGAGAGCCGACTGGATCTCCGAGGAGGCCTGCACGAAGAGATGGACCCGATCAGCCACATCGAGAGTCGCCGCCTTGCGCAGGTCCTGCACCCGCCGCACGAATTCGCGCGCTCGCCCTTCCCGCACCAGCTCGGGAGTGAGCGTGGTGACCAGGGCAGCCACGTAGGCCCCGTCCTCAGCGACGGCGAAGCCGCCCCTGGCCTGAGCCTTGACTTCAACATCCGCGGCCTCGATCTCATACCGACCGTCTTCGAGGCCGAGGGTCAGGGAATTACCCGCAAGCAGCGTGCGGGCAGCTTCCTCAGCATCCAGCGCCAGGATGGCCTTCTGAATGGCCGGAAACCTGCTGCCGTATTTCTGGCCCAATTGCTTTGGCAGCGGCTTGAGCGTGTGGGAGACCGCCTCGGTGGCGGTGTCCAAGAGGCGCACGTGCTTCACGTTGAGCTCATCCTGCACCAATTCCGAGAAAGCCTCGACGGCGCGGCGTTCAGAGGCATTGCCCACGGAGAAGGCGGCCTCCTGCAGAGGCTGGCGGACCTTGCGGTTCGCTTTCTGCCGGGCGGCATGGCCGAGCGAAACCAACTTGATGACGAGTGCCATATCACGATTCAGCGATTCGTCGATGAGCGACTCGTCCCAGGCCGGCCAATCAGCCAGGTGCACAGATTCCGGAGCGCTGTCATCCACGGAACGCGCCAGGTTCTGGAAGAGCTCATCCGCCAGGAAGGGCATGGCGGGGGCGATCAGCTTGCTCAAGGCCTCAAGGGCGGTATACAGGGTTGCGTAGGCCGATCGCTTGTCCTCATCCGAATCGGATTTCCAGAATCGACGGCGCGAGCGCCGCAGGTACCAGGTTGACAGCTTCTCCACGAAGGTCTGGACGGGCCGCGTGGCGCCCGTAACGTCGTATTCGTCGTAGGCCTTGCTGACATCGCGGATAAGCATGTGCAACTCGGACAGCACCCAGCGATCGAGGACGTTGCGGCTGCCGGCCGCATGATGCCTCAGTTCGGGCTTGTCCAGGTTGGCGTAGGTGACAAAGAAGGAGTACACATTCCAGAGCGTCAAGGTGAAGGTGCGAATGACCTCGCTCACCAACTCGACGGAGAAACGGCGCTCGTTTCCCGGCGGGGAGGCGGTGTAGAGGTACCAGCGGAATGCGTCCGCGCCGTCCGCCTTGATCACATCCCACGGGTCGACGATGTTGCCCAGGCTCTTCGACATCTTCTTGCCTTCGGCATCCAGGATCAGGCCAAGGCAGATGACGTTCCTGAATGAGACTGAATCCGTGAGAAGAGTGCTGATGGCGTGCAGTGAGTAGAACCAGCCACGCGTCTGGTCGACTGCCTCACAGATGTAGTCCGCCGGGAATTGGGATGCGAATTTCTCCTTGTTCTCGAACGGATAGTGCCATTGGGCGAACGGCATCGCGCCTGAATCAAACCAGACGTCGATCAGGTCTTTGACGCGCCGCATCGTGCCGCCGCACTGGGGGCAGACGTAGGTGACCTCGTCAATGTAGGGCCGGTGCAGATCCAGGTCGGGCAGATCCCGGCCAACTTTGCCCGCAAGCTCGCCGATGGACCCCACGCACTCGCGGTACTTGTCCTGCTCGCACTCCCAGACGGGCAGCGGTGTGCCCCAATAACGTTCGCGGCTAAGGGACCAGTCGATATTGTTGGACAGCCAGTTCCCGAAGCGTCCCTCGCGGACATGCTGAGGCACCCAGTTGATCGTGTTGTTGAGGTCCACAAGCCGGTCCTTGAATCGGCTCGTGCGGATGTACCATGAGTCGCGCGCATAGTACATGAGCGGTGTGTGGCAGCGCCAGCAGAATGGATAGGTGTGCGAGTGATCCTCGATACGGAGCAAGAGACCGCGCGCGCGCAAGTCCTCCACGATGAGCGGGTCGGCATTCTTGATGAACATGCCGCGCCAGGGCGTCACTTCCTGAACAAACGTGCCGTCCGGCTGCACCGTCATCAGCACGGGCAGGTTGTGCTGATTTGCCATCTCCATGTCTTCAGCACCAAAGGCGGGGGCCATATGCACCAGGCCGGAGCCGTCCTCGGTCGTCACGAAATCACCAAGGACGACGAAGTGCGCCGGCTTGTCCGGCGGCATGAACGTGAAAAGCGGGTGATACCTTGCGCCCTTCAACTTCCTGCCCTTAAACGTGTCGAGGACTTCCATGTGCTCGTCCTTGAAAAGTCGCGACACGAGGCTCCGCGCGACGATCAGCTTCTCGGCGGCGCCGTCATGCTGACGCTCGACGGTAACGTATTCCACATCCGGATGCACAGCGACGGCGACGTTTCCCGGCAGGGTCCACGGCGTCGTGGTCCAGACAAGGAGCGAAGTGTCCTTCTTATCGACCAGCGGCATGCGGACGAAGATCGAGGGCTCCATGACCTCCTCATAGCCGAGGGCGACCTCGTGGTCCGATAGAGGCGTTCCGCAGCGCGGGCAGTAGGGAACAACCTTGTATCCCTTGTACAGCAAGTCCTTGTCCCAGAAGCTCTTGAGGATCCACCAGACCGATTCGATGTACTCGTTCGTATATGTCACATAGGCATCGTCGAGATCAACCCAAAAGGCGATCCGGTCGGTCAGGCGCCCCCAATCACGAATGTACTCAAAGGCAGACTTGCGGCATTCCTCATTGAACCTGGCGATGCCATATTCTTCGATCTGCGGCTTTCCGGTGAAGCCGTGTTTCTTTTCGACCTCTATTTCCACCGGCAGCCCGTGGGTGTCCCATCCGCCGCGGCGCGAGACATGAAAACCTCGCATGGTCTTGTAGCGCGGGAACATGTCCTTGAAGGCGCGAGCCAGAACATGGTGCACGCCCGGCTGGCCGTTGGCCGTTGGCGGCCCCTCATAGAAGACAAACTCCGGCCGCCCACGGCGCTGCTCAACAGTCTTGCGGAAGATCTGCTGGCGCTGCCAGAAGGCCAGAATGCCGTCTTCCATCGCGGACACGTCCAACTTGGAGGGCACGGACTTGAACATGTGCGATTCCATTCGGAGAGACCTCCCGTGCAACACCGAAATCAATAGCCTCTCGCCACAGTACAGAGACGAGAGGCTTGCTCACGCGGTACCACTCTGCTTCCCGCAAGCGCGGGCGCTTGGCCGAAGACCGACATCTTCGCGACCCGGATAACGGTGGTCGATTCCGTCTCCCCTACTCTCCGGCGCGTGCTCCTCACTGGGTCGGCGACACGGATTTCAGATCAAGGCTCCGGGATGATTTTCCGTACTGGTGGCGGTCCGGCTCGCACCAAGCCCGAACTCGCTGCGCGCCACGCGGACGTACTCGCTCCCATCAACGCCGCTATGTTCGCGATTATCCCACTGTTCCCAGAAGAAGTCAATTTGATGGACGCGCAACAGCCTGCAGCCATCGATCATACGCGCCCAGCGCAGTCCCCAAATTGATCCGCGAAACAAAAGAGGAACAAATCACGTCCCAGGGGAGGCACACCGCCCACGATCGTCGCGTCGCTCAGCCAACGTGCTCAGCACATGCGAGGCCAACCCACGATCAGGGCCGCAGTATACTGAACATGTGTTCGAGTGTCAAGCCCCCGAAGTACTTCACATAGAAAGCGCCTCAGGGCGCCTATGCGAAAGAGGCCATTGCGGGGCGCCTGGCTACGGTTTCAAGATCTGGTCCGTCTTCGCCGCCATGATGAAGTCATTTTGATGCAAGCCTCTGATCTTGTGTGTCCACCACTGCACCGTCACTTGGCCCCATTCCGTGATGATGAGCGGATGATGCGCCTCGGCCTCGGCGATGTCTGCGACGCGATTGGTGAAGGCAACGGCCGCATTGAAATCCGGAAATTTGAACACCCGTTCAATGCGGTTCACGCCATCGAAATCCTTGACGCGCCACTCGGGAACTTGAGGCGAGAGGGCCGCCAATTGTTCATCTGTGAGGGTCGGCTCGCCGCCCCGACACGCCACGCATTTCCTATGCTGGAGATCTGTCACTGCAGTGCCTTTCTGAGTTGGGCAAGATCATCAGGACGCGATAGATGCACGCGCAGCACGCGGCGGTCTCGGGAAACCAGCGTTTCGTAGTCGCCCAGTGCCTGGGCGCGGATCAGGGTGCCGAACGACATGCCCTGGCCAGGGATGTCTATATCCTCCGCAGGCTCGCTGACGATTTGAACAAACAATCCCGTGTTCGGGCCTCCCTTGTGCATCTGGCCGGTCGAGTGTTGGAAGCGCGGTCCGAAGCCCGCGGTGACAGCGACCCGCGTCCGCTCCCGAATCAGGACGCGCAATCTCTGAAGTTCCTCGACGTTCTCCGGACGGCAAGGCAGATAGGCATTGAGGGCGACGTAGTCGCCGGGACGTGCCCGCTCCAGGAAGTGCCACATCCCCTGGGATGTGCCCAGGTTCGGCACCCCCTCGCCAATTGAAATGTCCCACTCGCCCTCCTCAAGCCTCTGGGTGGAACGCATCTGTTCGATCCTGGAGCTCGTGCGATCCTTGCTTTCCTGAACGTCGGGCTGATCGAAGGCGTTTACGCCCAAGATGTGGCAGGCCACGGCGACCGCGACCTCCCAGCGGAAGAATTCGGCGGCCACCGCGTAGGCATCTGGCACGTCAAGAGTGATCACAGGGAATCCGGTTCGCGACAGGGCATCGACTCCTGCCTCCAACTCGCCGCTTTGACGCAGGTACACGAAGAGCCTGTCCGGGCCGTAGACCTTGGGCGCGTCCAATGGATCCAGCGGCACGGGGAGGATCCCCTTTCCGTCCTTGCCAGTGGATTCCGCCACCAGTTGCTCAATCCAGTGCGGCAGCGATCTCATGGGGGAATCAGCCAGGATCGTCAGCTTGTCGCGCCCAGCAAGCGCCGCCTCGCCCAAGACGGCGCCGAGTACGATGCCCGGGCTGCGCGCCGCGGCGAGCTCGCGCCCGCACTGCCTCTGCATCCACTCCGCGCCCTCCAGGAGTCGCTCAAGATCCATGCCCAGGAGCGCAGCCGGAACGAGGCCAAAGTCCGTCAGCGCGGAGTATCGTCCGCCGACGGTGGAGTCGGCAATGAAGATCCTGCGGAAGCCGAGCGTCCGCGCGAGTCTCTCAAGGGAGGAACCGTCGTCTGTGATGGCGACGAAGTGCGAACCATCCCCATCGGCCTGCGACCACAAGTAGTTGAAGGCGGCGGTGACCTCAGCCGTGTCGCCCGATTTACTGGAGACGATGTACAAACTCTCCTGCGGCGGAAAGTCGACGGCCGCCTTCGCAACCTGGGCGGGGTCGGTCGAGTCGAGTATGCCAAGGCATACAGCCTTCGTATCCGAGGCATCGGAGGCTGAGAACAAGGTGCTGAACAGTTCGGCGGCAAGCGATGAGCCGCCCATGCCCAGGACCAGGAAACGCGAGATGTGCGCCTGGCGGACCTGCGCCGCGAAGTCGCGATAGAGGGGCAGCAGAGCACGCGCCTTCTGCGGAGAATCCGTCCAACCCATTCGGCGACTCACTTCGGCCTGTCCGGCGGGCTCATCCGACCACAGAGTCGGGTCCTTGGCATGGAAGCGCGTTGGCAACGAATCAGCGGAGAGCTGCTCAATGCGCCGCGCGACCGGCTCCGCTATGGGGTCCAGCGTCCGCAGGGCCTCCTGCCGTCGGGCTTCGATGTTCTGCAGGAGCTCAGTGCTGGAGGTGGCGAAGGCCTCGACGCCCTCGGCCTCCAATTCCCGGGCGACATCCTCCATCGAAATACCCGCCCGGTCGAGTGCGGCGAGCGCGTCACGGGCGGCCTGCAGATGCTCGGAGATCGCAGGCTCCGCACGTGCATGGTCGCGAGCTGCTTCAAGCGTCTGCGCAGGCAGCGTATTGACAGTGTCGGCGCCCACGAGTTCATCCACATAGATCGTGTCCGGGTAGGCCGGATCCTTGGTGCTGGTTGACGCCCAAAGCGGCCGCTGGAGGCGCGCGCCGCGTTGGCGCAGACTCTCCCAGCGCTGGCCGCTGAACGTCCTCCGGAAATCCTCGTAGGCGAGCTTCGCATTAGCGACCGCAGCCTTGCCACGCAGCGGTGAGCCTGGCGGAAGGCGTCTGTCGACCTTGGTGTCCACACGCGACACAAAAAACGAGGCAACCGAGGCGATATGGTCTATCGAATGACCGGCGGCGAATCGATCCTCGATGCCCGCCAGGTAGGCATCCATGACCGCAGCATAGCGCAGGCGCGAGAAGATGAGCGTAATGTTGATATTCAGCCCGGCCGCCACCGCGCGGCGGATGGCAGGAATCCCAGCGGGCGTGGCCGGGATCTTAACCATCAGATTCGGCCTGGCGACGCGTGTCCAGAGTTGCTCGGCCTGCGCGACGGTCGCCTCGGTGTCATGGGCAAGATGCGGGCTGACCTCGAGGCTTACGTAGCCGTCGGCGCCAATACTCTGCTCATAGAGCGGAGCAAACAGATCCAGGGCGAGGCGAACATCCTCCACTGCCAGTTCCCAGAAGATCTTCTCGGCGTCCCAGCCGGACCACGCCAGGGCCCTGAGGGCCTCATCGTAGTCGTGACTGCGGGAAATGGCCTGGTTGAAGATACTGGGATTCGATGTCATGCCGCGAATGTCACCGCGGTCGATGAGGGTCTTGACCTCCCCGCTCTCCAGCGCCCGGCGCTGGATGTTGTCCAGCCACGGCGACTGGCCCAGGGAGACAAGCTTCGCAAGTCTGTTCATAGATGCACGAGTCCCGCCCTACTCCTAAAGTCAAAACGCGATCGGGCAGCTGCACCTGGCGACAAGGTGTGCCGGTTCCTATGGCTCTCCAGATTCCTCCAAGTTGTGGATCTTAGACACGCGGCGGTCGAAGCGCTCACCGCCGGGATCACGACCCAAGTAGCGTGCGCCCAGGAATGCCTTCACAAGCGCGGCCGCCAGTTCGGATCCGATCACGCGGCCACCCAGGCAGAGCAGATTCATATCATCGTGCATGACACCCTGCGCGGCAGAATACGTGTCATGGCAGATGGAGGCATAGACACCCTTCATCTTGTTGGCTGCGATGCAAGCGCCGATGCCCGAACCGCAAACCAGAATGCCGCGATCCGCCTCGCCGCGCTGGAGCGTCCGACCCACGCTCGCAGCGATGTCCGGGAAATCAACAGGCTCCGGCGTGCGCGTACCGAGGTCGATGGCCTCTGCGCCGGTGTCGCGCACGGCTTTCAGAACCGCTTCCCGGAGCAGGAAACCTGCATGGTCAAAGCCGATTGCCACCTTCATTTACGCCGAGTCCGTTTCGTGGCTGCGCGGGCCTTGCCGGCCTTGCGGGGAGCCGACCGGGTGCCCGTCCGGGACCTGAGAAGCGCCCTGGCCTGAGCGACCACGTTGTCCACGGTGAAGCCCAAGTGTTCGAATATGGCCTTGTACGGCGCAGAAGCGCCAAAGCGCTCAATGCCTATGACCTTTCCCTGATGACCGACGTAGCGCTCCCAGCCCTGGCTGACACCAGCTTCAACTGCCAACCGGAGCGGAATATCCTCGGGAAGGACCGAGCGGCGATAGGCGGCGGACTGCTGCTCAAAGAGCGACCACGACGGGAACGAAACGACACGCACGGCGACTCCATTGGTTGACAAAATCTGCCCCGCCTGATAGACCAAGGCGACCTCAGAACCAGATGCCAGAAGGATGATGTCCGGCCTCTTCTTGCCGAAGGATGCCAACACATAAGCACCCCTGGCGACGCCGGAGGCCGAGGCAGTCATGTTTCGGTCGAAAACCGGCAGAGCCTGTCGGGTCAGCGCAAGGGCAGTCGGGCCATCCCTGCGGGAGATGGCGATCTTCCACGCCTGAGCCACCTCATTGGCATCTGCCGGGCGGATGAGCAAGAGGTTCGGAATCGCCCGCAATGCGGCAAGATGCTCGATCGGCTGATGTGTGGGGCCGTCCTCGCCCAGGCCGACACTGTCATGAGTCAAAACGAAAATCGATGGGATGTGTGACAGTGCGGCGAGGCGTATGGCTGGCCGCATGTAGTCCGAGAAGATGAGAAATGTTCCGCCGTAGGCTGTGACGCCGCCGTACAGGGCCATGCCATTCAAGGCGGCGGCCATGGCGTGCTCGCGCACACCGAAGTGCACATAGCGCCCCGAAGGATTCTCGGCCTGGAAGGGACCGACGCCATCGAACTTCGTGTTGTTGGAGGGAGTCAGATCTGCGGAGCCACCGATCAGTTCGGGCAGTGTCTCGGCGAGGGCGGTCAGCACCTTGCCGGAGGCAACACGCGTCGCCATGCCCTTGACATCCGCCGGGAAGGACGGAAGTGCGGATTCCCACGATTCGGGCAGGTCGCCGCTCAAGCGACGTCTGAGATCGGCGGCTGCCGCCGCATTCGATGCGGCAAAGGCCTCAAGCTTCCTGTTCCATGCTGCCTCGGCCGCCTGACCATCGTCGAGCGCACGCCGGAACAATTCGAGTACATCACCGGGAACGGCAAAACGGGGCTCGACGGGCCAGCCGAGATTTTGCTTGGCAGCCTTCAGCTCCTCCTCCCCGAGCGGTTCGCCATGAGCCTTGGAGGTATCCTGTTTCTTCGGCGCGCCAAACCCAATATGGGTACGGCAGGCGACGAGGGAGGGTCGAGGATCCTGCTGGGCGCGGCGTATGGCCTCGGTGATGGCTTCGATGTCGTTTCCGTCCACAACCTGCTGGACGTGCCAGTTGTAGGCCGCAAAGCGTTCGACGCGGCTCTCGGTGAACGCCAGATCGGTGGAGCCGTCGATCGAGATGTGATTGTCATCGTAGAGGTAGATCAGTCTGCCCAGACGAAGATGACCGGCGAGAGAAGCTGCCTCGGACGTAACCCCCTCCATCAAGTCCCCGTCGGTGACAATTGCATAGATAAAGTGGTCAAACAATTCCTGGCCGAACTCCGCTGCCAAGTGGGCCTGGGCGATCGCCATCCCAACTCCGTTGGCAAAACCCTGGCCGAGCGGCCCCGTCGTGGCCTCCACCCCAGGGGTGAGGCCGTATTCCGGATGTCCCGGGGTCTTGCTGCCCCACTGCCTGAAGTTCATGATCTCTTCCATGGGCAGGTCGTACCCGGTGAGATGCAGCAGCGAGTAAAGAAGCATCGAGCCGTGCCCGCCGGAGAGCACGAAACGATCCCGCCCGGGCCATCTGGGATTGCGAGGATTGTGCCGGAGGCACCGGGTCCAGAGCGTGAAGGCCAGAGCCGCCGCGCCCATCGGCAGCCCGGGGTGGCCAGAATTGGCCTTCTGGACCGCATCAGCAGAAAGGAACCGAAGAGTGTTGATAGCGCGAGATGAGAGATCATCCATGATATGCCCTGCAGCGCGAGACATTTTACCACCCGTTGTGCGGGCGTTCACAAACGCTGCGGCAGAGACGAAGCAGATCACCGCCCCGCAGTGACATGCGTCGGGATGAAACGCGGGCGTGGGAGTCGGCGGCGCCACCCAGCGTGGTCAGTACTTGTCCTGCAATTTCGAAACGGGAAGCGTGATGAAACCTTCGCGTGTGTTGCCCAGTTGGGTCACATCCCCCGGCGTGGCGGCGGACAGCCACGCGGTGTAGGCCGCGAGCAGGGCATCTAGTTGCTCTTGCGCGAGCACCAGTTCCATGGGGAGAAGTCCGTGCAGGAGCCTGTGACGGGTAATCTCCTCGAGAAATGCCATCGGATCGTGGATCCGAACCCCGCGCTCAAACAGGACAAGGGCTCGCTGAAGGCGGCCCTCCATGGCGGGTCGGGGCAGCGGAGGGCGGCCGAGCAACGCGCAGAAACCGGCGTGCGGATGTGTCTCCAGCCACTGCCGTTCAGCGTCAGGAGCCGGAAAGGGCTTGAACGCCAGGTGGGCAAGGCGCCGGTAGAGTTCGAAGCCGAGCTGCATCCATCCCGAAGAAAGCGCCTCAGCCCGCGGAGTTCCGCCAATCGATATGCCGCGCGCATGCAGTTCGTGCTCGGCCTCACGGATCTCCGCGCCTCTGATGGCGTGGGATGCGCCCTTTTGAGACTCCAATCGTTTGCGGATCACCCCCATATTCACATGTGATGGCGAGTTCACAGCCACGAAAATGGAATCGTGCCTGCCAAGGTATTCGATGAGGTCATCCAGCTCGGCCTCGGCCAGGCTCACCACACGCAGATCGCGATCCAAGGCGGCGTAGGTGAGCGCCCGGCGGCCAGAGGTGCAATCGATGCCAACGGCGATCATGGTCAGTGTGCGGGAGGTCACGGCATGCCCCGCGACCACGAACTGAGTATAGAGCAAAAGCCCCTCGACCGCAACGTATCCCCGGAATCTGACGCCGCGCGAGACATCCCCTGTGCGGGCATCGCGATGCGCTCAAGGGCGACGCCGCCGCTCCTGGGGCCTGCCCTAGAAGCCCCATCCTGCTAGAGAGTGTCGAAGTACCGCGCGAGTTCGTGCTGCACTTCGGTCAGCGACTCAAAGTAGAAGAGCTGCTCGTTGTAGCTCCAGATGGCTTTCTCATAATCCACGATCGTTTCAGCCTTGAATGGCAGCAGCGGCGTCTTGCCGGAAAGAACATGCTCCATCTCGCCCTTCGACGAGATCAGGCCCGTACCGAAGATCTTGAGCTCGCCGGCCTGCCGGATCAGCCCAAATTCGGTGCTGTACCACGCGAGGCGTTTGACGTTTTCACGCTGTTCGTCGGTCCTGACACGATGGAAGGCGGGGGCAAACATCTCCTGGAGTTTCACGTAGGGCGTGAGCATGAAGTACGGAAGGTGTCCGTATACATCGTGGAACATGTCAGGTTCCGGTGTGAAGTCCATTTCTTCGGCGCTGCGCACGTAGTCCGTAATCAGGAACTCCCGGCGGGCAAAATGGCTGTACCACTGAACGGCATCCGAATAGCGGACACGGGTCCGCAGGGTTTTCCAGCCGGTGCGGGGTGTGATGCGCTCGTTCAGCCACTGCACCGAAGGGATCCGGTCCGGGGGAAGCTGAAGATTTGCCGATCCTTCCAGGTATTCCCTGCAGGCATACTTCTTCACCTGGGGCTGCTGCCGCGCGAAGAGCGTCTTCCAGATCGCGTGCTGGTCCGCGGTAAATTCAACATCGGCATCCGCATCAATGATGGTTTGATCAGATGGCACGGCCATGTCAGCCTCCTGTCAGGATGATGGTATCACGGCCGAAAAAGGCGGTCAAGAACTGGATAACTCCTATGGAGGATGGCGCATTTGTCCCAATGATAAAATGGCGCTTGGGAACGTGAACGGTGGCTGAGGCTTCGCTGCGCGACAAGGTGGTGTTGATCACTGGGGCGTCCAGACGCATCGGTCGGGCCCTAGCCATTGCCAGCGCGCAGGCCGGCGCGGACGTGATTATTCACTACCGGACGTCCGCGGCGCTGGCGGAGGCCGGGCGCCTGGAAATCGAGGCCTTGGGACGGAACGCTTGGATCCTGCAGGCTGACCTCTCCAAACCGCAGGAGGTCGCGAGCCTGGCGGAGAAAGCGTTCCGGCTTGCTCCAGTCTTCGGACTGGTGAACAACGCGGCGCTCTTCTCCGGAGGGCCGTTCGGGGAAACGAGCCTGGCGGACTGGGAAACACAGATGGCAGTGAACCTGACCGCTCCGTTCCTGCTCACGCAAGCCTTCGCCCGGCTGGTAGGCACTCAGCGGAAAGGCCGTGTCGTCAACTTGCTGGATTGGCGGGCCTCACGACCTGGAGCGGATCACTTTGCCTACACGGTAACAAAGGCTGCCCTGGCGGCGATGACGCATTCACTTGCCCAGTCGATGGCCCCCAACATCTCGGTCAATGGCCTTGCTCTGGGTGCATTCCTTCCACCGCCGGACCGCGAGCGCGATCCGGAAATCGTGAGGCGCACTCCGGCAGGTCGCTGGGGCGAGCTGCACGAGGCGGGCCATGCACTCGTCTTTCTGCTGGGCGGGCCAGCATACGTCACCGGCGAGATCGTCCACGTGGACGGCGGCCGCCATTTGCTGTAGGAGGATGCATGGACAAGGTAATCATCAGGGACCTGGTAGCCCGCGGCGTAATCGGCGTGAACGATTGGGAACGGGAGAAGGCGCAGGAGATCGTGATCAACATCACTGCCTTCGCGGATACGCGCAAGGCGGGCAAGTCCGACAAGCTGGAGGACTGCATCGATTACAGGGCGCTGGCGAAGCAGGCGCGGCTGCACGCCGAGGCGGCGGCCCGCCACACCGTGGAGGCGCTGGCGAACGACCTAGCGGACCTTTGTCTGCGGGAGACGGCGATCCGGAAGGTCATTGTGCGAGTGGAGAAGCCAGGAGCAGTGCGGTTTTCGGCATCAGTTGGAGTGGAGGTCGAGCGAAGCCGGGATGAGGAGACCACATAGGTATTATCTAAGCCTTGGATCGAATATCGAACCGGAACGAAATCTCGCACGAGCCATTCGGCGCCTGCGCGGCTACGGAGAGGTTCAAGACACATCCGGCGTCTGGGAGTCCCACGCTGTCGGTTCGGATGGCCCGGACTTCCTGAACGTGTGCATCGGATTCTCTACACGGGTCGGGGCGTTCGAACTGAAGCGAGAAGTCGTTGAGTCGATCGAAACCGCCCTCGGCCGCGCCAAGGCACCGGACAAGAATGCGCCCAGAACGATCGACATCGACATCCTGATGCAGGACGGCCAGCCCTTGAATCCGGAGCGCTGGGGGCACGCCTTCGTGGTGCTGCCCATGGCTGAATTGCTGCCGGACATGCCGCATCCGATCAGCGGCAAACGGCTGGCTGAGGAGTCTGTCGATGTCCGGGCGTCGATGTGGATACATCGACGCCCGGACATCGTGAAAGATCGGGAGGAAACCGGCGGGACCTAGATCTGAAGGGGGCTGGCGCCGCGGCCAATGTTGTCGAGAAACTCCTGACGCGTGGCCATATTCGTCCGAAAGCCACCCTGCATGGCGGAAGTGGTCATACGGGCGTCGTGCTTCTTCACGCCCCGCATCATCATGCAGAGGTGCAAAGCCTCGACGACCACGGCCACCCCATTGGGGGAGAGAAGTCGGTTCAATTCATCGGCTATCTGGCGGGTCATCCGTTCCTGCACCTGCAGGCGGCGGGCGTACAAGTCGACGATGCGGGGTATCTTGGAGATCCCGATGACCTTGCCGGCGGGCATGTAGGCAACGTGGGCGCGACCGATGAACGGAAGAAGGTGGTGCTCGCAAAGGCTGTAGAACTCGATATCACGGACAATGACCATCTCGTCATACGTGATATTGAAGACCGCCCCATTTACGATCCTGTCCGGGTCGGTGTGATATCCGCTCAAGAGCTCGGCATACATTCGGGCGACCCGCTTAGGGGTGTTCTTAAGGCCCTCTCGATCAGGCCTCTCGCCAAGGGTGCGCAGGAGTTCCGCGACAGCGGCCTCCGATGCAGCCAGATGCACGCCCGTGCTGGCGATATAGTCGTCGTCCATTTCATCATCGAAGTCAATCCGATCCATGTTGTCGTCTCCGGGGTCTGGGTGGGCACGCCGCACCTTGGGTTCTAGCCGACCTCAGGCTCCAGGAGGCCGTACGATCCATCGCGGCGGCGATATAACACAGCGATTCGACTGGTGTTGGCATTGTAGAAGACAAAGAAGGTCTCGTGACCCAGGAGGCTCATCTGTTCGACGGCCTCCAACTCATCCATGGGAAGGATACGGAATTGCTTGCGGCGGGCAACGATAGGTGGCAGGCGGTCGGTATCATCCGCCGGCGTGGGACTCTCCGCCACCTCGGCGGCCGACTGACCCGTGCCGCGACCACGATAATGCCTGCCCTTGTAGCGCTCGATCTGCTTGCGAACCATGTCCACGCCGGCATCGAATGCAGCCAGGATCTCGCTGGCACGCTGCTCCCCTCTGAGTGTCAGACCCTTGCCGCGCGCCGTGATTTGGGCAACATTGCGATCATCGGCCTGACGCGCTGAAGCGTGATGACTCAATTCCACGTCTACGTGCTCAATGGCCGGCAAGTAGTGATCCAGCCTGCCGGCGCGCTCTTGCACGTGCTGCTTCATCCGGTCGGAAAGGTGCAGATTGCGAACCTGGACTTCGACTCTGGCTGTCACAGTGCCTCCTCACGACTATGCCGAAGGCTTTCCTGGCAGGTCTCCCATCTCAAGCCCCGCCGGTGAGGCCCCTGTAGGCGCGCGCCACGGTCAGAGCAAGAACGTCCCGCGCCCCCGCAGCATACAGCGCTTCGGCGCAGGACGAGAGGGTGGCACCCGTCGTGGCGACATCGTCCAGCAACAGGAGGCTCCGATCCTTCACCAAACTTGGGCAGGACTGGAACGCATCGCGGACATTGTCGTGGCGTTCCGCTCTTGTGAGCCCGACCTGGGAGCGAGTCTCGCGGGTCCGACACACAGCTCGCGGGGCGTGGGCGATCCCCAGAGCAAGCGAAAGCGGCCAGCTTATCAAGCCGGCCTGATTATAACCTCGTTGCTTGAGGCGACTGCTGCCGAGAGGCACCGGGACAAGCATATCCGCTTGCCAGCGGAGATCGTTCACATACGCAGCCAGCTGGGGAACGAGCGCTTCGCCCAGTCCGAGATCATGGCGGTACTTCAATCTGTGCAGCGCGGGGCGCACGGGGGCCTCGAAGGCTGACCAGGAACGCAGCGCCCTGAAGCGCGGCCGGGCGGCGGCGCAATCTGGACATCGACTGCCCGCCGCATATGCCGGGATACCGCAAATTTCGCACACCGGCTCCGGAAGGCGAGGCACGCGGGCCTGGCACTGAGGGCACCAGCGGAATCCAATTGCGCCGCAACCTCCGCATGTCGGGGGCAGCAACAAATCGATCCCCTGCCAGGACAGGTGGTACAGGTGGCAGAGCAGCTTGCGACCGCTCACAGCACGTCGGCCCACTATCGAATATCAGGGATTGATGCCTGCAAACGCCCTGGTCAGTTGGATTCCGGCCGGCGTCAAGAGAATGATGAGAATCGAGGGGAAGATCAGGAATGCAAGCGGAAGGATCATCTTCACTGGAGCCTGGCGCGCCCGCTCTTCTGCCAACTGTCTGCGGCGAATTCGCATCTGATCGGACTGGATGCGCAGTACCTTCGAAAGGCTGACACCCAGGACCTCGCTCTGGATGATGGCAGCCACGAAACTCGTCATCTCGGGCAAACCGACGCGATCGGCCATGTCGCGCATGGCGTCGCGCCGGGCCTTGCCGAGCTGGATCTCTCGAATCGCCCGCAGTAGCGCCATCGAGAGCTGAGTATGCCATTTCTCGGAGACCTTCGCCATAGCCGCCTCAAGCCCCAAACCGGCCTCCACACAGATCGTCAGCAGGTCGAGGGCATCCGGGAGGGCGCGTCGAATATCCAAATGCCGGGCGTTGATGCGGGATTGCAGCCACAGCTGCGGGAAGAAGAAGCCGAGAACGGTGAAGATCAGAACAACGAGCAGGACTTGACCGAGGGGCCATCTAGTCGGAGCGAGCAGGCCGATAAGCAGGATCAATCCGCCGAAGAACGCGGCAACAATGAAGCGCGTCGCCAGGAATGTAGCTGCCTCCATGTGGCCGGGATTGCCGGCGATCTCCAATTTCCGGGTGGTCGCTTCCAGGGCTTTCTGCGGCGTGAAGCGAGATGAAAGCTCTCCGATGCGCTGCAACAGCGGAAGCAGTACGCGTTCCGTGAACGGCTGCTGCATCTCTATCTCTTCAAGCGATGTGACTGCGTCCCCGCGCTGGGCCGCCTCGGCCAGGCGAGCCATGAGGGGATCTTCCTGGTCCGGAGAGTGCATGGCGCGCACCCCGGCCGCAATGAGGACTGCCGCGCCAGCCAGGACTCCCAAGACCGCAATAAGGATCACCACAGTACTCATATCTCGATCGCCGCGATGCGCGTCATAACATAGTAGCCGAGGCTGATTAGAACGAGCACAACGATGGCGGCAGTGGCCGCACAGAGTGGACCTGCGTCAGTGAAGGACATCAAGTACTCGGGGTTGAGGAACCAAAGGACGATGGTCAGGCCGATTGGAATCAGGGCAAGGATGGTGCCGGAGGCCCGGACCTGGGCTGTGATCACCCTGATCTCACCTTTGATACGCACACGCTCTCGAATCGTGAATGAGATCGTGTCCAAGATCTCTGAGAGATTGCCGCCGACTTCGCGCTGAACGTTAATCGCCGTAATGACGAAATCCAGATCAACGCTCGGAATTCGGCGCAGGAGATTGGCCATCGCCGCCTCCATTGAGATTCCCAGCTGAATTTCCTGGACGACGCGTCGAAACTCCTCCGAGATCGGCGAGGGCAGCTCCCGGCTCACGGCCTCCAGGGCCTGCAGTATCGAGTAGCCGGCGCGGAGTCCGTTTACCATGAGGTTGAGCATGTCTGAGAGCTGATCATTGAATCGATTCAGCCGCCGCGCCTGCTGACGAGCCACGTACATTCCCGGCGCCAGGTATCCCAGGATGGCGCCGATGCCCAGTGAAATAACGTGCCGGCCGCCGATGAGCCATGCCAGTCCACCAAGCGCGACCATGGAGATGAAGATCAACGCGAAATATTCGCCGACGCGGAGCTTCATGTCGGCGCGCGCCAGGTTTTGACTTATGCGGCTTCCAAAGGAGGTGCGCTCAACGCGCACCGACACCCAGTCCGAAAGGGCGCGACGCTGCGCCTCGGCATCCTCCCGCGGCGCCTCTTCACCCAGGTACTGGCTGAGGCGTTCCTCGACCAGGTCTTGTTCGCGGGTACTTGTAACGATCATCCCGACGATCAAAAGGACTATGGTGAGGATTCCGCCGACAATCACGATTCCAGTCATGGATTAGCCGCTCCAGGCGCAAACCTGGCTGGTTTCCCTCTAACGACGCCGCTCGCCAACGCCAAAGATCGACGCAGGCAGATGGATGCCAGCTGCTTCGATGCGGTCCATGAACTTCGGCCTTAGGCCCGTAGAACGCAACTTCCCAACGATCCGGCCGTTTTCGATGCCCGTCTGTTCGAATTGGAAGATGTCGGTCATGGTGATGACCTCGCTCTCCATACCACTGATCTCTGTGATGTTGACGACCTTGCGAGTGCCATCGCGCATGCGTTCCTGGTGGACGATTACGTTAATAGCCGAGGAAACCTGCTCCCGAATCGCACGCGACGGCAGATCCATGCCAGCCATGAGGACCATCGTTTCCAGGCGAGCCAGCGTATCGCGGGGTCCATTCGAGTGCAATGTGGTGAGCGAGCCATCGTGACCGGTGTTCATCGCCTGAAGCATATCCAGGGCGGCTTCATCCCGGATCTCGCCCACGATGATCCGGTCCGGGCGCATGCGCAGGGCATTGATGACCAATGCTCGGATCGTAACCTCGCCGCGGCCCTCGATATTGGCAGGCCGGGACTCAAGCGTAACCACGTGCTCCTGTCGAAGTTGCAGCTCCGCCGCATTCTCGATGGTCACGATGCGTTCATCATTGGGGATGAATTGGGAGAGGACGTTCAAGAAGGTCGTCTTCCCGGAACCGGTGCCGCCCGAGATGACGAGATTGAGCCGTGCCTCGACGCACGCTTTCAGGAAGTGTACTGCCTCCTGGGTGATGGATCCCCACTGGATCATCTGCTCGAGCGTGATCGGCGTGGTACCGAACTTGCGGATCGTCAGCACCGGCCCGACAAGCGAGATGGGCGCAATCACAGCATTGACACGTGAGCCGTCCGGCAGGCGCGCGTCCACGTACGGGCTGGCCTCGTCTATGCGGCGACCGAGGGGCGCGACGATGCGGTCGATAATCCGGAGGACATGGTCATTGTTCTCAAAAGTAACGGGCACCCGATGGATCTTCCCCAAGCGTTCAATATAGACGTTCTTGGCGCCATTGACCATGATTTCCGTGACGGTGTCATCTTCAAGCAGCGGCTGCAGGGGGCCGAAGCCCAGGATTTCCGCGGCGATCTGCTCAAACAGGCGCGCGCGTTCAGGCCTCGAAAGGACTATATTCTCCTCGGTCAGAATCTGCTCGAACAGTTCCTGGATCGTTCGGCGCACCTCTGCGGTGCGCGTCACGTCGGTGGACGGGTCAAGTTCTGCAAGCAGCTTGTTCTGGACCCGCGTCTTGAGGTCGAAGTACGAGCCGGCTTGCGGCGAGGTAATGGGGACGTTGACGCGTCGGGCCTGAAGAGACGAGAGTCTGGAGTTGTCCCCGCCTCCGCGGTTCCCGGCAACGCCCGAGGACCCCGGCAGGGGCTCCTGCTCGCTTTGTCCCTGTTCGATACGCTTAAGCAATGACATGTGTTTGCTCCCTACCGTCTGGCTGCGGGCGCTTCCGCAGCCTCAAGGTTGGCAAGCTGGGCGCGCAAGGCTTCTGCCACGGCCAGGATACCCCGGCCCACAGGCTGAGCCTTGTTGTCGAGCATGAAAGGCACACCCCTGTTCACGGCGGGTATGACAACCCGCTCGTCAAGCGGAATCACTGCACTGATCTTCTCGTGCAGATTCTCGCCAACGCGTTCGGGCGTGATGCCAATGCGTCTATCGAACTTATTCATCACAAACACCAAGCGTCCGCGATCGATCCCCATGGTCTGCAGCAGGTCGAGAAAAAGCCTGACGTTCTTGATGGCCGGAATATCCTGCGTCGTCACAAGGACGATGGCATCGCTATGGTCGATGGCGGCCAGCACGATATCGGTGAGCAACGATGATGTATCAATCACGACGTACGAATACATGCGACGGAGGAAATCTAGCAGCTTGGTAAACTGCTCGGCCGAGACTTTCTCAGCCTGCTCCGGACGCTGCGGTGCGGCTAAGATATGCACGCCGGACGCCTCGTGCTTGATCATGATCTCTTCCACGACATCGGCGTCGAGCTCATCCAAGCGCGGTGCAATATCGAGGATCGTATTCTTGCCCTGCTCATTGAAGAACATGGCAACATCCCCGTACTGGAGGTTGGCATCCAGAATGACGACCCGGGTATCTTCATTGTGCAGGGCAATGGCGATGTTTACCGCCAGGGTCGTACAGCCCGTGCCGCCCTTCGGGCTGTAAAGAGCTACGATCCTGCCCTGGATGATGGCGGCGGGCGCGCCCGGCGAAGTCGCGCCGCGCGGGGATTGACCATCGGCGGTCGTCCTGCCGGGCTTGCCTTTGCTGCGTTCCGCGCGGGACATTTCCCCGCTGCGGCGCACCGCCGAGATGAGATCGTCCCCCATCGGCGGTTTAGTGAGGAAATCGCGGGCGCCTGCAAGCATGGCCCGGCGCATGTAGTTCTGGTCTCCCTGAACAGAAAGAATCACCACTTGCGAATGCGGCGATCTCTGCCGGATAGCCTCGGTGGCTGCGATGCCATCCATGTCCGGCATGTTAATATCCATCAGGACGACATCGGGATCAAGTTCGCCGGTTAGTTGAATGCCCTCCTGTGCAGTTCGCGCCGCTCCGACGACCTCAATATCAGCCTCAAACTGAAGTAGTCTGCGGACATTCTCCCGGGTATCCGCTACATCATCAACGATCAAGACCCGGACCTTGTCACCAGCAGGCATGGAAATCCTTGAAAGTTGGACCCGGCGCGGGGTTGGCAGGCGCTCCGCCTACGGGGCGGTCGCCGAATCGTTCGGAAGGCTGGGCGCGTTCAGTACGTCAAGCCGCGGCTCCAAGGCATAAGGCAGTTTGGCGGGGACCGGGATATTGTACTGGCTCAACAGGAACTGCAGGGTCGCGGCCTCTGTCGCGAGGCGCGACTGGTCGCTCGGGTTCCGCATAGTCAGACTTATCCTGGCATTCGTGTAGATCATGTAGGAAAGGGTAACGGCGTCCTGGGGGGACACGATCAGCGTGACGATATCAGGCGCCTGGGCGGCCGCCTGCGGCTGCTGCGGCGCAGCCTCCGTTCCAACGGCCGTAAGGACAAAGTCGCCGGTCTTCATGACGACGACATCCTGCAGGATTGTCTGGCACACCGGACGCGGGCGTTGCTGTTCGGAAGGCGTGAAGTAGAAGGGTTGCTGAAGCGAGGGATCCAGCTCAAGGCGACCCTGGGGGCCCGCCGCGCCGCCGACACCGATGGTCAGGACAGGCAGTGCATCCTCCGGGAATCCGGTCGCGGTCAGCACGTTGGTGAGGTTGGGGGTCTTGCTTTGGAAGCTCGGATCCACATCCAGGAACAGGAAACAGGCGTTCACGTTGACGTGGGCGCCATCACTTATGCCGTAGGCGTTGAGCGTGAGACGGCTGGCCGGGATGGAGGCCGCGGTCATGCCGGGGGGAATTAGGGCAGCGTGCTGTGGTCCTGCGATGGCGATCCCGGCCGCGGACTCGGTTACCATCGAACTCGTGATCACCACTCCCTGGTCAATTGGAAATTTCGCCAGGCGGCCAACCAGTTGCGCTTTCTCGTCACCGGTGAACTCGACCGCGCTGACCTTATCGGCCGGTACGGAGATCGTAGCGAGGACATCTTCGGTGATCTTTCCGCCCTGCGGGATGCTCTGGCCGGCGATGAAAACGTCGACGTCCAAGGGTTCAGGTGCGCCGGGCGTCAGCAATGGCTGCAACGCACGGATGCCCGCGTAGGCCACCGCCAGGCCAACGACCAAGATGAGAAGCAGGAATATCAGCGTTCGGCCGCGTCGCATACAGGTCTCCTCTCGTGTATTTCCCGCCTGGATTCTAAGGCATGATTATACAGGAAAAATAGCAATACCATATTCGAAGCAAACAGCGGGATCCTGCTCAAAAGGCAGGATCCCGCTCTTCCGTTCTCGGTTTCTGGTCGGTCAGACGGAGGTGAGACTATCGTTGATCGTGCTGAAGGTATTGCCGATGATCGGGCCCAGAATCATCAAGGCCGCGATAACAACGATGGCAACTAAGACAAGAATCAACGCATATTCCACCAAACCCTGGCCTCTTTCGTTACGTGCGAACAACATGGTGTCGGCTCCTTTCTATGAGCTGTTCCTCAATCTTGAGGAACCCGATTTCATTATATCCCTTCTCAAGAAATCTGCAAGATCTTCGGCCTCACACTTATGCAAAGCCTGGCCGCGACAACGGAACCTCCGCGGCCGCCGGACCGGCATTCCCCCAAGGTGGAACCGGCGTCCAAACCAACCCAGGCCCTACGAACCTGGCCGGCAAAGCAACTGGGTGCCTGACGGGGCTCGGACCCGCAACATCGTGATCCACAGTCACGCGCTCTGCCATTGAGCTACAGGCACCATGTATTGCGGGGCAGCATTATATCATTGGGGGCTCGACGCCTCAAGGAGCCGCCTGCAGGTATCAGCTACGCCGGCGCGGGTCAGGCTCTGCTGCTTCCCGGTAAGGAGGTCCTTCATGGTGACCTGACCGGACTTCGTCTCATCCGGGCCGATGACCAAGGCTATGCGCATCCCAATCCTATCCGCATACTTGAACTGGCGCGCGAGCTTGTCGGCATCAGGATACAGGGCAACGCGGAGTCCGGCGCTGCGCAACTCTGCGGCAAGTTGGAGTGAAGCCGGATGGTGCTCGGCATCAAAAACAGTGACAAGCACAGCCGCGGGGAAGACCGGGAGATCTTGCGGCAGGAGCTTGTATTTCTCCAGGAGCAATGTCATGACGACATCCCCAAGGGCGAAGCCCACCGCGGGAAGCGGCGCACCGCCGACATCGGAGAGCAGGTTGTCGTATCGGCCGCCGCCGAGCAGAGAACGGCGAATGTCGCCGCCGACCTCCCAGGCCTCAAAGACCGTACCCGTGTAGTACTGCAGCCCCCGGACAATCGAGGCATCAAAGCGGACGTACTCTGCCAGGCCCAAGGCGTCTATGGCTGCGAAAAAGCGGCGAAGTTCGGCCGAGCGCTTCCAGAGCTCATGATCCTGCACCAATCCTTCCAGACCGGAGACTTGCCCTGCAGACAATCCGAGCTCGATGGCCTCCTGCCGCCAGGCGTCCGCAGCAATCTTGGCGCGCCGGTCCAGAAGTGATGACAGGGCGCTGCGCGCGCTCGCTTCGATCCCCAGGTCCGCAAAGCATGTATCCATGAGTCGCCGATCATTGACGAGAATCAGAACCTGCGCCGGCGTCAAGCCCACGCGCTTCAGGAATGACGCCAAGACAGCCACGTTTTCGGCGTCGGCCTCCGGCGAACTGGCGCCAAGCATATCGACATTCCACTGGAAGAACTCGCGCGTCCGCCCGCGTTGGGGACGTTCGTAGCGCCAGAACGGGCCAAAGGACCACCAGCGCACGGGGAAGGCAAGGTCGGCCTGCCGCTGCGCAATCATGCGTGCGAGGCTGGCAGTAAGCTCCGGCCGCAGCGCTATCTGATCCCCCGCTCGATCCGCGAATACGTATGCTTGATCCTTGACGAGCTCATCGCCGGACCGCGCCACGTAGAGCGCAAGATTCTCAAGCATCGGAGCCTCGTACTCCTGGTACCCAAACGACTCTGCAACGGAGCGAGCCGTATTGTAAAGCCATATGCGAACGGCCATCTCCTCCGGATAGAAATCGCGCGTACCCTTTACGGGCGGTGTTATCTTCTTCATGTGCTGCTCCCAAATCATGTGCGGGCATTTTAGCACACACCCCCATGTGAAGCATGACAGGCAACCCCACGAAACAGGATGTTCCGAATTGACAGGCATTTGTGCAGGTACGTACAAGTGGAGTGCAGACGACCGTGCCAGTCGCCGTGATAGGTATCGGGCAGAGTGTGCGCGGCGACGACGCGGACGGCGGCCATGCCGGACGTCCGGGTCGTGATCGTTGAAGAACCGGGGCTTGATCTCCTGGATCTGTTGGAGGGCATTGATGCGGTGATCCTGGTGGACGCCGTCTGCTCCGGCGCCAAGGCAGGCAGAATTCACCGGTTTGACGTGGACACCCTGAGCGATCTTCGGCACGACCCGGCGGGGGCTCACAGCCGGAGTATTGCCGCGCTGCTGCGCCTGGACGGAGTGCTGAATCCTCAATCTGGTCAGCAGCCAGTGAAGCTGCTGGGCATTGAGGCTGCGGCGTTCGCCATCGGCACGGGGCTCAGTGAAGCCGTTCGCGTCGCGCTGTCGGCGGCGAGCGATGCTATCGAGCAAGCGATCCTGTCCCTTTTGCATGCCGAGGACTTGGCGAGACACAGCCGCCGCGATCCAGAGTCGGGCGGCGTTTTTGTGGTGTGGTATATTTCGGGGGCATTGGCCGAGGCTTGGATGGAAATCAACTATCGAGAAACGGCGAAGGACCTGCTGGTCCGGATCAATATTCACGAAAAGTACGGCGCCCGCAGTATTGACGAGTGGACGGCGGAGGTGCTGCAACCGAAGCCCGGGATGAAGATCCTTGACGTGGGCTGCGGCGCGGGGAAGCAATGCTTCCTCTACAGCGATGTCACCAACCGGCAGGCATCGATCATTGGCGGAGACTTCTCGGCGGAGTTGCTGGAGCGAGCCCGGACCAGGAACGCCGAACGCGGCGACGCGGTGGAGTTCCAGCTTCTGGATTTCAACAAGAGATGGGATTTTGCGGAGGGGGCATTCGACCTGGTCTCTAGCGCCTTCGCGATCTACTACTCCGCCGACCTGGAATTCACATTCGGTGAGGCACATAGAGTCCTGAGGCCGGGCGGCCGCCTATTCGTCACCGGCCCTTTGCCTGAAAACAAGCGGCTGTTCTACGAGATCATCCAGGAGGCGTCCAAGAGGCCAATTCCACCCATGCCCGGATCGTCGCGTTTTCGAACTGAGATCTATGGCGCGATCGATGGATTGTTCGCGACGACCCAACTCCTGACATTCGAGAATCCGATCACATTTCCAGATGTGGCGCCGTTCATGGACTATGTGCAGGCATCGTTGTCCGAGGACCGGAAGTTGTGGACCTCGATGTTCGCGGACGCCGGCGAGTATGCAGCGTTGATCGAAGCGATCCGGGGCGTGGCGGCACGCTGGTTCTCCCGGGACGGCAAGCTGGTCATGACAAAGGTGGTCGGCGGCATCCTTGCCACCAAGTAGCCGACGGCCTCCTGGGTCGCAGCCCACACATGCGTGACTTGAATCCTGAGGTGAATCGCCTGGCCGGCGGGATCTACAAGGTTTGGAAGAAGCACTGACACCGGAACAAGATACTGAATGCAATTCTACGGAAAGAGGGTCCTCTTCCTGGGAGCACACCCCGACGACATCGAGCTCGGTTGCGGCGCGCTGATTCACCACATCTCCAGATTGAGCGAGATCACTTGCGTGACGCTGTCGGATAATCAGAAGAATCCCGAGTTAAGGAACGTCCTCGACGAGCAGCACAAGAGCATGGCGATCCTGGGCCTTGGCCAGGACCGGTTCCGCTACGGCCCCTTTGAAACGCGTATCTTCCCGCAGGCCCGGCAGGAGATCCTGGAATACTTCTTGAAGTTGCGGGAGGATCTGCGGCCCGAAATCATTTTCGTCCACACGAGTCAGGACGTGCATCAGGACCACCTCACGATGACCCAGGAGGCGCTGCGCGCCTTTAGAGGCATCACGTTGTTGGGCTTCGATGTGGTGCGGTCATCTTACGGTTTCTTTCCGCATTTCCTGGTGCAAGTCAACGAGTCCGACGTTGCCGCCAAGATCCAGGCACTGGCTCAATACGCGACCTACCGCGACAAGTACTACTTCAACAGCGAATTGACCCGATCCATCATGATCCGCCACGGAGCACTGGCGGAGACGGACTACGCGGAAGGCTTTGATATCCTGCGCATCGTAGGGCGATTCGAGGTGTGTGCGTGATCGGTGCCCGCCTCGATTTTCGGGCCCTATACCTTGAATTGGTGGACAGCACGGGCATGATCCGGGCACTGCTGGCAGGCATCACGCAGGAAGAGGCGCGCACCAGGCCGAACGCCGACGCCTGGTCGATCCTCGAAACCCTGTGCCATCTCCACGACGAAGAACGGCTGGACTTCCGTGCCCGCTTGAGCGCAATCCTGAATCACCCAACCCAGGAATGGGAGCCGATAGATCCCGAGGGCTGGACCAAGAGCCATCGCTACAATGACCAGGATCTAGGTGACATCAAAGAACGCTTCTTCGCCGAGCGCAGCAAGTCACTGGACTGGCTGAAGGGGTTCGAGAACGCCAATTGGGATGCGAGCCACACCTCGAGTCTCGGTACGATAAGCGCAGGAGACATGTTCGCCGCCTGGGTGGCACACGACAACCTCGCCATACGGCAGCTTGTTGAGCTACGCCGGGCCAGGCTGGAGCGCATCACAAGGCCCCACAGCATTAAGTACGCCGGGGAGTGGTAGGCCCAGCGGCGCAATCATGGGTGTGCAGCAATCGAAGCCGAGGCCGAGCCTCGGGTTCTCGTTTTCCGGTGGCCGGTTCTGGACAGCAGCTATTTCCTGGGCAGGCCCAGCTGAATCATGCCGTTGATGATCCGAACCGGATAGGCAGGAATATCCACGACCGCGGGCATTTGCAGCACCTTGCCAGTACGCACGTCGAACTCGGCTCCATGTCGCGGGCAGGTGATGCTGTAGTCATCGAGATCGCCCTCGCCCACCGGGCCGTCGTCATGTGAACACACGTCCGCGATGGAGAAGAGCTCGCCCGCAATATTGAAGATGACGATAGCGCGACCCTCAATCTCGACAAAAATCCGCTCGCCAGAGGGAAGTTCGTCGGCAGGGCTGATATCAAAGAACTCGGCCCGTGACTCGTCTAGCGTCGTGTGGTTGTACACGGATTTCCCCAGAAGTTTCAATGGACCCGGGGTTTGCCGGGAATCGTTCTGGGTGATCGCCTAGTCAACCAGATCGTCGCCAGCTTCGCCCAGGCCGTACACGCCAGCCTTCAGAACTTTGAGCGAGAGGAGGGCGCACTTTAGGCGCACCGGACCCAGATCGATGCCCAACATATCAAGCATATCCTGCTTGCTCATCGACTTCACCTGCTCCACCTGTCTGCCGATGACCGATTCGACAAGCAGATCCGCGGATGCCTGAGAGATGGCGCATCCGTGGCCGTCAAAGCGGGCATCAGTGATCTTGCCGTCCCTGTCAACACGAAGATCGATCTGGATGTGGTCACCGCACAACGGATTGTCGTCGGCGAAGGAAATGTCATGCGGATCCAGCCGCCCGCGATACGACGGGTTCTTGTAGTGCTCGATTATTACTTCGCGGTAGAGGTCGTCCATGGCAACATGTGCTCAGGCTAGGCAACAGCCGCGGCCTGGGGTCACGCAAAGACCTTTCTGACCCGGTAGAGGCCGTCGATCAGAGCATCCACCTCCTGTCGGCTGGAATACAGGTAGAAACTTGCCCTCGTGCTTGCGGGCACGCCGAGGCGTTCATGCAGCGGCTGCGCGCAATGGTGGCCGGCGCGGACCGCAATGCCGTAGCGGTCCAGGATCTGGGCAACGTCGTGCGGATGAATCTCATCGAAGGTGAAGGACGCCACGCCTCCCTTCTTGTCTGCCGCTGGGCCAAGAACCCGGAGTCCCGGTACCTCTTCCAGGCGTTCCATGGCGTACTCAATAATCGCGTGTTCGTGAGCCGCAATACTGGCCATGCCAATTCGCGCGAGGTACTCGACGGCTGCCCGGAAGCCAATCGCCTCGGCGATCGCGGGCGTCCCGGCCTCGAACTTATGTGGCAGAGAGTTCGGGCGGAAGGAGCGGAGCTTCACTTCCTTGATCATGTCCCCGCCGCCAAGGAAGGGGGGCATCGCCTCGAGCAACCGCGTCTTCCCATAAAGCACACCGATGCCAGTCGGTCCACACATTTTGTGGGCAGAGAAAGCCATGAAATCCACATCCAGCAGCTGTACATCAGCCCCTAGATGCGGAACCGACTGCGCGGCGTCGAGCATAACGATGGCGCCGGCCTCGTGCGCGAGCCGGATCATCTCCTGCGCCGGCGTGATCGTGCCCAGGACATTGGACATATGCGTGAACGATACGAGGCGGGGCGATTCCGACAGAAGCTTCCTATAGGCATCCGGGTCCAGAGTCCCCCCATCCGTCAGGGGGATGAACTCCAGCCGGACATCCTTTTCTGCTGCCAGCATCTGCCACGGCACGAGGTTGCTGTGATGCTCCATCTCCGTCAGCACGATCAGGTCGCCGGGCTGGAGGTTCGCCCGCGCCCACGCGTGCGCCACGAGATTTATGGCTTCGGTCGTGTTGCGAGTGAAGACGATCTCGTGCGGGGCGGCCGCGCTGATGAATCGGGCAATCCCTGCTCTAGCCTGCTCATAGAGGGCGGTCGCCTCCTCCGCGAGAACGTGCACGCCGCGATGGATGTTTGCGTTGGAGCGGCGGTAGAACGCGTTCATGGCCTCGATGACTGACTCCGGCTTCTGCGCGGTGGCGGTCGAATCGAGGTACACGAGCTTCACGCCCGGATGCACCTCGCGCTCGAGGATCGGGAAGTCAGTGCGAATGCGCTGGAGGTCGTAGTCCATGGCACCGGGATGCATCGTGTTCAGCGGGGCATGGGATGTGTCCGCTAAACGATGCGACTAGTACTCGGGAATCGCTGCTCGCGTTCCCCTCTTCGTCACGCCAGTGTTTCGGATCTGGTCCGAGCTCAGTGAGTACCACAAAATCCGATCCGGAACCATCCAGCCGTCCGTCAGGAAGACGTTCGAGCGGAACTGGACGGCAACGAGCTTATTGTCCACCTGCACGACCACTCCCTTGACCCACCCGCGGACGCGTTCGCCGTCAAGTTCATGATCACAGAAGACCTCAACGGAGTCGGCGACATCAAAACCGCTGTCGGCTCCGGGCGCCCTCATGTACGTGAACTGCGGGGGGCGGGAAACGCGAACGACGGGTCGCTTCGGTCGATTCCCAGGCAGGGAAGTACCGACATGAGCCCTGCCAGGAGGGGCCGCGGCGCCTTTGGCCTTCTTGCCTGCGCGAGGAACAACGACCTTTGGCTCCACCTTTGGGAGCGGTCGCTCGGCCGCAACGGCCTTGGCGAGCGACTCGGCCTTGGCTGCGCGGCGCGAGAGCACACCAGCGGCGAGCTTGGCGACGGAGCGCGAATGCATCCTCGCGCCAGGCTTTGCGGGGCGTTTGGTCTTCACGGGCACGGCTTTCCGGGCGGGCGCCCGTTGACGACCGGCCGAGGTCGATTTGTGCTGCGCTCGAGACCTGGCCGGGTAGGCCTTCCGAGGCCGAGCCTTGGGCTTGCTGGAAGCCTTGGCGGTGGACTTCTTTGCCTTCTTCATTCGGATCCCTGCTCCTATCTTTCGTGGTCTAAACAGACGGGGTGCCCATCTTGTCGAGGATCGCCTGTTGGAACCTCGCACGGACGCCCTCAAATGGAATGCGCTGCATAACGGGATCGAAGAAACCTTCTACGACCAGCCTCGCGGCCTCAGCCAGAGGGATACCGCGTGACCTAAGGTAGAACAGCGACTCCTGATCGAGCTTTCCAACGGTTGCGCCGTGCGTGCAGCGGACGTCATCGGCGAGAATCTCCAATCCAGGGATGGAGTCGGCACGGGCCATATCATCCAGGATCAGATTTCGATTCGCCTGGTAGCCATCGGTCTTCGCGGCTCCCCTTGCAACATAGATCATGCCCTGCCAAACCGAACGGCTGCTGCCTCTCAGCGCGCCCTTGAAGAGCAGGTCGCTCGTGGTGTGTGGAGCAAGATGATTCTGTTGCGTGTCATGATCCAGATGCTGCGTGCCGTCGGTGAAATAGAGGCCGGACATGCGGCCGTTGGCACCTTCGCCGGCCAGATCCAGCTCCGAGAAGTTCTTGGTCAGCCTAGAACCGATGGCGCCAAAGATCCAGTCCAGGCGGGCGTCGCGCTCAAGGCGGATACGCTCGTGCGTGAAGTTCCAAAGGTGTCTCCCCCAGGACTGCAGCTCCACGAATTTGAGACTGGCGCCGCTTAGGACTTTGATCTCGACCAAACCGGCATGGAAGGCGTCTTTCTGCTCGGTCGGCGAGGCCGATTCATGTACGTAGGTCGCCGACGACCCCTCATCGAGCAATACAAGGAGGTGAGAGAAGTGCGCAATGCCGGCGCCCGGGCCCCAGAGAATGCTGTGCAACGGAACCTCGACCATCATACCCTTGGGGATGTACAGCAGGACCCCGTCGCGCGCCAACGCGCCGGCCATGGCGGCGAACATGCCTTCCTCCGCGTTAACCGTCTGCCCAAGAATACGCTCCAGGACATCCGGATGCGATTCCTGCGCGGTCACAAGGTCTGTGAAAATCACTCCCTTCCGCGCCAGTTCAGGATCCAGAGCAACGACCGGACGGCTGTTGCCGATGACGATCTGCCCGCCGTGTTGATCCGCGACGAGTGGCTGTAGCAGTTCAGGCGGAACGGGAGGGGCTGCGCCGGCGCCACTTGCCAGCCTGAATTCACCGGCCGGAAGCGCGCGCAGATCGGTGCGGCGCCAGGCTTCCTGGGTAACGTCCGGTATCGTCCGCCGCATGAACGCCGACCAGGCATGCTCTCGATAGTCGGACACGAATCCAGTCGCAGCCGGAACATCGCTGCGATGGAAAGCAAACTCGGGCCGGACCTGCTCAGTCCGCCGCGTTCGCGAAACGACGATTCTTGGTTTTTCCTGCATTTCCTGTTCTTGTCCCTTGCCCAAGCCGCGACAAGAGCCCGCACGGAGCGCTCTCTCTAGCCGATGGATCCTTCCATTTGCAGCTGGATGAGTCGATTCATCTCGACCGCGTACTCCATCGGCAGTTCCTTAACGAGCGGCTCAATGAATCCCGAGACCACCATGGTCGTTGCTTCTTCTTGGCTCAGGCCGCGGGACATCAAGTAGAAAAGCTGCTCCTCTCCCACTTTGCTCACCGATGCTTCGTGCCCAATGGAGACATCGTCCTCATCGATCTCAATATACGGATAGGTGTCCGAACGGGATTCCGGGTCAAGCAGCAGCGCATCGCACACCGTGTTGGACTTGACGCCCTTGGCGCCCTTGTAGACTTTGAGCAGGCCGCGGAACGACGCCCGACCGCCCGCTTTGCTGATGGACTTGGACGTTACCTTGCTGGTCGTATTGGGGGCGAAGTGATACATCTTGCCGCCGGCGTCCTGGATCTGACCGCGGCCAGCAAACGCCATGGAAAGCATCTCGCCCCGCGCACCCGGTTCCATCAGAAAACAGGACGGGTACTTCATTGTGATCTTGGAACCCAGATTGGCGTCGACCCACTCGTGGCTTGCGTTCTCATAGACCTTGGCCCGTTGTGTCACAAGGTTGTAAACGTTGGTTGACCAGTTCTGGATGGTCGAATACCGGGAGCGGGCGCCCTTCTTGACAATTATCTCGATGACACCGGAGTGGAAGGAGTCGGTCGTGTACTGAGGCGCGGTGCAGCCTTCCACATAGTGGACTGAGGCGCCTTCATCAACGACGATCAGCGTGCGTTCGAATTGTCCGAGATTGGCCGTGTTAAGCCGGAAATACGCCTGCAGGGGAAGATCGACTTTGACGCCCTTTGGCACGTAGACGAACGATCCGCCGGACCACACCGCCGAATTCAGTGCTGCAAACTTGTTGTCCTCGATCGGAATGACCGTCCCAAAGTACTCTCGAAACAGATCAGGGTGCTTCCTCAGGCCGTCCTCAATGGACAGGAAGATCACTCCCTGCTTCTCGAGGTGCTCCTGAATGGAGTGGTATACCATCTCGGACTCGTATTGCGCGCCGAGGCCGGCAAGGAACTTGCGCTCGGCCTCCGGTACTCCAAGTTTGTCGAAGGTGCGCTTGATGTCGTCTGGCACGTCGTCCCAGGACTTCTCCTGCTTCTCGTTCGGCTTGACATAGAAAAAGATCTCATCGAAGTTGAGGGCGCTCAGGGATGGCCCCCACGTGGGCATCGGCCGCTTGAGGAAATGTTCAAGCGCTCTGAGACGGAAGTCCAGCATCCACTTGGGCTCGCCCTTCATCTGGGAGATCTGCTCGACGACCCCCCTGCTAAGCCCTCTCTCTGACTTGAATACGTACTTGTCCTCAGGATCGTGGAAGCCGTACCTGTAATCGCCGATCCCATCCAGGATCTGATCGTCTTGGCTTCTGAGGTCACTCATCAATTTGCTCCGATCCGCCGCGGCGCCACCCGGGAGCAGGCAGCCGCGATCGTTGCAGCCGAATCACGCCTCGGTCTTTTCTCTGATCCAGTCGTAGCCATGTTCCTCTAAGCTCAGCGCCAGGTCCGGGCCGCCCGACTCGACGATGCGCCCCCCCATCATGACGTGGACGAAGTGCGGCTTGATGTAGTTGAGCAGGCGTTGGTAGTGGGTGATCACAATGATCCCCAGTTGGGGGCCGGTCAGCGCATTCACGCCGTCGGCGACAACCCGCAAGGCATCGATGTCCAGACCCGAGTCGGTTTCGTCCAGAACAGCGATCTCGGGCTGCAAAGTTGCCATCTGCAAGATCTCCGCGCGCTTCTTTTCACCTCCGGAGAAACCGTCATTCAAATAGCGACCGGCAAACGCGGGATCCATCTTAAGCATCTGCATCTTTGCGGTGAGCATCTTGCGGAATTCTGGAAGCGGAATGCCCTTGTCGTCCTTGTTGGCAGCGCGGCGACGGGCGTTGAGGGCAGTCCGCAGGAAGTTCGCGACCGTGACGCCCGGAATCGCAACGGGGTACTGGAACGCCAGGAAAATACCAAGACGCGAGCGCTCGTCTGGCTCCAGTTCAAGCACATTAGTATTCTTGAAGTGGACTTCGCCTTTGGTCACCGTGTAGGACGGATGCCCCATTAGCGTGTACGCAAGTGTGGACTTACCCGTGCCATTGGGGCCCATAATCGCGTGAATCTCCCCCTGCTTGGCGACAAGATCGACGCCCTGGAGGATCTCCTTGCCGTCGATGCTGACATGCAGGTCCCTGATCTCGAGCTGTGCCATGCGAAAGTGCTCCCGTGAGGTGTCGAAGTGTGCGGTAGGCGGGCTTTCGGCTACACGATACTGAAGCATCCAAAATCGCCGCCCACCGAGCCAGCATTATAGCAGGGTAGGGGAAAAAAGTCAATATTTATGAGATTCCTCTAGTAAATTCGGCGCCCGGGGCTGTCGAATCGACTGGGTGATCTCAGGCCTTGTTCGCCGCATCCACGCGGGCCTGCCGCAACCGTAGACTGTTGCTGACGACAAATACGCTGCTGAAAGCCATCGCGCCTGCAGCCAGCATGGGGTTAAGGAATCCCAGGGCGGCCGCGGGTATCAAAATGACGTTGTAGAAGAACGCCCAGAACAGGTTCTGCCGAATTACCCGCAGGGTAAGCCGGGAAAGCGCGATCGCCCGCACGACGCCACGCAGGTCTCCGCTTATGAGGGTCACGGCGGCCGCCGCCATGGCGACGTCAGTGCCCGTTCCGAGGGCGATCCCGACGTCTGCCTGGGCCAGCGCCGGGGCGTCATTGATGCCATCACCGACCATGGCAACCAATCCTGGTCTGCGCGAGGCCCTGGAAGCTTGCTGCAGGCTTTTGATCTCCCTGGACTTCCCTTCCGGTAGGACTTCTGCCAGGACCTGGTCGATGCCAATCTCAGCGCCGATCGCGGCGGCCGTCTGTCGGTTGTCGCCGGTAATGAGCGCCACCTTGAGTCCCATGTCGCGGAGAGCGTGGACGGCTTCTATGGAGCCCTCCTTCACGGTGTCCGCCACTGCAATGAGGCCTTCGACCTTTCCATCGATAGCCACGAACATCGCTGTCTTGGCTTCGGACTGCAGCCGTGACGCCTCATGCTGGAGTCCATTCATCTGATAGCCGCGGGTTTGCATCATGCGTTGATTCCCCACTGCCACGCGCCGGCCGCCGATCTCGGCCTCGACGCCGTTGCCGGCATCGGCTACAAAACCAGAGGGCTGCTCCAGCGCCAAACCGCGGGTGTTCGCCTCCGCCCAGATCGCCTCCCCCAGCGGATGTTCTGATCCGCGCTCAACGCTCGCCGCCAGGCGCAACAGCCCATCCTGCTGCAGGCTCTCTGGCGAGGCGTGCGCTGCCTCAGCGTTCTTGCCGGAGACCGCCGGCTGGCGAACGACGATGTCGGTCACCGCCGGGCGCCCATTCGTTAGAGTTCCGGTCTTGTCGAGAACGACCGTAGCGATCCTTCCGGCTTGTTCCAGCGCTTCGCTGTTACGAAACAGTACCCCCAGCTGTGCAGCCCTGCCGGTTCCGACCATGACTGCCGTAGGCGTGGCGAGACCCATTGCGCACGGGCACGCAATGACCAGGACCGCAACCATGTTGATCAGCGCCCGAGTCAGGTCGTGCCCGCCGAGGGCCGAGGGAACAAGAAAGTGCCAGGCCCCGAACGTCAGCACTGCAATACCGATGACAATGGGCACGAAGTAGGCTGAGACCTGATCCGCCAGCCTTTGGATCGGTGCCTTGCTTCCCTGTGCGTCCTCGACAAGCTTGATTATCTGCGCCAAGGCGGTCTCGGAGCCCACCTTAGTCGCCTCGAACTTGAGCAACCCCAGCTTGTTGACAGTGGCGCCTATGACTTTGTCGCCCGGGCCCTTGCCGACAGGCAGGGATTCTCCGGTGAGCATCGATTCGTCTGCACTTGAATGCCCCTCTACAACTACGCCGTCGGCCGCAAAGGACTCGCCCGGTCTCACCACGACCAGATCGCCGACGCTCACATCGTCCACGGGAATGTCGACTTCCACGCCTTCGCGCTCGACCCGGGCGGTCTGCGCGCGCAGACCCATCAGCTTCTTGATGGCCTCCGACGTACGCCCCTTGGCACGGGCTTCGAGGTATTTACCGAGACGAATGAGAGTAATGATGACCGCGGCCGTTTCGAAGTAGACGTGCCCCGAGACGAAACCAAGCACGACCACAACTGAATAGAGGTATGCGACCGATGAGCCCATGGCGATGAGAACGTCCATGTTGGCGGACCCATTCCGAAGGGACTTGAACGCCCCGACGTAGTATTGCCAGCCGACCCCGAACTGCACCGGGGTTGCAAGGACCCACATCAGGGTAATCACCCATGGTGCTGGCCGTGTCGCCATTCCGGGCATAGGCAACATGTCGTAGAACGCCGCGGGGAGAATACCGAGATCCCCCGCCATGGATAGCAGGAAGAGGGGCAGACTGAACAGGAGCCCGATTATGAGCAACCGCCACTGCGACGTGATCTCTTGCTCCCGCGCCCGTGCCTCGACGTCCTCCGACTGACCTCCCACGTCGAGGGCCTCGAAGCCAGCCCTGGATATAGCCCGGCGAATCTCCGCCTGGCTCAGGACGGTCGGCACGTACTTGATGCGGGCGGACTCGGTCGCAAGGCTCACGTGCACGTCGAGCGTCCCCTCAATCGATTCGAGAGCCTTCTCCAAGCGACGGGCGTCATTGTCATCCGCAAGGCGCTTCAGGGGAATCTCCGCCAAGCCGGAGGCGATCCCGTAGCCCGCCCGTTCAAGCCGCGCGACCAGCAGCCCGAGATTCGCCTGTCCGGGATCAAACTCAACGACGGCGCGCTCAGACGCGAGGTTGACGGCAGCCGAGTGCACGCCACCGACCTTCTTGAGATTCCTCTCGAGGGTGGAAACGCAGT
Organism: Chloroflexota bacterium; assembly: GCA_043805815.1. GTDB lineage: Bacteria > Chloroflexota > Anaerolineae > Anaerolineales > Villigracilaceae > Fen-1038. The sequence continues at coordinate 35,082 of JAZDHO010000073.1, forward strand.
TCGCGCAATACATGCCCGTGATGGGCAAGGTCAGTTGTTTGGTCTCTGGCATGGTGGAATCCAACTGGATTGCAGATCTCGCACTTGACCGGGCAGCTGTAGGCTTCCGCGGGTGGCGGCCGCGCTGTGCACTAAAGCGCCGGGTACTCGATCTCGGCGAGCAGCGCCCGGATGTTGTCGTCGTCGGCAGGTGGCGCGAACGTCACGGTGATCTTCTTGCCGGCCAGGTCAGTCTGCACCGACTCGACACCAGCCATGTCGGCCACTTCCATCTCGATGGTGTGGGTGCAGTGCATGCAATGGATTGCTGGAATATTGTAGGTGATCGTGGTCATTTGTCTCTCCCTGGGATGAAGCCTCGTGATGTGGCTGGAAACTGGAAGCACCGGCCTAGGCTTTCGTGGACATTTCGAAGACTTCCGTGATCTCGCGGAGCACGCGCTCCCTCTCTTTGGGGTTGTTGCCCTTGATTGCCGTGGTCACGCACGAATCCAAGTGCTGCTCCAGGATATGGCCGCTGACCTTGCTGAGCGCGGCCTCCACAGCCTGGATCTGACGGATGACGTCTATGCAGTACTCGTCCTGCTCCACCATCCGGATGATTCCCCGAAGGTGTCCCTCGATCGTTCTTAGCCGACGCAGGGCATTCTCGTTTCCGTCCATGCCACCTCTCGATCACCGACGCCTCAGAAGCCCCTGGCCTTACCCCCCCCTAGGGGGCAGGGTACTGCCTCAATCATAGCGGAGCCGGCCCAGGCAGTCAAGGATGAACGAGGCGGATTGGCGGGTAGAATCCGCCCGTGCACATTTCGCCCGCGGATCTGCGCCAGGTCATTGTGTTTCGCAACGCCTCGGAGGAAGAGGTGCGCCAAGTGCTGCGGGCAAGCGCCCTTCGGCAGGTCGAGGAGGGAGAGTACTACTTCCTTCAAGGGGACGCGGCCGAACACGCCCACGTGCTGATCCAGGGCCAGGTGAAGCTCCTGCAGTCCGGTACGGGTGGCCAGGCGGTAAACCTGCGTACAATCTATCCCTGGCAGCTTTTCGGCGCCCTAGGCGCCGTCCGGCCGGACGCTCAGTATCCCGCGAGCGCTCAGGCCATCGAGGACAGTGCGGCCCTCGCAATACCCAGTGGATTCCTGCGGGATATGCTGCAGACCCATCCGCACTTATCGATGGATCTGATGCAGCTTATGACATCCTACATTCAGGAGATGCAATCTCGTTACCGGGAACTGGCGACCGAGCGCGTGGAGCAGCGGATCTGTCGTACCGTCCTGCGCCTGGCGGCCCAATCCGGTCAGAGGCTTGAGGACGGGATTGTACTTGCACTGACCCGGGAGGACTTGGCAGAGATGTCCGGCACAACCCTGCACACTGTGAGCCGGGTTCTGGCCGATTGGCACCGGCGCGGGCTGGTGGAGGCGGGCCGCGAGCGCGTGAGGATCATCGAACCCCACGCCTTGGTGCGCATAGCGGACAGCCTGCCCTAGCAGCCCGCCTCGCTTCATTGCGCTGGCGCAAAGACAAATCCCGTGCCGGGGAGTACCATCCCACGCGATGAACATCCCACTCTTTAACGCGGATACCACCATCGCGGAGGCACTCGAGGGAACTCCGGGGATAACGAAGATCCTTATCGCCCGGCGCACAGCCTGCATTGGGTGCAGCCTGGCGCGCTTCTGCACGCTTCGGGAAACCGCCGCCGCATACAGGCTGCCCTGGGATGCGTTCATCAATGATCTGAGAAGGGCAGCCTCAGAAACCAGTCAGAACACAGGAGGCGTTAATGCGTAGAACTTCGCCGCTACCGGGATTGCTGTTGCTTGCGGCTTTGCTGATCACGGGATGCGGTCAGCCCCGGGAGACCAACAGGGTCACGTATTCACTCAAGAGCGGCCTTGACGGAGGCCGAATGGTGTACATCGGCATGGGTGGTACGATCGACGGCGTCAGGAATCCTACTCTGCAGGCAAAGGTCGGCGATATCGTCACCATAAATCTGATGAGCGGAGAGGGCGCTGAGCACAACCTCATCATGCCAGACTTCAACGTTGATTCGGGGCACGTAGTCGGACAGGGCAGCACTGTCAACGTCACTTTTGGCGCGGACCGCGCGGGCTCCTTTCCCTACTTCTGCGACCTCCCCGGGCATCGTGAAGCCGGCATGGAGGGCACCTTCGAGGTGGCTGGTGAGCCACAGGCGACGGTCCCGACGGAGGACATGTCCCCCGCGAACAGCGCGACGGCCGAATCGTATGCTGCCGTGCCCGCGAGCAACTCCTCAGCCGCGTCCACCGGCGTGAACATTGTTCGGAAACCAACCGACCTTCCCGGCCCGCTTGAGATCCGAGGTCCTGAATACGTGCGCCTCGACTTGGAGACGACCGAGGTCATTGGCCAACTGGCCGACGGCACGACCTTTGCCTACTGGACATTTAACGATTTGGTACCGGGCCCGTTCTTCCGGGTTCGAGTCGGTGACACGGTGGAGGTTCACCTCAGGAATGCCGCAGGCAGCACGATGCCCCACTCGGTAGACTTCCACGCCGTTACCGGACCCGGCGGTGGAGCTGTCTTTACCTCATCCGCCCCTGGCCAGGAGACCTCGTTCAGCTTCAAGCCGCTGAATCCGGGGCTGTACGTCTACCACTGCGCGACGCCGATGGTGGCACTTCACATCGCCAACGGCATGTACGGCTTGATCCTGGTGGAGCCTGAAGCCGGTCTGCTGGCGGTCGACCGCGAATTCTATGTGATGCAAGGTGAGATCTACACGACGGGCAGCTTTGGCGAGGTGGGCGCGCAGGTATCCGATGTGCAGAAGCTGCTTGATGAGCGGCCGGACTACTACGTGATTAACGGGGCAGTGAATGCCCTGACAACCCAGAATCCGCTCAAGGCACAGGTCGGAGAGACCGTGCGCATCTTCTTCGGCGTGGGAGGGCCCAATAAAACCTCGGCGTTCCACGTAATCGGAGAGATCTTCGATCGGGCTTACGACCTGGCCTCAGTCACCTCGCCCCCGCTGACCAACGTGCAGACGATCCTCGTTCCGCCGGGTGGAGCCGCCATGGTGGAGTTTGCCCTCGAGGTCCCTGGGCGCTACATTCTGGTCGACCATGCGCTTTCCCGCCTGCAGCGAGGGCTGGCCGGCTACCTCGAGGTCGAGGGTCCCGAGGCGCCGGATGTATTTAGCGGCACGCCAATGCCAGGAAGCGGCCACTGAGTCGTTATCGATTGTAGCGAGGGACCTGCGAGTTCGTGATCGCAGGTCTCTCGCTTTTCTTGGGGGCTTAGGTAATGTCAAGGTTTCGCAAAGCGGCGTGGATCTACCCACCACAGCGTCAGCAGAGGCCGCGCATCCCATGGTTATAATCAAAGCATGCGGAGCTCGGTCGATGCGAAGCGCGTCTTTTTGAAGGGCGTTCTGCTTTTCCTCGTGCTCGAGTTCTTGATCGTGGCAGCGCCAGTCCCCCTGAATGCCGAAAATGCCTACGGCTTGTTCGGCATCAAACGCGAGCGGTTTCCGCTCAGCACCGTGCCTCCCGTCGACGAAGCCTTGGATGTGGGGAACCTGGACGCCATGTTCGAAACCCACGTCGTGTCCGTTGCCAAGGCCCCCAATGAGTTCCGCGTGTTGGTTCTGGGGGATTCTACGATCTGGGGCCTGCAACTCACCCCCGAGGCGGTGCTACCTGGCCAGCTCAACCGGCTCGAGTTGAATTGCCACGGGAAGCAGCCACGATTCTACAACCTGAGTTTCCCCCGCTCCTCGGCCACCAAGGACATCATGATCCTGGACCGGGCCATGAGCATGCAGCCGGATGCGATCGTCTGGCTGGTCACCTGGTACACGCTGATGCCGAAGACACGGGTCGATCACTGGATCGTTACACAGAATCCAGAGGTCTTTCGCAGGCTGGCGGTGCGCTTCGACTTCCTGCCGCGTGACGATAAGCCGCCGAGTCTCCTGGACGAAGTCGTCAGCCGCAATCGCAGCATGTTCCGGGTGACCCGTTATCAGCTGTATTCCCTGATTCACATCGCAACGAATCAGGATCAGATCGCCGGTCCGCCCCAGCTGCCGGCAGTGGAATTGAGTGCCGACGAGACTTTCGAGGGCCTGAAACCTCCCACGCTGCGCAGAAACCAGGTTTCGATCGACCAGGTTCGGGCGTTCTATGAAATCGCGGATGGTATACCTGTGCTCCTGGTAAACCAACCCATTCTCATCATGAAGGACATCGCCAACAGTGATGTTCGTTACAACAGCTACTATCCGCGTTGGGTGTATGACCAGTACAGATCCTATCTGGCCGAGGTCGCGGCCGACAGCGGTTGGCAATACCTTGACCTTTGGGACGTGTTTCCGGCGGAGTACTTCGCGGACACGCCGCTTCACTTGAAGCCGGAGGCACATCACATCCTGGCCGACACGCTGGCACCGGAGATCCTGAAGGCATGCCAGTGAGCTAATTCGTCTTTGTCGCCCTCCCGGAAGTCGTCGCAGTCGGGTGCGGGCGGGCGGCCCCCGCCCCTGCTGCGGAAGCATCGATACGAGACGCCGTGAGGGCCACAATTGCAGCGTTCCCCGCTTGAACGCACCGGCCTGCGCCGAGCGCCGATCCGAGTTCCACACCTGCTCCATTATCCGGAATCTTCTGCGAGTATGAGTTCTTTGTCGGCCAACCGGAACGACTTGCGTTCTGCGACGTCGTGGCAAAGGAAAACCCGAGTTCGCCTGCGGCTAGCAAGCACGAAGAGGGCCGGCTGGACGCCCACAGTGAATCCGCATTCATTGAACTGATCTGGCGGACTTCCGCTGGCAGCCCGGAGCGCTGCTTTCTGCTGGAGCTCGTTGTGGACGATGCGGTCGATCCCCGCGGCGGACAGCCCGAAGCTATCACGGTAGCGGCCTAAAGCGCCAGGTTTGTTCCATGGCAACGGGCGCCACTGAACTACTCCCTTACGGTGGGGCAGCCGTGTGGGAGTGCGCCGGCCGCACATTCGCCAGGAAGGCTTACGCGGATCAGCCGGCGGCGCCACGACGACACCTCAGCGATGCACTCGAGACATTTCGCTGCGATCCCTGAGGGTTTTGTGGCTCCGGCGCGGCCGGGAGGCAGGCGGGCTATCCTTCCGAAGCCTTTGCCTGCTCCCAAAGCGTTTGCATCTCACCGAGCGTCAAGTTAGATAGCCGTTGATCGAGGTGCCGCGCCGCCTGCCCCATCAGGCCAAACCGTTTCTTGAAGCGGAGATTCGAAGCTCGAAGGGCCGATTCGGCATCGATGCCCTTCCAGCGCGAGAGGTTCACAAGTGCGAAGAGTAGATCTCCAAGCTCGCGGGTCAACTCGTTGGCTCCAGCCGCGGCCTGCACCTCGCTGACCTCCTCCGCAACCTTGTCCAGAACCCCCTGAACTTCCGGCCAATCGAAACCGACCCGAGCGGCGCGATCTTGGTATTCCTGCGCCTGGCTCAGGGCGGGCAAGGCCAGAGGCACGCCCTCGAGCAGCCCGCCGGAAGCGCCCTCGGTGTCCCGCTCGGTCTCCTTGAGGCGCTCCCAATTCGTCAGGACGTTCTCCACGCCTTCGAGCTTAAGGCCGCCAAAGACGTGCGGGTGCCGCCGCACGATCTTGTCGTGAATACCCTTGCTGACGTCGTTGAGTGTGAATTCTCCGAGTTCTCCGGCGATCTGGGAGTTCAGCATGATCTGCAAGAGGAGATCGCCGAACTCCTCGCGCATATCACCCGCGACCCCGGTATCCATCGCCGCCATGGCTTCGTACGACTCTTCAAGAAGGTGTCGGCGGAGCGAAGCGTGGGTTTGCTCCCGATCCCACGGGCAACCCTCCGGCGCCCGGAGGTGCGCCACAACCTCCTGCAGCGCTTCAAGGGATGTGCCATGCTCGAGCGGGGGAAGAAACAGGCACGTCAGGGCTCCGATGTGCTCGCTACGATCGATCTGGTACAGGGCGAGCTCCTCCACCCGCTGAAGTTCCGTGCCGGCCGCGTGGACGAGGAACACTTTGTGTTCATCAGGATAGGTCGAGTTAAGAACGACCTTCACCTCGGCGGCAACCAGACGGGAGTAAAGCTGGGCGATCAGCGCGGGCGCGTCGGGAGGGAATAAGGGGACGTGAGCTTGTCCAAGAGTGAGTGCGTCGTACAGCGTAAGCCGGGGAAAGGGATCAATGCCTAGGGCCGAAAAGGTCGGTTCAAGGAACGAGACTCCCCCCACGACTCGCACGGGCAATCCTTCGCTGGCAGCACGTCGTAGGAGCTCGGGACCGGTTGTCTCTGCAACAAGGGGATGGCCGGGAACAGCGTAGATGACGCCCTCCGGTTGTCGTCCAAGCTGAAGCACCTTCTGCACGATGGTCGAATAGACAGCCTCGAATGACTCGCCGTGTTCGTAGACGTCGTCAAACGAGTGGACAGTGACAGTCGGAGGGAGGTGGGCGATTGCCGGGTGTTGGCGCGTGCGCAACCACACGTCTGAAGCTGAGGCGAGGAACCCCCATGCCTCGCGCGTGATCTGATCCGGCGCGCCCGGACCAAGACCTAAGAGGATTATCCCGGGCATGGCGACTCCTTCGTAAGGCACAGCCTCGGCTGCGCAGGCCAGACCACGTCAAGGCCGGGCTCGCAGAGGGCCCCTGTCGCGATCATGACAGGAAGTCAGTATACCCGAGCGGGCAATCGACCTCATTGGGCCTCGGACGCGAGGGTCCCAACCGTAGTATCATCCCACTCAACGGAGTCAACGCCCGATGAGCATAGACCGACGCAAATTGAAGAAAACGAGCGTCACGGCCCATCCGCCTGGCTTGGACGGCATTCAGCTTGTAGGCATTCTGGTGATTGCCCTCGTAATAGGCACCATTGGATGGAGGGTTCTCTCAGGCGGAGAGGCGGCGCCGGCGCCCACCCAGTGGAGTGCCCCTCCCGCCATGATCTTGGACCCGGGCCGGCAGTACTTGGCCACCGTTAGGACGGCGAAGGGCGGTGAGTTCAACATTGAGCTGCACGCGGACGAGGCACCGATCGCCGTGAACAATTTCGTCTTCCTCGCCAGAGAAGGCTACTTCAACGGCGTGACCTTTCACCGCGTGCTGGAAGGATTCATGGCACAGGGAGGAGATCCCACGGGCACCGGGGGTGGCGGCCCTGGATACCAGTTTGCGAACGAGGACAGCGAGCTGCTATTCGACAGGGCAGGCGTCGTGGCCATGGCAAACGCGGGCCGCGACACCAATGGCAGCCAGTTCTTCATCACATTCGGGCCGCAGCCTCAGCTGAATGGCGGCTACACGATATTCGGTCAGGTCATCGGCGGAATGGACGTGGTGAACGGGCTGAGGCGACGGGACCCAGACCAGAATCCGGATTTCGCGGGCGACGTGATCGAGAGTGTGACGATCACGGAGCGGTGAGCTGCACGATGCGAGCAACCAGCGAGGCGGACGTGGCACTTGAACGATTCCTGGATTCCCTTCCGAGTGATCGCGGCTTCATTCTGCGTGATTTGCGGAAGGCGATCCTTAAGAACCTGCCCGCCGGATACGTGGAGCGCTTCGAAGGCGGCATGATCCTCTACGAGATACCCCTGGCATCGTATCCCAATACCTACAATCGTCGCCCCCTGATGCTGGCTGGACTCGCATCGCAGAAGTCTTATGTAACGCTATACCTGATGGCCGTTTACGGGGACAAGAGTACCGAGAAGTGGTTCAAGCAGGCATACGCCGTAAGCGGGAAGAAGCTGAACATGGGGAAATCGTGCGTGCATTTCAAGTCCCGTGAGGATATTCCCGCGGACGTGATAGGTCAGGCGATCGCACAAGTCCCAGTGGATAAGTACATAGAGATCTACGAGACCGCACGCGGGCGCGGCGGCCGGAAATAGCCTTAGGGCACCAATAGTAACTCCACCGCCGGCAAGACGTCGGTGCTACGGTTGTCTCTGGTCTGCGGCTGGAATACTGTCGGTGCTAAGCGACGCTCGATCCGGGTGAAGGAGATCGCCTGTGCCCTCCCTGACCCAACGCGTGACTCCGGTCCGCGTGGCTGACTCCATCCGCTGGGCAATAACTGGCCGCATGGTACTCACTCAAAGCGAGGAGTGTAGCCTTCTTCTGGGCAGCGAAGCCAGTACAGGGTCTGCTCGCGTTGCCTTGCCGCGAGTGTTAACCCACCTGGGCCGCCCAGAAAGTGTTCAGCACTCGGAGTATCCGCACGCGTAGCACTTGCGACAGCCCTCTTCGTTAACGACGGCGGCCTCGCCGCATTCGGGGCAAAGGTCCCCGATCCGATTCGGCTGCTCGGTCGATTCTGCCTCGCTCTCGAGGACGTGACCCGCCGTGTCCTCGGGGCGCGCCGCCACCGCGTCATTCACCACGCCATCCTTGCGACGCAGGTACTGATCCAGCACCTGTCCAATGCCATCGGGCAAGGAGCGGACACGGTTCGGACCAAACCCCAGTGACCGACCCCCGCCGATGCCCAGGAGTTGCCGCATTACCTCGCGCAGTCGCTCGGTGGGCAGGATTGGAGAAGACATACGCAAGACATACGAAATGAGCCGCCCAATCGCTTCAGAGACGGCAGCGGTCTCAGAGCCTGCTTTGGCCGTGTTGATGAAGGCCTCAAAAGGCTGACGGCCTCCATTCTCATTGATGGTAATGAAGGCTTTGCCGACCGGCGTCTCTATGTTGTAGGTCTGTCCCGTAAGGGCGGCTGGTCGCGGTTTCTTGCCATCTGCCCAGGACGAGATGGGCGCGAAAGAACCTGGCTCAAGTTGCGCAGGACTTGCCTTCTGCCTCTCAGCAGTTGCCCTGGTTTCGAGTACGACCTTCTCGCGTGTGCCCGTGACATAGACCGTGATTCCCTTGCACCCAAGCTCCCACGCGAGCATATAAGCGCGGGCGACCTCGTCCTCGGTGGCGCCCTCCGGGAAATTCACGGTCTTGGAAAGCGAGTTGTCCACGAACGCCTGCAGGGCCGCCTGCATGCGCACGTGCTCCTCGGCCGATATATCGCCCGACACCGCGAACACGCGGCGCACATCATGCGGGATCTCGCTGATTTCCTGACACGTGCCGAGTCGCATGACGCGTTCAACGATCTCTTGCCGCTTCTCCTCGCCAAGTCCCAGTTTCCGGAGCGCCTCATCGAATCGCGGGCTGGCATACGGAAGCTGTAGATCTCTTCCGTGATCATCTACATGACGCGTGTAGGCCAGCGCGAAGACGGGCTCACACCCGTATCCCTCGCAGCCGGCGACCGTCGCGATGGTGCCGGTGGGCGCGATCGTTGTCTGGGCGGCGTTACGAATTCCGTGGCGCCTGATCCCATCCACGACAGCAGCCCAATTCAGCACTGGTCTGCCCCAGTCGCCGGCATAGTTCGCGATCGGTACCGGCGGAGTCCAGCGAAGGTTGTCCATATCGTAGATGGAGCCCTGAATGGCTGGGAAAGGCCCGCGCTCCTCGGCCAAGGAAATGCTGGTCAGCATGGCGTAGTAGCGGACGAACTCCATTAGCTGCGCGCCGAATTCCTGGCCTGCAGGCGATCCGTAGCGAACCCCGACGTGATACATCATGTCTGCGAGGCCCATGATGCCGAGGCCGATGCGGCGGGCCTGGTGTGCGGCCTCTGTAAGCTGGGGCACGGCCGGGACGTAGGCATTTGCCTGAACAACGTCATCCAGGAAGCGTGTGGATGTGACGACGCTCTTCCGGAGCGATTCCCAGTCCACGGAACCCTCGGCGCCGCAATGCTCGTTGAGATTGACAGAGCCCAGACAGCAGTTCTCATAGGGCCCAAGCCATTGCTCTCCGCAGGGATTCGTCGCCTCAAGCGGATACAAATGGGGTACCGGATTGCTGCGGTTGGCGGCATCGAGGAACAGGACGCCCGGCTCTCCATTGTGATGGGCCTGCTTCACGATCTGCTCAAAAAGCTTCCGCGCGCGGACCCTCTTGTGCACCACGATGGGAACTCCTCCTGCCTGCATCTGTTCAAGCGTGCCGCGGATCTCGCGGTAACCCGGGTCCCGCACCTCAGGAAAGCGCAACTCCCAGTCGGTGTTGTCACGGACCGCGCGCATGAAGTCATCAATGATTCCGACAGAGATATTGAAGTTCGTGATTTGATTCTCGTTGGTCTTGCAGGTGATGAACTCCTCGATATCCGGATGATCGACGCGCAGTACGCCCATATTAGCGCCGCGGCGCGTGCCGCCTTGTGCGATCTCGCCGAAGGCGTGATCATAGACGCGCAGAAAGCCGACGGGGCCCGTCGCCTGACCGGCCGAAGTCTTGACCACGGAACCCTGGGGACGGAGACGCGAGAAGGCAAAACCATTTCCGCCGCCCGTTTGTTGGATCAGGGCCGCATCCCGCAGCGTCTGGAAAATGCCGGCGGCATCGCGGCCCATATCGTCCGTAATGGGCAGTACGAAGCAGGCTGCCAACTGGCCCAGCGGCGTGCCGGCCCCGGTGAAAGTCGGAGAGTTGGGAAAGAACTTGCGGCTGGTAAGGAGGGCATGGAACTCCCTGGCACGCTCAGTCACGTCGCCATTCCACTGCTCTTCGGACTTCGCCACGTGGTACGCAACCCGCCAGAACATCTCATCCACGGTCTCCGCCGGTTTGCCGTCCTGCCCGCGGCGAACGTAGCGGCGCTCCAGCACCTGCCGGGCATTGTCCGTCAGTCGGACCTTGGGCAGGGACCGGGGCAACGGTGGTGTCGGAAGCAGTCCTTGCTTAAGACTGGCTGCGGCCTTGGCACTCATGAGCAACTCCTGAATAGGATCTGTACAATTCGAAAGCCAGAAAGCAGCAGCGCCACCCCGTCGATTTCAACGGGAAGCGGAAGCTGCCACGAATCAGCCCTTTAGCAAACTGTCGATTTCCTTGCGAAGGGCGCCCAGGTCGTCCAGGCGCAAGTACACGATTGCGAAGCGGATGTACGCGATCTGATCCATCTCCTTCAGCCCGTTGATCACCATGTCTCCGATCACGCGCGAGGAGACCTCTGACTTCCCAAGCCGCTGCAATTCGGATTCGATCTGCCCAACCAGGCGTTCGATGTCGGCCGCCGACACCGGCCGCTTGGCGCAAGCGATGCGTATTCCGCGCTCGAGCTTCTCGCGGTCGAACTCCTCGCGCGTACCATCCTGCTTGATTATTAGTGGCGCCGAAAGGACAGGGCGTTCATAGGTGCTGAATCGTTGTTTGCATCTGAAGCACTCGCGACGGCGCCTGATGCCTCCATGACTGTCATGGGATGTGTCGAGCACCTTCGAGTCGTGAAAGTGGCAGTATGGGCAGCGCATCGGCGTTGAATGCAGAACAGATGTAATAGCCATATGTAGGGTATCCGCCTTGCTTTACCCATACATATGGCGAATTGTGTGCATTCTAGCATACGGTGGGCGGCGGTACAAGCGTACCTCGGCACTCCCACCTTAAAGATTGGCTTCTTAAGCAACGCGTAGGGTAAACGACTACCACGCGCTGCAGGCATTCTCAGCAACCCTGCCCGGGAGTCGCCGCGATTCGGCGGAAGCGGGCTGCACGAGAAGCACGCGCACGGGCGTGAGGTCCTCTGCCCGGCAATCCTGCGGCGCGACCCGCGTTGAAGGCTCCCAGAAGCAGGCGACGAGTCTGCGGCCGCATCTGGTCTTGACGTGGCCTCCTTCCGACCGAAAGAGGAACAGGCCTGAGACGAGGTTGATCCAAGCCCGCCGCTGGACCACTAAGCTTAACGAGACTCTTACGCGCAGCGCTTTGACAAATCGCCGCTCTCCTGCTATACTAGCGCTCGTTGGATTTGACTTTCACTGCCAATTGGCAGTCTCGCACGGCCAAGGTGAATGGCACGCACAGCCCCGCGGAGGTCCCAAATCGGCGGGGTTGTTTGTTTTATGACGTGAGAGTGATGCAGGCAGCCGGTTGCGGCTGGCAATTCGTCTACGTAGGAGAAGGTGAGGAAGAGTAATCCAATGAGCAAGCAAGGAACACTGAAGATCATTCCCCTGGGGGGACTTGGGGAAGTCGGCAAGAACATGACGGCCTACGAGTTCGATCGCAAGATCATTATCGTGGATGCCGGCATCATGTTTCCCGAGAACGATATGTTGGGGATCGACTACATCATTCCCGACTACGCCTATCTGCGAGACCGCGCCGATCAGGTGGTTGGGATTATCATCACCCACGGCCATGAGGACCATGTCGGCGCGGTGGCGCACCTGGTCAACGATATACCGGCACCGGTATACGCCACGGCGCTCACGCGCGGCCTGATCGAGGTCAAGTTGGCGCGCGCGGGCGCCTCGGGCAAGGTTCAACTGAACACCGTTCAGGCCGGGGGCCGCGTTGAGCTCGCTCCATTCAAAGTCGAGTTCTTTCACGTGTCTCACTCGATCCCGGATGCCGTCGGCCTCGGAATCACAACGCCGGCAGGCCTGATCGTCCACACAAGCGATTTCAAGTTTGATCAGACGCCCGTCGACGGGTGGCCCACGGATTACGCGAAGTTGGCGGAGTTCTCGAAGCGGGGGGTCGATTTGCTTCTGTCTGATTCGACAAATGCGGAGAGCCCAGGCTGGACACCGTCAGAGATGGTGATTGGACCCGCCTTTGACAAAGTATTCACAGAGGCCCGCGGCCGCGTGATCATCGCCACATTTGCGTCGTTGATATCGCGAGTGCAGCAGGTGGCCGACGCAGCAGCTCGCCATGGTCGCAAGATGGCATTGGCCGGGCCAAGTATGCTCGACAACGTCAAGATCGCTCGCAAACTCGGCTACCTGAATATCCCCGACGAGCTTCTTGTTCCGCTTGAGCAAGCCCTGAGCATGCAGGATCACAAAGTGGTGCTCATGTGCACCGGCTCACAGGGAGAACCAGCGTCGATAGTGGGACGGCTGTCCACGGGCACAAACCGGCAATTCGACTTGAAGCCCGGCGACACCGTGGTCCTCTCTTCACACCCGATTCCTGGCAATGAAGAGACCATCAGCAAGACAATCAACCGCCTGATGCGCCGCGGGGCGCGCGTCATCTACGACGGCATTCTGCCGGTCCACGTGTCGGGGCATGCCAGCCAGGAGGAGCAGAAACTGCTCATCAATCTGGTGAAACCGAAGCATTTCCTGCCTATCCACGGCGAATTGCGACAATTAACGCGACATGCGGACCTTGCGGCGGAAGTAGGGATTCCGCGAGAGAACATCGTGGTCGTCGAGAACGGCCAGATCGTGGAGCTAAGCGGTGGGACCATCAAGTTGGGCGAACGAATTCCCGGCGAGTACATCTTCGTGGACGGGGAGTCCATTGGTGATATTGACTACGGTGTCATGCGCGAGCGAGAGATGCTGGCGCGAAACGGCATCCTGCTGATCGACATCAGTCTCGACAAGATGACAGGACGCTTGCTTGGCGAGCCTGAGGTACTCACACGTGGATACGTTTCCCCACAGGACGCCGAGAAGCTCATCCCTGAAGTGCGAAAACGCGTAATGGAAATCGTGAACGGCGGGGGACTGGAGAATCAGAAGGACATTGTTGGCGCTGTGAAGAGCTACTTGCACGACGCCGTGAAGCGCCGCCCGATGGTGTTCGTCACGCTCAGCAAGACGTAGTGCATGAGGCCGGCGCCGCAGATCGACGGCTCCGGAATGCGCGCGCGGACGTGAGACTATCTCTTCACGCCGAACCTGCCGCGAAGGGGCACGAAGGCCACACTCGCAAGCACCTGCTCCGATATCCGTCCACCGTCGCAGCGGATGACCGTGAGAAGCTGGTAGCCGTTGGCGGAGGCAAGAGGTATCACCAACCGGCCGTGGTCGGCGAGCTGTTCGATCAGCGGCGCGGGCAATGCGGGCGCGGCCGCAGTCACGATAATCGCGTCGTAGGGGGCAGCGTCCGGCCAACCCAGTGAGCCGTCTCCCGTGTGCACTCGGACGTTGTGACATCGGAGGAGAGCCAGAACCCGTGCTGCCCTCGCGGAAAGCTTGGGGATCAATTCAATGGTGTGAATCTCGCCAGCAAGTTGCGATAGGATAGCGGTCTGATAGCCGGAGCCGGTTCCCACTTCAAGCACCCGCTCGGCACCCCGCAGTTCGAGGGCGCTGGTCATCAGGGCGACGATGTAGGGTTGGGAGATCGTCTGCCCATGTCCGATCACGAGTGGAGTGTCGTCATATGAGGCTGCCCGCGCTGGGGCGGGAACGAAAAGGTGCCGAGGGACTTCTGCAATGGCTCCCAGGACGCGGGCATCATGCAAACCGCGTCGCCTGATCTGGTCTTCAACCATCCTCTGCCGCTCGACCCAATACCGATCGCTCATCCGCATGCCCCTGAAATCGGCCAGGCCGGCCCGCGGCCGGCTCTTCTCCGCCTACTGCCCAGAGCCTTGCAGCCGCTCAGCAATTCTGCGATCAACCTTTCCCATCGGGTACCGCGCAAGTCGATCGACCTTCACCCACCGGAGACCACCTTGGCGCAACGCCGCGCGCGTACTGCAGACATAGGCGTGCACGGTCACTCGAAAATGCGAGTAGGCATGTTGGACAACGGCCATGGGCTCCAGCCTCCGAAGCTTGAGCGCGTATCCTCCTTCCAGGACGGATGCAAGCCTTTGTTCGACTCCGCCTGGGCGCCGAGGGATCTTGCCCAATGTGGTTTTGGGAAACTCCCACAATCCGCCGAGCAGGCCTTTGGATGCGCGTTTCGCGATAAGCACCTGGTCTCGACGCCTAATTACGGCTGCGCCGACGACATAATGAGGTACCCCCCTCCGACCGGCTCTGAGCGGCAACTGCGCCTGAACTCCGCTTTTCCGCGCCTCGCAGAGCGCAACCACAGGGCAGGCGCCGCACCGCGGTCGACGCGGCAGGCAGACCGTGGCGCCCAGGTCCATTAGCGCCTGGTTGAATTCGCCGGCCCTGCCACGCGGAAGGTGTGCGGCAGCAATGCTTAGAAACCGCTCCTCGGCCAGACGCGAATCGGCTTCGATCCTGACGCAGAAAACGCGCGCGAGCACTCGGCGTATGTTTGCGTCCACCGCGGGTTCGTCCCCGCCAAATGCAATCGATGCGATGGCGGCGGCTGTGTAGGTGCCCACTCCGGGCAACTTGCGCAGTGTGCTGGGGTCAGAAGGTATCTGCCCCTCGAAGTCGTCGACGATCGCGCGGGCAGCCCGAAGCAAGTTGCGGGCCCGGGCGTAATATCCCAATCCCTCCCACAGCCCCAGAACTGCGCTCTCCGACGCGGCCGCCAGTTCTTGGATCGAAGGATATCGAGCCATCCAGCGGTCGAAGTATGGCAGAACGGTCTCGACTCGCGTCTGCTGAAGCATCACTTCCGAAACAAGCGTTCGATAAGGCTCGGCGCGAATCCTCCAAGGCAGCGGCCGCGCATTTCGCGCGTACCACATGAGAACGCGGGAGGAAAAGCGGGTCATGCGTGCATCCCGGAGGTCGTCCGCAGCGGCCGTTTGCTAGGGACACGGCTCGCTGATGGGCGTCCCTTGATAGGTGATTCCAGAATCCAGGAAGAGAACCAGCCGAGCGTCGACGTAGTCCTCCGTCCGGCAACCCAGCACGATAACATCCGCCGCATGGGTGAAATCCCAGGGAATCTGTCGGGTAGCCAGGATGACATCATGCCGGGACTGATTAAGCAGGAGGAAACCCAGTCGCGGAAAGTCCCGCGGCGCGTATGCCGGCCACGGATGGGCGGACGCGAGCCCGTTTCCGCGCGAGAAGAAGCGAGGATACAGCGCGCGGCCGATTTCAAGCACGGTGCCGGGTGCTGCCGACGCTGCGCCGATTTCTGCGGCGGAGATTCCCAGAGCCTGAACCGCCGGTGCCGTCGCCAGCCGCGCCGCCAGTCCTCGCGATGGCTCATTGCCATAACGCGGCGAGGCGATGTATTCGGCGAGCCAAGGCAGAAGGCCGATCACGAAGAACACCGCCAGCACGGGAACGAGCTGGCTTCTCCCCTTCCCGTCTTCGACGGCTCCCTCTCGGGGGGAGAGCAGGCAATCGCGGCCTGCTCCGAAAAGGGCCGCCAGGAATACCAAGACCTCGGCAACGCCCAACGCAAAATAGAAGTACGCAATCCAGTCCGCCGGCAAATCGTAGCGCCATCCAGAGAATCGAGCAATTCCATTTGCCAGGCTGTATCCAAGCGAGAAAGCCAATGGCACCACGCCCGCCCAGCGCATGCGATTCCATGCGGAACCCAGGCCAATCCCGATGATTCCGAGATACGCGACGGCCAGCAAAGTATTCTGCCAGCCCAGCGTGCCATCCCAGCCCACCCAATGCAGACTGATATCTGCGAGAAGGCCGTTGTACGTGTGGATCAGCGGCAGCGCCAGTAGGGCACCAATCTGCGTGGCGAAGGCGTGATTGGCGATGAATCCCAACACGAACTGCGGGTCTCGGAAGGCAAACGTCGCCAGGATTCCCAGCAGGCCCTTGCCCTCCAGTTCCATGTTGGCGATGTCCAGGTTGCCGGTATATTGATATTGGCTCGCGATGATGCGATACTGGAATGGCGCGTCGATGGAAAATTGCCCAGTAAGCAGGTAGTTGTGAATAAGCCACGGCAGGAGCGCAAGGATAAGCGCCGCCACGAATGCGGCCATCTGCAAGTATCCAAAGCGCCGGCGCGCGCCCATGGCGAAGAGGCCCAAAAGGAGAATCGCTGGAAGTATGGCTGCCACCTGCGTCCGCAGGAGAAGCAGTAGGCCGAACACGCCCCCAGCGATGACGCCACTGCGCACATCCTTCCTCTCTAGCCAGCGGACGGTAAAGAAGCAGCAGGCCAGAAAGACCAGCAGAGTAGGCAGATCGACGAGCAGCATCTTGGTGTTCGAGACACGCGTCTCGGACGAGACCAGAAGCGTGGTCCCCTCTCGGCCGATGGCCGCCAAGGCCGCGATGGTGCCCGCGGCCCGACTATGCAGAGCGCAGCCGAGACGAAAAAGCAGCACCGGTATCAGGGCGAGGACCAGCGTCTGCCCAGCAATGATGAGATCGTAGCGCTCACCCACGACGAGATGGAGGATAGTCAGCATCACGATGTAGAGCGGCCGTGTCGGTATCTCGCCCTGATACGGATATCCGATCAACAGGCTCTGGGCCATGGAATCGTAGTAGCCTGCATCTGAGTTGGGGAACGCCTGACTCGAGGGTGGTCGGATCGGCGCGTAGAAGCTGTTTTGGAGCGCCTGCAGCGGAACGCCAAGCCAGATCACCACTGCGAGAAGCCAGAGGGCTGCCGCCAACACGGTATCGAGCCGCGCCGAGGGCCCGAATCGAACCGAAAGAAGGAGCACCCCGAGACCTGCCAGGAGGGCAACAGCAAGTTGCCACCCGAGGACCGGTACGCCAGGTTCGCCCCAATAGGCGCTGTCGGGCGTGAGCCCCAGGCGGGTGACGGCGACCAACGCAAAGGTCGCCAGGAGTGCGGCGAAGGCGATGCCTGCGGGTCTCAGCAGGATTCTGGGGGCAGCGACCGCGTCGCTGTGGAGGCCGTACCGGCCGATCAGCAGAACGCCCAGCCCCTGGACGCACACGGCGAGGAGGAACCAAAGGAGTACACTGAGCCGTTTGTAGTAGGGCAACAGCGTCTCGGGGCTAAGATAGCGGAGGACGAAGAGCGTCGCCGCCACCACAAGGCCCAGCAGAGCGCACCCTAGGATTCCCTTCGCGCTGACAGGTTTGGTGACCAGGCTCGGAGGGCGAAGGGCGCAGATCGCCCCGACAAAAAACCAGGCAGCAAGGAACGCGAGTGCTGCTCCGCGGGTGATCGAATAGCCGGTGCCCTCACGCGGAATCGTGATGAGCACCACAATGGCGACTCCCGCCTCGAGAGCCGCCAGGAGGAAGAACCAACGCCACAGGTCTTGCGAATGCTTCACGCCCATCGGAGGTGCCAGTTGAGGGCGGGAGCTAGCATGCCCTCAGGATAGGGGATCGATTGCCCCCTCGCGGTCCGTACCCACTGCCGCTTGTGAAACCCGGGTCAGAACTGAAATCCGCTTCGAGCCGCAACAATCTTGTAAGCGTAGTTCCTAACAAAGCTCCGCAGACGGTCCTCGAGGGCGATCCAATCCTTCGAGCCCATCAGCTCACGAGCTTTGGGCGCGCTGTCGGCAAGCAGGCCCACCTGGATCTGCGGGTAGGTGCCGAAGACCGTCGCCCACGCATCGATGGGCTGGAAGCCTAGTCGTTGGACGCCAGGTACCCACTCGCCAATGACAAATTCGAAGTATTCCTGTTCGTGGTCAGCCGCGATGTCCCACGTCATGATGACTTTTACGGACACAGCCATTACTCGCGCTGGTAGTCCAGGACCACGACTCGCGTTTCTTCGGGCAAGCCCGCGCGACTGACCTTGAGCGTCGGCTGGCTCTCCTGCTTCCCCAGGCCCATTTCCTTCAGGAATTTGCCCAGCGAATCCAGGGCGATCTTCCCCTCCGGTGTGGCGTAGTGCATGGGCACAACAATATTGGGTTCCAGCAGGCTGACCACTTCTGCGGCTTTCGAGGCATTGAGTCCGCCTCCGCCCCCCACAGGCACGAGCGCGATGTTGACAGTGCCCAGGGCCTCCACCTCGGTCTGCGACGGAACCTGCCTGAGGTCACCAAGATGGGCCACCGTCATGCCCTCATAGTCAAACACGTAGAGCGTGTTTCGGAGTTGGTCGCGGTTCTTCTTACCTGTGCCCGCGCCATCAGTCTGGACGCCCGTGATGAAGACGCTGCCAATCTCGAATTCGCCAGGCCCCCTGATGACATGAGATGTACCCTTTACCGCATCCGCGTTGTTGTGACCCGGAGCATCGTGACTTAGAGTAACGATGTCCGCCTTGAGCCTGAGCGGCGAGTAACCGACCGCCTTGCTGTCAAAGGGATCTGCAACCACGGTGGCCAAACCGCGCTCCGTGAGGCGAAAGCACGAATGACCGTACCATGAAATCTCCATTCGACGTCCTCCGGTCTCGCATTATACACTACGCATATAATGGGTCAATTGCAGTGCCGCACGAAGGCTTTGTGCCGCGCAAAACGTCATTGGGGAGCCAGGGCGGTCTCCCCAATTGCACGAATTCGAGTCGGGTGAGTCGTCGATGCCCCCGCGAGCGATCCCGACCGCGGGATCCAGGAGGAAAGCGATGCATGCCGCTGGTGAGTGAGCAAAGTCGAACTGCCGCAATTGCTGAAGCTCTTGCCACAGTCATCATCTGGGGCGCAACCTTCGTGGCCACGAAGATCGCTCTCGAGGAGGTCTCTCCTGCCACGGTTGTGTGGTTGCGGTTCGGGATGGGGCTTGCAGTCCTTGGTCTTGCTGCTGGCCTCCGGCACGAGCTCTCCGTTCCCCAGCGGAGTGAGTGGGCATACCTAGTGCTCCT
>JAZDHO010000074.1:0-2086 GCA_043805815.1 Chloroflexota bacterium
CGCGTGCGGACCCGCGGCCGGCCTCGGGTTCGGATGGCTGTTCTACTTCGATGTGCGGGTTGGAATGTGTTCCGCGCGCTGGCCGCGCTGAAGAAGCGAGGAATCCGTGACTTGGCAGCCTTCACAACCGCATTTCGCCGCATTATTGGGGCTCTTCGCCGCCGACAAGCCCCTGCCAACCCCCTCGCCGCCGGCTCGCGGCCAATCTCGCGGCGATTCCCACCTGTAGCAGTCCTTGCCGCCGCATGAGGCCAGGCTTGTGAGGGAGGCGTCATGGAAGGCAAAAGGATTACGGCAGAGGAGCTGGAGGCGGTTTTGCAGGGGGACGTGAAGGCGCTGGCGGAGCGGATCGCACAGGCGATCAACGCCGCCAAGGCTGGGCGGATCATCGCCGACAGCGAGGAGCCCGTGCGAGACGCCCACGCGGTGTTTCGGCAACAGGCCTATCAGCGTGCCTTGGACCTCCTGCAGAACAAGGCTCTGCAGGAGGGTTTTCCCCCTCACAAGACCCAGCCGCGGGTGAGGTGGAGGAACAAAGGTCCCCAGAAAACCTCGCACCTGACGGTCAACGGGCGAGTGGAGTTCCTCCGGACGGTGTACTGGAATAAGCAGGCCGGGACGTTATCGCCGCTGGATGAACTGTTGGGGATAGCCACCGAGAGCTACAGCCCGGGTGTGCGCGAGATGGCCTGCCGGGTGAGTCTGAACGAGGCCTTCGCGCCAGGCAGCGAGGTCCTGGCGCGGACGGCGCAGTTGTCCATCAGCCGTTCGGCCTTGCGGGATCTGGTGGAACGGGAAGGACGGCGTGCGGAGATCGCGATTCGCCAGGGGCAATCCGGCCCCAACTGGACGGCGGCGGAGTGCACCCATCAGACGGTCATCAGCGGGTCGGACGGCGTGATGGTACCGGCGGTAACGGAGGAACAGAAGAGAAGACGCCGTGCCAGCGAAGCCAAGAAGCGACGGAAGGCAGGGCGTCGCAGCACCGCCCGGCCCGGCCGGCCCAAGGGCGGGACCGACGGGCCGTACAAGGAGTTCAAGATCGTCAGCTTCTATGACCCCGACAAGGCCCACAAGTACGCGGTGGGCACCCGCGGGGACCACGAGGCGTTGGGGCGGCTGATGCGGCGCGAAGCGGGAAAGGTCAAGATCGACCAGGCCCGCTGCAAGTACTCGGTGACGGACGGGGCGGAGTGGATCGCCAGGCAGTATGCCGCGCAGTTGCCGATGCTGGATGAGAACATCCTGGACTACTACCACCTGCGCGACCACGTGATCACGACCAGCCACGTGCTCTACGGGGAGGGGACGGCCAAGGCGCGGGCCTGGCGAGAGGAGATGATGGACTACGTGTGGAATCAGGGCTCGCTGGTGATGCTGGATCACTTGGGGAACTACCTGCGGTGCCATCGCAGTGGCCCCAAAGCCGAGGCGTTGCACTCGCTACGGGAGTACGTGGGCAAGCGGATCGACATGACGGATTACCCCACGTACCGCCAGAAGGGGTACGATTGCGGCAGTGGCCCGACGGAATCATTCTGCGGGACGCTGAGCAAGCGGCTCAAAGGGCGTGGCATGCGCTGGGACACGGACAACGCCGAGTCCATCATGGTTCTGGGCAGCCTGTACTACTCCAACCTTTGGGCCGACTACTGGGCCGAACAGCTTGCCGCATGAGGCCGCCAGAAAACAAGGTCGGTCACTCCAGGACGATGGTCTGGGCGTGGTGGAGGAGGCGGTCGAGAATGGCGGAGGCGAGGGTGCTGTCGTTGTTGAAGATGCTGGGCCAGTGCTTGAAGGCTTTGTCGGTGGTCAGGACGATGGCTCCGCGCTCATAGCGCTGGCTGATGACCTGGAAAAGGAGATCGGCTCCCTGCTTGTCAATGGGCAGATACCCGAGTTCGTCAATGACCAGGAGTTCGGGCCGGAGGTATTTCTTGCGTTCGAGGACAAAGCGTCCAGCCTGATGTGCGGCGGAGAGGGTATTGATGATGTCGACAGCGGTGGCGAAGAGGACGCGGTATCCGCCAAGGCAGGCGGCGTAGCCGAGGGCGATGCTGAGGTGACTTTTCCCCAATCCGACTCC
>JAZDHO010000075.1:0-2203 GCA_043805815.1 Chloroflexota bacterium
TTCGGGGACCCATACAAGGCCTGCACGTGCGCCTCGTCGGCCGTGACGAAGTATCAGAAGCGCATCTCGGGCCCGCTGCTGGACCGGATCGATATTCACGTGGAAGTGCCGCGGGTGGAGTATCAGAAGCTGAGCGAGGACCGGCTGGGCGAGGCCTCCGAGGCGATCCGCGGCCGGGTGGAGGCGGCCCGGCAGCGACAGCGGGAGCGGTTCGATGCCCAGCGAAGCGGCGAGGCGGCAACGCAGCGCAGCATCAAGCCCGGGAATGTGCTGACGAATGCCGACATGCGTGTGGGGGAGATACGGCAGCACTGCAAGCTGGATGCGGCCGGGGAGAGCCTGGTACGGGCCGCTATGGGCCAGATGAATCTCTCGGCGCGGGGCTACCACCGCGTGCTGAAGCTTGCGCGAACGATCGCCGATCTGGCCGGGGCCGAACAGATCCAGGCGACGCACCTGGCCGAGGCGCTGCAGTACAGACCCAAATCACTGACCAGCTAGACGGCCGGGCCGGAGCGTTAGCGGTCCGGATTTTGAATGGGATCAAGAAAGCTGGTGGTCGGATGACCACCAGCTTTCGTTCTGTAGCGTGTGCGATTTCGGATGCCAGGCGGCTCGCAAATGTAGGAGGCCAAGATGCCCCATGGTGCACCAATCACTTGAGTTCTATCGGACCAAGGACGTCGAATGCGTGATCCAGATCCCAGCAACTGAAATACAACAGCCCATGCAGGGGGCCGGTCGCGGTCTTGATCGTGACATCCACTTCTCTGTCACCGACGGATAGAGACCTTCCGGCCTCGGTCAGCCCCGCAGGTAGAGCAGGCCTCTCTATATCCAGCCCCTCAAGGGCCTGCATCAGTTCTTCCCGGCTCTTTGGCTCGTCGGTGATTAAGGCAAGCAAGACATAGATATCCTTGCCACCGTTGATCTGCCATAACACAGTGAGTGCCTCACTTGCGGGCAGTGCCTGCGGCCCATCATAGGAACAAGAAGTGCCTTCGAATATGATGGTGGCAGCAGCTTGCGCCGACGGCGCCGGTACCGTCGGCGCGGGCTGGCTGGTTTCGAGGGTGCAGCGAGCGTCGGCGCCGGGGCGGGCGTGGTGCCGACGCTCTGGGGACTGCAGGCTGAGAACAGCGATACGTATGATAGTGCGATGGCGAGACTTGGGAATCGAATCTTCAAGGTTTTCTCCAATGGCGAATCAGACTTTTCAAGAACGGAACGTGATGGGACTTACATCATGATGAGCACACCTCCGCCAGCAGAAACAGAAGAAAGTCGGTGTCGGCCAAGGACGGTGACTGGCAGCTATCGGCCCCAGGTTCACCTCGACCCCGAGACCGATACCGACGATAGTCCAATGCAATCGTCCGCCGGGTTGCGCTTGCAGCATCTCCGGCCGGATCACGTTACCTCGCCAATCACGGGACGAAAAACGTGCATGCACAAGCATGCACGACCGTTCGAATCCGGAGCTCCCAAAAAGTGAGTCCGGCCGCGTGGGCGTGGGCGACCTGCATCCGAATTAGATTGTGGAATCGCGTTGGGGCCGTTCAGATGCGTTCGTGAATACACCTCATTATACTCGTGCACAGCGGATTCCGAATCCCAGTCTCCGAGACTTGTGAACTTGCTCACTTTGTTGCGCGAACTCGATTGAGTTGGGTGCCGGCATGCACTACCGATCTGATCCCCTGGATAAGGTGAATCGGATCGTCATGATCCGCACCATTTCAGCGATATGCGCACGTGCGTCGCCGTACTCGCGGCATCAATGAACCTGGTAGATCTTGACCTGTTCGTTCTGATAGACCAGCCGCCAGAGGGGGTTGAGCTGGTCGAACTTGGCCAGGCCGATGGGGTCATAGTAGTATCTCTCAAGCTGGCCAACATATACATAATCCACGTGCAATTGATCGAGCAGCGCCTTTGCCTGGGCGAGATCCGCGGTGTTGAACAGGGTCCGCACTTTCTCGATTCGACGGTCGATCAACTGCCCGGGCAGCACCGAGCGCTGCTGCTTCTGATGCCAGTCCCATCCTATGACGGTGGGGAAACCGGTATAGATGGAAATCCGGGAGCCCCAACGATACAGGGGAGTATTGGCCTCGAGGATCGTTGGCAGGCCTGTTACGTTCCCCCGCAGCCAGGCCGCGGCCTGCCGGTCCCATTCCAACACCACAGGGCGGCCGTCATC
>JAZDHO010000076.1:0-6163 GCA_043805815.1 Chloroflexota bacterium
CCTGGTGACACGTCATGCAGCGCGCTTCGCCATCAGCCACGGTCTCAACCACCTTCCCGGATGGGAACGTGACCGACGTCAGAGCCATGGCGGCGGCGTTGTGGCACGTATCGCAGTTCAGCGTGCCCGCGGGCGCCGGAACATCCGCGGCAACCTTGCCCGTGGAAACAAATTCCTGGTAGCTAGCCGACGTGTGGCATTTGGCGCAGGCAACCGGAACCACTGCCGGATCATCTTCATTCCAATGGATGAACGGCTCGCCTGCGGCATCGGCATGACCGGAGGCGCGGAACACTTCCTCGAACGGAATCACAAGCGCGGTCTCAGCGGTTTCGGTGGTCGCAGGAGCGGCCGGTGCAGCACCACAGGCGACCAGGACGACGGCCCCCACAACCATCGCGCCGAGAAGAATGAGCATTCTCTTCAACGACATGTATGCAATCTCCTTTCAGAGCGTAAGATGATCATGACTGCAGATCGAACTCCACCACCTCTAGTGCCCATCCAGCCCGTGCATGCAAGCGAGACTCCACCCAATTTCGCGGCTGAGTGTACCATAAATCACAAATTAGATTGGGGTGAATGCCGCATGACGAATGTCATCAATTGTTGGTGATGTTATCAGGGTTGTCTCAACTGCCCCGCAGAGGGAGCAAATCCCCGCTCGGGTGATGAATGTCACCTGCGACGGTGACTCTACTCGCATTCGGTGCACCGGGCCATTGGGATAGAATACCCAAAGGGGGGAGGCACAATGGGCACTGGCTTACTCCTCGTCTACTTCGTCTACGGCCTGGCCTTTTGGGCCATGGGCCTGGCGGTTCTGCTGGAGTCCGGCCGGGCAGCATCCACCGACCAGGCTCGCAGCCTGCACTGGCTTTCCGCGTTCGGCATCCTGCACGGTACACACGAGTGGCTCGAAGCCTACCTGCTCGCGGCTCGTTCGCTGGGAGCCCCCCTGCCGGCCTGGTTGGATTGGTTCAGGCTGGGGTTGCTCACCACGTCCTTCGGATGCCTCTATGCCTACGCCCTGACGGCGCTCAGGCTGACGCGCATCCCCTCCGGCAGGCGCAATTGGCAGTATTCCCTGCCGATTCTGGCGAGCCTCTACCTCCTGGTCGCGGTTGGCAGCGCATACCGGAACGCACCCGTGCAATGGCCGCCCGTTCTCGACGCGGCCTCGAGATACGTCCTGGCGGTTCCATCCGCGGTTCTCGCAGCCGTGGCCTTGTCGGCTGCCGCTCGGGCAGACGATTCGCGCAATCGACCGGCCATCTCGGCGAACTTGCGTCTGGCGGCAGGGGGCTTTGCGGTCTACGCGCTGGCGCAGGTCTTCGTCCATCGCCTCCCCTGGTTCCCGGCCAGCCTGGTCAATCAGGAGACCTTTCTTTCACTGACGGGGGTGCCCATCCAGGCCGTCCGCGCCGTCATGGCCGCCCTCATTTCGATCGGCCTGCTGCGCGCCATGCAGGCGGCGGAACAGGAAAGACAGTCCCAGCTTGACGCAGCACATCAGGAACGCCTTGCTGCCCTCGAGCAGCAGGACGCGCTGCGCAGAGATCTCCTCAGACATGTTGTCCGCTCGCAGGAAGATGAACGCGCGCGCATAGCACGCGAACTGCATGATCAGGTTGCGCAGTTGCTATCTGCGTTCTCCCTGCAGCTGGGATCCTTGCGCCTTAAGCTCAAACGGGCCGACACCACCGAAATGCTGGACCGACTGCAGGAATTGACGCGGCAGATGTCCGAGAGCCTCTATCATCTTGTGCGCGACTTGAGGCCATCCCATCTCGATAACCTGGGCCTCGTCCCCGCCCTCAAGTTCCTGCTGAGTCAGGAGTACGGCCCGAAAGGCCTGGATGTGACTTTTCACGTCACGGGTCACGCCAAGCCCCTGAGAGGACTCATCGATACGGCGCTGTTCCGCATCGCGCAGGAATCCCTCACCAATGTGGTCCGGCACGCGCACGTGAACCGCGCCGTGGTCGACGTGCAATACGACCGCGATCGGGTCACATTGCGCATCTGCGACGAAGGCCGGGGATTTGATGCGGCGGAGCACTTTCATCCGCCTCGAGGCTGGGGACTGGCCGGCATGCGCGAGCGCGTCGAGTCACTCGCGGGTCAGCTGAGCCTGCGCTCGGCCCCCTCCCAGGGGACCACAGTGGAGGTCGTCGTACCCCTGGATCCGGGCAAGCAGGAGGAATCCGGGGATGAATGAAATCACGCTGTTGCTGGTGGATGACCACGATATTGTCCGCACGGGCCTGAAGGCGTTCCTCGAAACACAGCCTGGAATCCGGGTGGTGGCTGAGGCCCGCACGGGAACCGAAGCCCTGCAGCGGGCAGCCGAGTCCAGGCCGGATATTGCGCTGATGGATATCAGCATGCCGGACATGGACGGCCTTCAGGCCACGCGGCGCCTCAAGACGGAGTTCCCCTCCACCCATATCCTTGCCCTCACGGTTCATGATGACAAGCAGTACTTCATGGAGATGCTTGCCGCTGGCGCTTCGGGATATCTCACGAAACAGGCCGCGGCGGATGAACTGGTCGCCGCCATTCACGCCGTGGCACAGGGACAGGTCTACTTGCAGCCCGCCCTGGCGCGCTGGTTGATCGAGGATTACCAGCGTCTGGTTGGCGGCCAGCCCGCGCCGGAGGAGCAGCCGGAGCTGACTCATCCCGATGCCACCAGCCTGGATGTGCTCACCGCCCGCGAACGCCAGGTCCTCGAACTCATCGCGCAGGGACGCAGCAACCTGGAGATCGGCCGGCAGCTGGGCCTCAGCCACAAGACCATCGGCCGTCACCGCGAGCGCATAATGAACAGGCTGAAGCTGCACTCACGAACGGAACTGGTCAAGTTCGCTATTCGTACGCGGCTCATATCGCTGGAATAGATCTTGCGAGCGGATCGCTGCGTGCCATCTGACGCGGTATGCATCAATAGAGACTCTTGTCAACGACATTCGGCGGACATGCTCTCAGCCTGCTCTTATCTGCTCATGTAGAATGACCTCGTATTGCGCGTTTCTTGGGCAAGCTTCGGAGGCAACGGATGGGACGCTCGAAATTCATCATCGGTGGTTTGCTGATCCTGGCGGCGGTTGTGTACTTGATCGCTTCCTCGACGCAGGCAAGCGCCGAGTACTTCATGACAGTTGACGAGCTTAGGGCGCAGGGGCAGAGTGTGGTTGGCAGGAATCTGCGCCTCTCGGGAGCCGTCGTAGGCGATTCCATCCGGTACGATCCGCAAACGCTCACGTTGACCTTCGAGGTGGCCCACGTGCCTGGGGACAACCAGGAAGTGGAAGATCAGGGCGGCCTGGCTGCCGTCTTGCGCGCCGCGGTCGCAGATCCGGATCGCACGCACGTAACGGTTGAGTACTCAGGGCCGAAGCCCGACCTGCTGAAGAACGAGGCGCAGGCCATCATGACGGGCCAGATCGATCCCGATGGCGTGTTCCATGCCGATGAGCTGCTGCTCAAGTGCCCGACCAAGTACGAGGAAGCCGTTCCGGGCCAGGCTGCCGACGCTTCCTAGCCGGGCCGGGACGCATCCCACTGGAGCTTGCGGCTGAGCCTCTCGGCGGACAACTCACCAGACGATGAATAGACCTGACGGCGCGCGCTCTCGTCAGGTCTTCTTTTCGGGATTTGCACAGGGAAGTCACGGGACCTGGTCCGCCTTGGAATTGTCCCTTACGGGAGACAAGTATGCTGGCTGAAATCGGATACGGAATACTGGTAGTCGCCTTCGTCACGGCCCTCTACAGCGTGCTGGCGGCCGTCTACGGGCACCGCGCGAGATCGGCCGGCGCCGTGGAATCGGCGCGCCGCGCAATGCTCTTGCTCTGGCCGCTCATCACCCTGTCCGCGGCGGCGCTGATTTACCTGCTGATCTCCAATCGCTTCGAGGTCGCCTTCGTCTACGAGGTCACCAGCCGAAGCATGCCCACCTACCTTAAGGTCACGGCCTGGTGGGGCGGGCAGGCCGGATCGCTGGTGTTCTGGTCATGGTTGCTGGCAGCTTTTGCCTCGCTCGTCACGCTTCGCAGCTGGGATCGCGATCGCGAGTTCCTGCCCTGGGTAATCGTTGTTACCTCCGTGACCACCGCATTTTTCCTGGGCCTGGTCGTCTTCTTCGAAAACCCCTTCGCCCGCTACTGGCAGACCACCGCCGGCGACGTCATCGCCAGCATGTTCGCACCGGCGAACGCCACGCTTTTCCACCCGGTCGATGGGCGCGGCCTGAATCCATTGTTGCGGCATCCGGGCATGATTATCCATCCGCCAATGCTCTACCTGGGCTTCGTTTCCTTTGTCATCCCCTACGCGTTTGCCATGGCGGCCCTCGTCACCGGTCGCAGCGATGACCGCTGGATCAGGCTCACCCGCCGCTGGACGCTGTGGGCATGGCTTTTCCTCTCTTTTGGCCTGGTGTTGGGCAGTCGCTGGGCCTACGATGTTCTCGGCTGGGGAGGCTTCTGGGGTTGGGATCCTGTCGAGATCGCCGCACTGATGCCATGGCTTACCGGCACCGCGTTCCTGCATTCGGTCATGATCCAGGAAAAGCGCGGCCTGCTCAAGCATTGGAACATGCTGCTGATCATCCTGACCTATGCCCTGGTGATCTTCGGCACCTTTCTGACTCGCTCGGGGGTGCTCTCGTCTGTGCATGCGTTCGCGCAGAGCGCCATCGGGCCCTCCTTCTTCGCCTTCATCGGCATCACCCTGATCACCTCCATCGCCCTGCTCATCCATCGCTGGCCGGAGTTGCGCAGCGAGACCGAGCTCAGGTCGATGCTCTCACGCGAGGCGCTCTTCCTGCTCAACAACCTGCTCTTCATGAGCATCCTGGTGGTGTGTTTCTGGGGAGTGATCTTCCCGCTCATCTCGGAACTCGTCACTGGGCAGAAGGTGACCGTCGGCCCACCCTTCTACAACCGGGCCACGGCGCCGCTATTTGCCTCGCTCATGCTCCTCATGGGCATTGCGCCGGTCTCAGCCTGGGGCATCTCGGCCGTCCGGACCCTCGGACGCCTGCTGTGGAAATCAGCCGCCCTGGCATTGTTGATCACCACCGTCTTGTTCTTTACCTACACGCGCAATGTACTTGCCCTGGTCGGCTTTTTCCTAGTCGCCCTCGTTCTGTCGATCACCTTGCAGGAGTTCTGGCGGGCAGCCAGGGCGCGCATGCGCACACAGGGCGGCAACTTCTTCACCGCGCTGTGGACACTCTTCGGCCGCGACCCGCGGCGCTATGGCGGCTATGTCATCCACATCAGCATGATGCTGATGGCCATCGGCCTGCTCGGCATCAGCTTCTTTCAAGTGGAGACACAGGCCACATTGTCTGTAGACGAGTCGATCACCCTCGGCAACTACACGGTCACATACGATTCCGTCGCGCAGTTCAGGGGACCCGATGGCCGGCAGGTTACCCGCGCCGTCCTGGGTGTGTATGACCCGAAGGGCACGCCCTTGGGTGAACTCCATCCCCGTATCGATTTGTACTTCGGTGCCGACAGCAACGGCGACGGGTTCCCAGACCCGGACCAACCCATGACCATTCCGGGCCAGCGCGCAACCATGAGGGACGATCTGTATGTGTTGCTCATCAACTGGGAACCCGCAACGGCTACCTCGGCGACCTTCAAGGCATATGTGAATCCCCTCGTGAACTGGCTGTGGATGGGCTCGCTTCTCTTCCTGGTCGGCATCCTGATTGCAGCCTGGCCAAGGCATGAGGCGGAAGGCGCCCCTGCTCGCATCCGGCGCGCCGCGCGCGCCGACGGCAGCCAGGCCAGCGCGGCGGTCTGAGCGCCAATGTACAATTCGCAGACTGTGCACAGGCTCGCGCAATGACCACACAACCGTCGCGTGGCAGGCTGCTTCTGGCAGCCTCCGTGCTCCTGGCATTGCTGCTGGGCATCGTTCCAGTAGCCCAACCGCCCCAAACCGTTCAGGCACAGGCGCCAACGCCCACGGATGATGACGTTAACCGGATTGCCCGGCACCTGTACTGCCCCGTGTGCGAGAACACGCCGCTGGATGTGTGTCCCACGGAGGCCTGCCGCCAATGGCGCGACCTCATCCGGACGCAGCTCTCTGATGGCTGGTCGGAGGCCCGCATCCAGCAGTATTTCGTCGATCAATA
>JAZDHO010000077.1:0-3805 GCA_043805815.1 Chloroflexota bacterium
CGGCCTGCTATGTCCGTGCCTCCGCCCGGCGCATAACCGATGATCATCCGGATCGGCTTGGTCGGGTAGGTCTGCGCCGTTGCGGGAACGATACCGAGCACGAGCCAGACTGCCGTCAACAACGCGAATACGGTTGCCTTCATGGGACTTTCCTCCTCGGTAATTTCAATGCACCGGAATGGGCGTCGAGGCCCAAGCCGCCATCTGCCAGGATCCAGCCGTCTTCACCCAGACACTGAGAAAAACGATGTCGCGCACAGTCTCGACGCCATCACGCGTGGTTTCCAGAACGATATGGCCGTTCATGCGGGCTGTGTCGCCGAAAATCCTGACCGTTACGTTGTCCCGGCGCAGTGCGCGGTACTTGACTTTACCTGAACGCACGTTGTCGAGCAACCCGTCCTTGCTGTCGCTGGTCGCGTTGGAATGCGTATAAACGAGCTCGTCGTGCAGTATCCGCGCAAGCGCGTCGAAGTCGTTTGCCACCAGTGCCTGGCAGCGCCTTTCGTCCGCGTCCAGAACCTCTTGTACGGTATCGCTGCTCATTGGTTTTCTCCTGTTGGCCCAAGCCATGTGGATGCCATGTCGGCGGCAGACGCAAAGCCCTCGTCAGCCAACCGCGGGCAGACCCGCGTTCGAACGATACCAGTTGACCGTGGCGAGCACGCCGCGCTCCAGGGACCACTGCGGCACGAAACCGAGGTGCTTGGCGATGTTTGCGTTGACCTGCCGAGGCCGGTACTGGACTTCCCTGCCCGGTGCGATAGTGACCTTGGCGTCGGGCAGGATCTTCATCAGGCACTCGCCGAACTCGCGGCGTGAGCGGAAATCTCCGCCGATGTTGAATATGCGCCGCTCGGGAAGGCAGGGCGCCGTGATTCCCGCGAGCAGTGCGCCGGCCACGTCCTCAACGTAGGACCAGTTGTCCATCTCGTCGCCGCCGTGTATGTGAACCTCACCGCCTAGCGCGGCGGCCTTCAGCCAATCCTGGATGAATTGAAGGTTGCCGCGCAGGCGTCCCGGGCCGTATATGGAGGGTGGCCGCACGGCAATATGCTCCACCTTGAACTGCCGGTAGTAGTGTTCGGCCAAGTTTTCGTCGAACTGCTTCAACATGCCATAGACCCGCACCGGCCAGCAGGGGTCGTCCTCGTCCAGGGCATCGCGACCGCTGGAGCGCCCGTATAGCGAGAACGAACTGGTCCAGGTGATCCGCTGCAATCCCTCGAGGCGCGCGGCTTCGAAGATGTTGTTGTTGCCCAGGCAGTTCACCTTCAGCGCCAGCGGCGGGTTCTCCTCGTTGTCCGCGCCAATCATGTAGGCGCAATGCGCTATGCGATCCACCCGATGCGTCTTCACGGCGCGCAGGACGTCGGTGAGCAGGGACATGTCCCCGCGGATGAGCGTCACCTCGCCGGCGATGTCCCGTATGGCATTCGAATCCGGGAAGAGGTCGAACAGCACGACCTTGTCGCCGATGGCCAGCAAGCGGCGGGCGAGGTGCTGCCCGATGAAGCCCGTACCTCCCGTTATCATTGTCGTCGCCATAGACTGGATCCTCCCGATCCGCAGGTGCCGCCAGCCGGCCACGCCCAGAGCGTGGAGCAGCACTTAACAGAAAGACGATGTGATTGTAAACGTACTCATGTTAAAAGGTGGCAATATTTATCCGCCTACAGGTCCGGGACTCGGAATAGAGCTGAATATGGAAACCATAGAGAAGTACCGGACGGGGCCGAATGTGGTGAAGACGCAATAGACCGTGGCGGAGTCTGCGAGAGGCGCCTGCCAGGCCCGCTGCGTGCCGCGCAGCAGTATGAAACCGGTATGAATGTTTTGATAATGAAGGAGGGGATGCGATGAAACTCGACCTTATCGTAGTATGTGCAATCGCCTTGTTCGCGGTAACCATGAATCTGTTTGGCGCGGCCCAGGCGCAACAAGTGGCCTATCCGGCAAAAACCGTGCGCCTCGTCGTGCCATTTGCTGCGGGGGGCACCGTCGATCCCCTTGCTCGCGTGGTCGCCCAGGAATTGGCCAAGCTCACCGGTGTGCCGTTCATCATTGAGAACAAGCCTAGTGCCGGCACCGAAATTGCCATCAGATACGTGATGGCGTCGCCGCCCGATGGGTACACCATGCTGGTCAACGGCGCGAGCACGGTGATCTTTGGTACGCTGAATGAGCAATCAGGATTCAATCCGAACACCGACCTGACCCATTTTGCTCAGATTGCCGTGGCGCCATCCGCCGTTCTGGTACGCGCCGACTCACCGTACAAGATATTGGCCGAGATGCTCGACAAAGCGCGCGCTGCGCCGGATTCGATCACCTACGGTACGCCCGGGGTGGGTACTCCGACACACATATTCATGGAATCCATGGCGTACCGCGCAGGGGTGAAGTTGCGGCACATTCCGTATAAGGGAGCGGTGCAGGCGATGACGGATCTGATCGGCGGCCACATTTCACTGATGATCAGTAGTCTGGCGTCGGCGACACCGCACATCAGGAAAGGCTCACTTCGCGCCCTTGCGGTGACTTCCCGCGAGCGTCAGAAGGATTTTCCGGCGCTGCAGACGGCCGCGGAGTTGTTTCCCGGTCTGGAAGACGAGTCCTGGTTGGCGCTGTCCGGACCAGCCAGGGTGCCGCCTGAACTCGTAGCAAGGATTTCCGCCCTGGTCGGGACCGTCATGGCCAATCCCGAGATGCAAAAGAAGTTGGTGGATTTGGGACAAGTGCCTGCCTATCTGGATTCTGCCGGCACCGCAGCGCTCTACAAGCGCAAGACGGTCGACTATTCCGAGGTGATCAAGCGGGCCAACATCAAGATCGAGTAATTAGGGAGCCTTTGGGTCGGAGCAGGGCTGACGCTCGGTGTGACCATCGGCTACCAGATCTTCTCCTGGACCCACCATGCTGTTCATTACTGGCGCGCCGAGGGGCATGGCTGAGGAACCGCAAGCGGGTGCACAGCATTCATCACCGCCTTGGGAGCGACTGCAACTACGGCGTGACCACCTCGTTCTGGGATAACGTGTTCAGTACGCGGTCGGGTTGAGAGCTGGGTTCGTGCATCGCAAGTCGAGCGAAGGTGTGCCTTCGCATGGCAGACCGCCAAGGCGCCGGGCCTCAGCATTCCGCAGTCGCTCCTGATCAGCGCCGACCGGGTGATCGAATGAGCCATGGCAGCCCGCGAACGCCTGCTATGGAGCGATTCTGGGGGTGAGGCTCGAACGTCTCCAATTGGCCGTTGTAGAGCTCTACATAACGGCCATTGGCCGAGATCAGACAATGGCCGTCAGGTCAGATCTAGCTTCTTACATCTAACCGGACAAGCCGGAATCAGACAGCTTGCCTCGCTTTGCCTTCCATTGATCTCCCGATTTTGTGC
Organism: Chloroflexota bacterium; assembly: GCA_043805815.1. Classification (GTDB taxonomy): domain Bacteria; phylum Chloroflexota; class Anaerolineae; order Anaerolineales; family Villigracilaceae; genus Fen-1038. Next base: position 3,395 of record JAZDHO010000077.1, read on the forward strand.
AGTTTGCACTTCAAACTGCACAAAATTGGGAGACCTATATAAACCCAACTTCTTCGCCATATCTGTCAACCCTTGACTCGTAAGTGACTATCGTCAGCAGATGCGCGGCAACTGTTCGCCGCTCAACCAGTCCACCATCCTGCGGCCTCCCAGCGTCGTCTTCATCTGCACGAAGCGGTTCGGGTCATCGGTCACCTCTCCTATGGGCGCTGCATTGACACCGAGAGGATTCGCACGCATTGCAGCAAGGACGCGATCGGCGTCCTCGGGCGCGCAGATGCACACGAGCTTGCCCTCGTTCGCCACGTAAAGCGGATCGAGACCGAGGAATTCGCAGGCTGCCGCGACGTCGCCGCTCACGGGCACGCGAGCCTCGTCGATCATCATGCCGACGCCGGAAGCACGCGCGAT
>JAZDHO010000078.1:0-3234 GCA_043805815.1 Chloroflexota bacterium
GGACATCCACCCACATTCGGTTTTGTGGCAAGCTTCAATGTTTATTGTTGCAGTTGTCTGCCGGTGATGCCGGGGCGTTGGGCGTCTCTGAGGAAGCGTAACGACTCATGAACACGAACACGGCACGCAATGAGGGCGCCCGTGGTGGGGAGCGGGAGACTCGCCTGATTCTCGTTTTCTCAGCATCGCAGCTCGTGCTGCATCTGTGGCAGTGCATCGAATCGGGGGATCCGCGGCTCTGGCTGCCTCACGCCGTCGCGTACCTGCACGACCTTCTGCTTCTTGGAGCACTGCTGATGGTCGCCTGGGTTGTGCGCCGCTTCACTACCCATCGCCTTCGACTTGGCGGCGAGATCTTCTCTGTGGCCATACTGTTGATCGCCGGGGCGCTCCTGGCGATCTATCCGCAGCTGCTTCGTGAGTATCTCGCATTCCCCGTCAACGTTTTTGCAACAGATGGAGCGAGCGCTCGCGTGCTGCTGACGGAATACCTCGGCCTGTGGCGGTTGTGGCCAGCCGGGATCGCCTTCGTCATCGCCGCCGCAATGCTCGTCGCGCCCGTTCGATTACCGGAGTGGCGCCGCGCCCGCCTCCTCCTTTGGACCATCGTTGTTGCGTTAGGAATCGTGACCCTCCCCCGGTCGCCGAACCCATTCCTCCACAGTCTGAAGGAAGAAGCGGTGGCTCTGTTTACTCGAAGCGAACGCGTGGTTCCGTCTCTGCAGCGCCCTCCATGGAGGACAAACGCGGCTCCGACAGCGACACGTGTGTCGCTTACGATAGGCGAGCCGCTGACCGCGGACCATGTGTTTCTCATCGTTCTGGAGGGCGTCACGTCGGCGGACTTCGAAAATGACTTCGTCAACGAGGACTTGAAGTTCTTCTCTCGAGTGAGCGAACGTGCCATGTACTTTCGCCGGTACTACGCAACCAACCTGGACTCCTACACGAGTCTCATCGCCATGCTCACATCGGTGCAGGTCCCCTATCGGGCCTATGCCGACGAAAGCCTGTATGGCGCTGTCAATCAGACAGCGAATCTGACACACTCCCTCCGGGATCTCGGGTTCTTCACCCTGTTCGTCAGCACCTACGCGCATCAACCGTTCGTGCCGACCCGAAATGATTGGGATCGGGTGCTGGATCGTGGTGATCTGCCTTCTCTCGAGGGATGGGTATCGCTCGGGTCGAGCCGCATGGAAGCGGCGACGGAGGACCGCGCGGCGCTCTCCACTGTCGTCGATACCGCCGCTGCGCACCCCAGGACGTTCGTATTGCACGAGCTGGTCTACGGCCACTCGACGGAATGGCGGGCGAGAACGGGTCAGACTCAACTGGCCTACTACGACGCCTACCTGCGCGATCTTTTCGATCAGCTTGAGGCCAAGGGGCTGGGTCCGCGCAGCTTGCTCGTGATCGTCTCGGACCACGGTGACCGGGCGAAGGCTTCGGTGGCCGAGAACTACCGTGTCCCGCTGCTAGTGGTAGGAGCTCATGTTCCGCCGGGCGGCGATGCGGAGTTTCGCTCGCACTTGGATCTTCAGAGCATCGTGGCCTCGTACCTGACCAAGACCGCTCTGCCGCGGCCTCGCACGGAGACGTATGTTATCGGTTCGACTGAACGCTGGGTGTACGGAGCCATCAAGGCGACCGGCGACTACCTCTTCATCGATGACGAAACCGGCGCAGTCCTGTCCGTACGGGGTGGTCTCAATGCATCCAAGCTGCGTGAGACGTTTCAATCATTACTCAACGAGTTCGGTGTTTTGTTTGGGCAGCGAAGCTGAGGTGTCACCTCGCGCCCGGTGGTGCAGATAGGTCGTACGAGATGAAACGACTACGCGTGAAGCGCCCAACCAGTCGTTACAGCCAGTCAGCCACAAAGCCGGCCTCTGGCTGACCTCTGTGTTAGGCAGAAAACAGCAACGTCATGTGGTGGAAGATGATCCTATTCGTAATTATCGCACTGACGGCAATCATTGCCGTTGCACTCGTATACGGCTCTATTCGCTGGCAATCTGCCACGAAAGAGATGCATACCAGGATAGATGCATCACGTCTCCTCATCGGGCCCAAGAGATATAGTTCTAATGAATTGAACGGTTTGCCTGCGCTCGTTCAGCGTTACTTTCGCGCCGTACTGAAGGACGGACAACCCATGGTCTCTGCCGTCAGCGTGGAGCACACCGGCACCTTCAACATGAGTGAAACCGGTGAACGATGGAAACCGTTTACCTCGACCCAGCGAGTAATTACCCAGCGGCCGGGCTTCGACTGGGAAGGTCGTATCGAGATGATGCCTGGCCTGACGGTGCTCGTACATGACGCCTACATCGCCGGCAAAGGCATCCTTCATGCGACACTGTTCGGACTGGTGTCGCTGGTCGATATACGCGGCACGCCGGAGGTGGCGCAGGGTGAGTTGATGCGCTTCTTTGCCGAAGCAGCCTGGTACCCAACGGCGCTACTGCCAAGCCAGGGCGTTCGCTGGGAGGCGGTAGATAATACCTCAGCCAAGGCAACGCTGAAGGACGGCGGAATCACGCTAACGATGCTGTTCCGCTTTAATGAGGACGGGCTGTTCGAATCGGTGCGTGCCGAGGTGCGCGGGCGCACCGTTGCTGGCGCGGTGATTCCCACACCATGGGAAGGCCGCTGGAGCCACTACGAGCTACGCGACGGGATGCGCATCCCGCTCGAAGGCGAGGTGGCATGGATGCTTCCCGAGGGGCCGAAGCCCTACTGGCGTGGACGGATCACCAGACTCGATTATGAGTTCACACAATGACCGAATCAAATCGCACGCTACCTGATGCCCCGGCTTTGAGCGGGTAAGCGGTACAAGAGATTGGGGGGAAATGTTCTACCGTCTGTCCGCCGATCTGATCCTGATCATCCACCTCGCCTTTATCATCTTCGTGATGCTGGGCGGCTTTCTCGTGCTGCGCCGGCCCCGGCTCATGTGGCTGCATCTGCCGGCCGTCGTCTGGGGGGCGCTGAGCGAGTTTCTCGGCGTGTTCTGCCCGCTGACACCGCTGGAGACGATGCTCCGGAAGCTCGGGGGCGGAACCGGCTACGAGGGTGACTTTATCGGACACTACATCACGGCGGTCATCTACCCTTCCGGGCTCACCCGCGGGATCCAGATCGCGCTCGGTTTCGGCGCGCTCATGCTGAACATGGCAATCTACGGTTACTGGCTGCTTCGGAAGAGGCGGTCCCGGTCCCGACACC
>JAZDHO010000079.1:0-19980 GCA_043805815.1 Chloroflexota bacterium
TCAGCCTTCCGGCGATCTGTGAATTGGTGAGCCCCTCGATCATCAGGCCGAGCACTTCGCGCTCGCGTTCGGTGAGATCAAGACCCGGCGCTGGCGGCTGATTGGACGTCTGCACCAGGGACTGGGCGGCTTCCGGGGAGAGCGTGGCGCGACCGGAGTGCGCGGCTCGTATTGCCCAGGCGAGTTCATCGGCAGAGACGTCTTTGAGAAGATACCCAATAGCTCCGGATTCCAGCGCGTTCTTGATGAGCTCTCCTTCCTTGAAACTGGTCAGCGCCAGGACCTGTACCTGGGGGAACTGTTGCCGGATCGCGCGTGTCGCCGTCGCCCCATCCATCGCCGGCAGCACCATGTCCATGAGGATCACGTCCGGCAAGACCTCGGCGCACAGTTGGATCGCAGCTTCGCCGTTTTCGGCTTCGCCCGCCAGCTCCATGTCATCGAAGGCCTGTAGAAACGTGGCCAGACCTCTGCGCACCATCGTGTGGTCATCCACGACCATGACGCGAATGCGTTGGGACCCGCGCGCCATTACGGGACCTCCTTTGATCCGGCTTGTTTCCACTGGATGGTGACTTCGGTCCCGTGTGCCGGCCGGCTCGTTACGGACAACACGGCGCCGACTGCCGCGGCCCTCTCGTGCATCATGCCCAGGCCGTAGTGACCGCTCGTGGTTTCTCCGGGATCAAAGCCACGGCCATCATCCCGCACGCTCAGTTCGATCGAGCCGCCTTCCTGCTTGAGAGAGATGTCTACCTTATGGGCGCCGGCATGCTTGGCGACATTGTTGAGCGTTTCCTGGCAGATGCGGTAGATCGCTACTTGTGGATCGGCGGGCAATGAACCTTGACCCACGATGCTGACCTGGACAGGAACATTGGTGCGCCCGGTAAAGGCATTGCCCAGCAGGCGCAGCAGATCGCCCAGGTCGGCGTCCGTCAGGGTCGCCGGGCGCAGCTCGGCCAGCAGGGCGCGCATTTCAGCCATGGCGCCGCGGGTAAGCCTGCGCAAGTCTTCCAGGGATCGTCGTGCCTCAGCCTGATCCCGATCCCACAGCCGCGGCAGCACTTCTGCGATCAAACCCGCGGAGAAAAGTGACTGGTTGACAGCATCGTGCAGGTTGCGCGCCAGGCGCTGACGTTCCTCGAGTACCGCCAGTGAGCGTGCATTCCTGTAAAGTTCCGCGTTGATCATTGTGATCGCGGCCTGATTGGCAACGGTCAGGGCCAGATCGGCATGATGCCTTGAGAAGTAGTCCCGCTCCGCCTGCGCAATGCCGATGCCGCCCAGAATCCGGCCCTTTGCTGCAACCGGGACCCACATCCAAGCCCGCACTCCGTCCAGCAGCATCGGCGCCCCTTGCTCCAATAACGTACGCATGAACGGGGCCTGCTTGCGTCTGCCCGACAGGTCGGCTATCCGAATCGGACGGTGTTCGTTGAAAAGCTGCACAAGCATCTCCGGGCCATCCAACCGGATGCGGAAGGGGGCACTGTCCTCCGGCGGCTGCACTCCACGCACGGCGACCGCGACCAGTGCTGAGTCCTCCAACACAAAAAGCACAGCGTGCCGGTACTGCACAATGACCCCCAATTGATCGAGAATCAGGTCCGGTTTGAGCTCCAGCGTGGAGGCGAGTGTGTGGGAGATGTCCAGCAATGCGGCTTGCTCACGCCGGCGCGCTTCCGCCTGTTGAAAAAGAAGCTGCTGGGCTTGGATCCGCTTGCTCACATCGCGGACGACGCTCAGGAGACATGGTCGGGATCTATACGTGAATGCGGTCCGGCGTACCTCAACATGGAATGGGGTGCCATCGTGCCGCACGTGGATGGCTGAGGCTTCGAAGACACCGCCGGACTGGACGGCTTGGACCGACTCAGTGAAATGGCGCTGGCTGTCGGCGTGGAGGAATTCCGTCAGATGCAGGCCAATGAATTCATCCCGGCCATATCCATGCATGGCGGCCGCTGCCGCATTGGCCTCAACGACGCGGAGGGTCTCTATGTCCTGAATCATCAAACCGTCGCCGACAGCATCAAAGATCTGCCAATACGGCTGGTCAATGCGATCGGGAATTGCTGGATGGTCTTGCTTAGCGCGCATGGGATTCAGCTTTGGCTGGCTCGCCCGGCTCTAATGCCCTGATTCAGCCAATGTCCCGAAACCTCCGTGCCGGCTTTGCAGTCTTCGGGCGAGAGCCTCGCTGGAGGGTCGGCGGGGCGCTCGCATCCGGACCGCGGCTGAGCACTGCGTCGTCGGGCAGACCGCAGACCGAACTGCTCTTCCCGACGGACTCTTTCGCCGCGCGTAAGTCGGACTCTTGGGGGCGGCTGTTAGTGTTCCACGCGAATTATACATGCGACTCATACTGGGAGCCTGACCAGGCGCAATTCCTCCGGCTGCCCGTCAAAGAGTCAGGAGTTGGATCCGATGATGGCGCCGGGAAGGGGACCAAAGACTCTCCCAATGTGCGAATCAGGGCGCAGAACGGCACACCAATGCGATGGCAGGGTCTTGCGTTCCACCGCTCGCGGCACTGGTAGCATGCGTCGCTTTCACCGGACTCAGCGAGGGAAACAGCCCAGTGCAAAGCGCTTGGCTGCCAGTTGCAGGCTGCTGCGGCCACTCATGGCGCCGCGACGGCCGCTTTCAGCGCGCGCGATCTGGCACCGCCCTCCGGGAATGTGTGCTCCGAAGTCCGCCGGAGCCGAACTGCACGGCGTCAGCCGGGCGTGTACCTATTCTCCCATTCAGCGATCGCGCCGCGGATCGCCGCCTGGATCGCAGGATCGGGCACCCTGTCGACGCTGTCATACTGCGTTGTGCCGACGAACACGACTGCGCCTCCGTGGAGCGCCTCGGCCAACCGGATCCCGCGACTTGCCAGAGGTGTGCCTGCCAGGCGGGCTTGCAGGACAGCGTCGATCTGTGCCACCAGACTAAGGGAGGCTGGCGGGCGCGTGGGCAGCGGAGCCGGGTCGATCCCGAATGGCCTCGACCCAGATGGTTGTCTCTCTTGTGCGTCGGCCGCCAGGCTGCGACGATTGGCCATCGATCGCGGCGAGGCTTCTGCGGCTGAGGCACTGGCCGCGGAGGGTGCGCGGGCGGCGCCCGGATCCACCCATGGCCGCAGCATCACCATCAAGTCGATCAGCCGCCGGCGCTGCTCCGTCGCCATGATGGAGGCCTCAACCCGCCGGCCATCAATGCGGAGGAGTGGCTGGCCTTTCTCATCGTGCCCGAGCTCGAGCATATTGTGATCGGGAGGTCCGGGCGAGCCCGGGGAGGCACCCGGTTCAGGCGGCGCAGGCGCGCCCCGCCGGTCTGCAACGTCCTCATTCTGGTGCTTCTTGTAGCCCTGGTTGCGCCCTTCGAAGAGGCCGAAGAAGTAGCCGAAGAACATCGCCGCCAGACCGATGCCGATCATTGCCAGAAGACTGATTTCCATGGGTCACATCCTTTGGCAGTGGGGGCAGACGTGTGTACCTCGCTGCCCCACGACAAGCCGCCTGATGGCGGTGCCGCAGACGGGACAGGGCTCTCCGTCGCGATCGTAGACGCGAAAGTGGTTCTGAAACTCGCCGCCGCGATAGACCCAGTCAATGCTGGCTCCGTTCCGGCGGATGCCTTCCCTTAAGACGGCGCGAATCGCGCCATGCAGGAGCTCGGCCTGCCGCGCGGTCACGGTCTCAGAGGACCTCAGCGGGTGCAGCTTCGCCAGGTGAAGCGCCTCGTCCGTGTAAATGTTGCCTAACCCGGCAAGGAATGTCTGATCGAGCAGCAGGGGTTTGAGGCGCCGGCGGCGGGCGCGCAATCGATCATACAGCACGCGCGGGGTGAAGCCGCGGCTGAGTGGCTCGGGGCCCAGGCGACTGGTGATGGGCTCGATCCTCTCAATGAGCCAGACCCGGCCAAACTTGCGCGCATCACTGAAGACCAGGCTTGTGACCGTGCCGTTGCCCGCCGCCGAGATCGGTGGCGATGCATCTGATTCTGGATGCGAAAGCACGACGATCAGGCGGTCGTGTTTCTCCGGCCGGGCTTTTCCCTGCTTGACCTCGAGGTCACCGCTCATGCGGAGGTGTATGAGCAGGTGGGAGGCAGAAAGCCGTATGTGCAGGAACTTGGCGCGGCGGGCGATATCCTGAATGATCTGCCCCTGGATCTGGCGCTTGAACCTGCGGATCGAGGGGGCCGCAAGGGTGCGCGGCCAACGGACATCCGCGCTAACGATCTGACGCCCGATCAATTCCGGGCGCAGGGTGCGGGCGATGGTTTCGACTTCGGGAAGCTCAGGCATTCCGGGTGCTTGCTAGGAGGAACGTGCGGAGACGGGCGGAATGTGCTTCGCCAGCACTGGAAAATCCTATTCGTTGAACATTTCACCGACGCTACGGCCTTCGTGCGCGCGGCGGATGACCTCGCCCAACAGGCCGCTCACCGAGAGCACAGTGATCCGATCCTGGAGCACCTTCATCTTTGCGGCAGAGATCGGAACCGTATCCGTGGTGATGATCCGTTTGAGGGGCAGGGCGGCCAGGTTCTGGGCCGCGTCGTCGGACAAGATCGCGTGCACAAAAGCAAGATAGATATCCAGGGCCCCGTTCTCTTTTGCCACCTTGATGGCCTGGATGATGGAACTGCCGGTATCGACTTCATCATCAACCACGATGACGTCACTGCCCTTGACATCGCCGATCAGGGAAAGCGCCTCGGCGCGGGCCTCGTTACCAGCGCGACGTTTTTCGATGAAGGCAACGGGCATCCCGAGATCCGCGGCGTAGTTGCGCGCCTTCTTGGCGAAGCCCAGGTCCGTGGCGATCACCACCGGATTCCGCAGTTTCGGGAGCAGGGTATTCCTCACCTCGTCGATAATGAGGCGGGAGGCCGTCAGCACGTCGCCGGGAATGGAGAAGAAGCCCTGGATCTGGCCCGCGTGCGGATCGAGGGTCATATACCGGTCGGCGCCGGCGACCTCGATCATGTCCGCAACCAGCCGGCCGGTGATCGGAACGCGAGGCTGGTCCTTCTTATCCGAGCGGCCATAGCACAGATATGGGATGACGGCGGTGATGCGCGCCGCCGAGTCAAGGCGCAGAGTCTGCAGTGTGATCAGCAGCTCCATCAGATTGCGGTGCACGCGTGTGGCGGTCTGCTGGATGACGTAGACATCCTGACCGCGAACACTGTGCTTGAGCCGGATGAAAAGGTTCTCATTTGAAAACTCGACCAGTTCGCGCTCGCACAGGGGCGAGTCGAGATATTCTGCGATCTTGCCGGAAAGCTCCGGCGAGCCGCTGCCGGCAAAGAGCTTGATCTCACCGTACACCTTCATCTCGTGCGGGTGCGAGTGACTTGTCATTATCCCTCCCGGGGGCCCTTCCGCTCCGAGCGCAGCACGCTCATGACATTGATATCGATGTACTTGCCGTGGTGGAACACGGCGTGGCGCAATGTCCCCTCGAGCACGACGCCGGCCTTTTCGTATGACCGCCGGGCGCGCGCGTTGCTCACAAACACGCGCAGCCAGACGCGATTAAGGTGCAAAGCATTGAACGCGTGCTGCAGGATGATATGCAGCGCCTCTGTGCCATAACCCTGGCCCCAGATCGACTTGTCGCCGATGAAGATACCAAACTCGGCGCTCCGGTTTGTCCACTCCGGATGGAAGAGGCCGGTGTTCCCGGCCAGCTGCCAGCTGTCGCCGTCCAGGATCTCAATCGCCAGCGGTCTCTGTGCCGGATCATTCTGCATCACGTTTTCGAACCACTTCTCCACGTCGGTCGTTGACAGCGGGAGGTACAGGGACAACCCTTCCGTCACCTCAGGATCGTTGAGCCACTCCTTGGACTTTGGGAGGACCATTCGCTCCGCAGCCCGGAGGCGGACGCGCTTTCCAGGTATCACCTTGCCCTGCGACTCCCGCGGCCCCCAGCCGGTGTGGGCGTGCCGCCATCGATAAGATCCTGCGCCGCCTCGTCTGGCGAAAGTTGCTTATCGATCACCTGGCGCACGACCTCATTGTAGCGCCCTTCGGGCAGGCCGGCATGGAATTGATGCAGCAGCGTCTCCCGCAGGATGGCGTCCAGTTCGGAGGCCAGCCGCCTTTGCTCCCGCCGGGACCAGTCGCCGCTGGCGCGAAGATAATTAGAATGCCTCTCGATCTGTTCTGCCAGCTCGGCGATCCCCTGGCCGTCCGTGGAGACCGTCCTCAGGATGGGTATGTTCCACCCTTCGGCACTGGTCTCAACGGCAACGTCCGGCGTCAGGGCTTGCCCATGATGCACGTGGGTCCGCGGCGTTGGATGCGCCAGTTCCAGAACCGACCTGAGCGCCTTCTCGGTGTTCTCAACGCCCGGGCGGTCCGCTTTGTTGACCACAAGGATGTCTGCGATCTCCAGGATGCCGGCCTTGATCGCCTGGATGTCATCCCCGAGGCCCGGAGCCTCCACAACCAGGGTAGTGTGAGCCAGGCGCACGATATCGACCTCGCCCTGCCCTGCGCCCACCGTTTCGATGAGAATCATGTCGTATCCTGCAGCATCGAAGACCTGCACGATTCCCGCAGTGGAGCGCGCCAGCCCGCCAAGAGCACCTCGCGAGGCCATGGAACGGATGAAGATGTCGGGATCGCTGCTGAGATCCTTCATGCGCACACGGTCCCCCAGGACGGCACCCCCGGTAAACGGGCTGGAGGGATCCACGGCGGCGATCGCCACGCGCTTGTTCTTTCCACGAAAGTGCAAAGCGAGGCGATTGACGAGCGATGATTTGCCCGTTCCCGGCGCGCCCGTCACGCCGATCAGATGCGCCGTGCCCGTGCGCGGGAACAGGAGACGCAGTGCGGTACGGCCGTCGACTGTGTTGTTCTCCACGTGAGTCAGGAGTCGCGCAAGCGCCAGACGGTCGCCCTTCAGAACGGAATCCACAAGCGTCATGATGAAAGAACTGCGGTGAACGGAATGGCCTGAAGCGGAGCACGCGAGGCGGAGAGGGGTCCGCCGACATGCCTAGGACTTGCGTTTCTCGGCCGCAAGGCGGATGTCTCGGACGATGTCCTCGGTCGAGGCCCCCGGCCCGTAGACGCCGCGAATGCCCATTTGCTTAAGGCGCGGGATGTCTTCGTCCGGCACGATGCCGCCGATGAAAACTTGGATATCCGTCTGCCCGTTGCTCTTCAGCAGTTCCATGAGGCGCGGCGTGAGCGCCATGTGGGCGCCGGACAGGATCGAAAGACCAACCACGTCCACGTCTTCCTGCAGCGCGGCCTGGGCGATCATCTCCGGAGTCTGGCGCAACCCGGTGTAGATAACTTCCATGCCGGCGTCGCGCAGGGCCCGCGCCACGACCTTCGCGCCGCGGTCGTGCCCATCGAGGCCAGGCTTGGCCACCAGCACCCGGATCTTCCTTTCGCTCATCAAGCCTCCGAGGGAGTAGTCACGGTCATTATACTATGCGTCCCAACACCATCGGATTCTCCACCGATCGCGAATGCGATTCATTGAACTCGCCGGCCGGGCACGGAGATCAGGCGGCATGAAAGGGAGGCGGGCCTGACGCCGGTGCAGCGCCGCCCTTCGCTTTTATGGTCATTTCCTGTATGGCGGGCAAGAATCGAACTATGCTATACTTTTCGCGCGTAGTCTGACTGCTGCCTGACAAGAACCAGGGTGGCGGCTCGCTCGCGACTCAGGTCTGCACGGCCATGGATTCCCGTCAAGTTTCCGACGCCGTCATCCCCAAATTCCCGGCACCACCTCACGAGTCTTCTTTGCGCGGCACGTGGCGCGGCTGGGGGGACGTGCTTCGCCGCCGACGCCTTGATGGTCTGGCTGCTTGGTTGCTGGAAGTCGGCAAGCCGCTGGCGCTAGTCTTCGCTCAGTTCCTATATATGGGCGGTCCATTGTTTGGACCGGGCGCCACAGACCTCGCACAGCTCCTTGAATCAGAAGACAACACCACCGAATTCTTATCTTATTTGGGCTCTGGAGGGAACGGAAGCCCAGGCATGCGGCGGGGTGAGGACTGATGGACCTCTTGGGCCTGGGCCTTGCGGGCCTCTCCACACTGCTACTGGTCGTATTGAGCCGGATACGGCGGCCGTCTGCAGCCCGGCTTCGATTGATTCCCGGTCTTACCCGCTTGTATCGCGCGTTTGGCCTGAGCGTGGAGGACGGCACGCGGCTTCTGGTCGCCCTGGGAGGCCAAAGTCTTCTCACCCGGAACGGCAGCTCCGCCCTCGCCGGACTGGGCCTGCTTCGTGAGGTTTCGCAGAGGGCTTCCGTCAGTGATCGTCCGCCGGTGGCGGTGGCCGGCGAATCCGCTCTTGCTCTGCTCGCCCAGGACACGCTGCACGCCGGTTATCGAGCGATCGGCGCTGCAGAATATTATCAGCCCGTCACAGGTCGGCTCGCGGGCTTAACTCCATTCTCGTCGGCCGCGGCAACAATGCCGATGCTGGCTGACGAACAGGTTTCGATTGCGGCATTGATCGGCCACTTCGGCGTGGAGGCGGCGCTGCTTGCCGACGCGGCGGAGCGGTCCAACGCTCTCCTCATTGGCGCAACTGGAGATCCCGCCGCCCAGGCCGTGCTCTACGCGACTGCGTCCGAGCCCCTCATCGGCGAGGAGCTCTTCGCGGCTCCTGCCTATTTCACCAGCCGCCCGATGCCCGCTGCCAGCCTCGCGGTCCAGGATATTCTCCGCTGGGTGATCATTATCGGGCTGCTTGTGGGCGCAGTCCTCAAGGTATCTGGGATCATTTGATGCGCATCGTTGCCTTGATGTTCGCAGTGGTCGCCGGCCTCGTCATATTGGCCGGCTACTTCATCCCCCCGCTGCGGGGCATCCAGAGCATCGTGTTGAACTGGGCCATCATTATTGCGGGTGCAGCGACGATCGTCGGGGTATTCAATCTGATCCTTGTTCATGGCAGCCGGATCCACAATCGCGAGAAGGGCGGCACGTACAGCGCCATCGTCTTGCTGTTCCTGTTTGCAGCCTTCATTCTTGGTCTCATGTGGGGCCCGGATCATCCTGCGATGCGCCGCCTGATCAACGCGGTCGTTGTGCCTGCAGAGTCCAGCCTGATGGCGTTGCTGGCGGTGTCCTTGATCTATGGCTGCATCCGGCTGCTGCGCCGTCGCGCCAACCTCATGAGCGTGGCTTTCCTGGCCACCGCGGTCTTGATGCTGCTCGCTTCGGCTACGCTTCCGTTCGGTGAGGTGGGTGGCCTCAACAGCTTCGTGCGGCCGTGGTTTCAGCACGTGCTGGCCTTGGGGGGAGCGCGCGGCTTGCTCATTGGGGTTGCTCTGGGCACATTGGTGACGGGGCTCCGGGTGCTCATCGGGGCGGACCGCCCATTCGAGGGGGGATAGTGGAAGACGTTGTGGTGTGTCCCAATTGCGGAGAAGCCAATCCCGCTGATCTGCCGTATTGCCAGTACTGTCAATGGCGGCTGCGACTCCTCGACGGAGAATGGGGGAGAGAAGAGGGAATCGGAGCGCCAGGCCGGTCCGGCGCCGATCCGGACGCATTAGACGAAGACCCAACCGTGCCAGACTGGTTGCGCGCTGCAAGCGATCAGGCAGTGGACAATCCAAGTCCGCTCGGCGCACAAGTTGAGCGCGAACAAACGCGCGGCACACCGTCCTCCGGTGAGGACCTGTTGGCTGGGCTGGCGCAGCAGGAAGAACCTGAGCAGGAAGAGATTCCTGATTGGGTTGCACGCATTATCGGCATATCAGAGCCGGACGAATCTGCGGAGGCGCCATCCTCGGACGACGGACCGAAGGATCTTGACGAGGCTCCACTGGAGCTTCCGGCGTCGCTGGGGGATCTTGATACGGGTAAGCACGAGAGGCGGTCACGGTCGCGGGAGGATTGGACCCCCGGCGCTGATGGCGGTGTACCAGATACCATCGACCGTCCAGATGCGGCCGTGGGCGCGGAGAAAACAGGGAACGAGAACGCCGAGGTCCACGAGTGGCTGAGGCAGCTAGATGCCACCGCCGCCAGGCCCGACGAGCGGCGTGGGGCGCCAAGAGTCCCGCCCGCCGGGGATGTCCCGAGTTGGGTTGAGAGCATGATGGGCGTGCCGGGGCAGGAGGCTGCCGGTTTTGGGGGCGCCCTTCCAGATGGGCTGACGGATGCGGCGGCCAGCAGAGCAGCTCCTGCGAGCGTGCCGCCGGCTCCGGCCGCGACCAGACCGAAAGAGGTCGTACCGGCGATCCCTCCGGAGGGGATCGATCGACTGGACGTGGACGCAGTATTCGCGTCCATGCAGATGCCGGATTGGCTGGCTGAGGTGACTCCTCCCCGGTCAACCTCATCGCACGGGCTCCCTCCAGCCGCTCATGAGGACGAACCCATTGCGCCAGCCAACCTGCCTTCATGGGTCGAGGCCATGCGACCTGTGGATTCTGGCGTCATGCCTGCTGCCGACCGCGAAGCGGATGTACAGTTCGAAGAGGGCGGTCCGCTGCTCGGCCTGCACGGGGTCCTCCCGGCCATAGCGGGAGCGGCGCAACCATCAAGCAGGCCGAAGCCGCATTCCATGAAGTTTGAGACCTCCGAACGCCAGCACGCGCATGCGAGGCTGCTTGAGGACATACTTGCCGCGGAAACTCAGCCGCTTCCGCTCAAGGGCGCTGGCCAGCTCGTATCGGAGCGTGTCCTGCGCTGGGTGATCAGCGCTCTCTTGGTATTTGTCATCGGCGGGGCGGTCCTTTCCGGGTCCAGGAACTTTCCGCTGCCGGCCGCTGTTCCGAATGAGAGCATCGCCGCGATCCAGGCCATCCAGAGCCTCGCGCCGGATGCTCCGGTGCTGGCTGTCTTTGACTACGAGCCCGCCACTATTGGGGAGATGGAGGCGACCGCGGCATCTCTGATGGATCACCTCCTGCTGCTGAAGCATCCCAGGCTGGCGGTCATTTCAACTTCGCCGACAGGTTCAGCGCTGGCAGAGCGATTCATCTCTGGTACGCTGGCGGAGCGAGCGTATGCGCGCGGTGTGCAGTACGTCAATCTTGGCTATCTGCCTGGCGGCCTGGCCGGTGTTCAATCCTTCGCGCAGGATCCGACGGCGACGGTGCCGCTGGGGGCAGCGAGTGATCATGTCTGGGATTCAAGCGTGCTCCTTGGAACGCGGCGGCTCTCCGACTTCGCTGCGATCATCGTGCTGACGGAAAGCCTGGAAAGCGGCCGCGTATGGATAGAGCAGACGGCCGCCGCTCGCGGCTCAAGCCTGATGATCTTGGTGGCCAGCGCGCAGGCGGGCCCCATGCTCCTCCCCTATTTTGCTTCGGGGCAGGTGGACGGACTGATCATCGGCCTGAATGGCGCTGCGGGCGCCGAAATCGCCAACAACGGGTTTCCCGGCCTGGTCCGGCGATACTGGGATGCGTACAGTCTCGGCCTGTACCTTGCAGTCTTGCTCATCACGCTGGGTGCACTCTGGTATTTCTGGGTTGGATTTCGCGAACGACGGATCGAGGCGGAATAGATGTCAGCGGATCTGATTGCCAGCTCGGTCGCCTTTCTATTCACCGTCATGATCCTGAGCTACCTCGTCGGCGACAACCCGGCGTTCCGGATCGCGGTCCATGTGTTTGTCGGAGTCACGGCCGGTTATGTCGCAGCCGTGGCGTGGTGGCAGGTATTGCTGCCCGATCTGATCCTGCCGCTGGTCACCGGGACTCCGGAGACGCGCGCACTGCTGGCCGTTCCGCTCTTGCTCAGCGGCATGCTTCTGATGAAGGGATGGCCCCCGCTGTCACGGCTGGGCACGCCCGCGATGGGGATGCTCGTTGGGGCGGCGGCCGCCGTGGCGATCGGCGGTGCGATCCAGGGCACCCTGTTTCCCCAAATCCGTGCCACTCTCGAAGCAGTGGACTCGGATCGAGTGGGATCCTTGGAGGGCATCATCAACGGCGCACTGGTGCTTCTGGGCGTGATCACGAGCCTGACGTACTTCCATTTCTCGGCCAGCGTCAAATCTGATGGTTCCGTGCACAGGCTCGGCGCGATCGAATTTCTGGCGGGTATCGGGGCGGTGTTCCTGGCGATTACGCTGGGCGTGCTGTTTGCGGGCGTCTATTCGGCCGCGCTTACCGCCCTAATCGAGCGACTCCACTTTCTTGGACGCTTCCTTGGAATGGGGTGACCCTGGATACCGGCCGGTGCTACGCGGCCGCATTGAGAGAAGGATGATCAAACACACGGTTTGATGATCTATGCCTGCATCATTGGTCGAGGGTGATTCGGTATTGGCGGTGGACGTGGGCGGCGCGAGAACGCGCGCCGCCCTTTTTGACATCGTCGAAGGCGAGTACCGTTTTGTCGCCGCGGGAGCGGCGGCATCCACCGCCGAGGCGCCCTTCAGAGATGTCGGCGCCGGCGTTCGTGCTGCCATCGCTGACCTGCAGGCGGTCACCGGAAGATCCATTCTGAATACCGAAGGGCAACTGATAACCCCCGGCCAGTCGGACGGCTCGGGAGTCGACGCGTTCGTCAGCACCTTGTCGGCGGGGCCCACGCTGAAGACGGCTATCGTCGGGCTCTTGTCTGACGTCTCAGTCGAAAGCGCGCGCCGCCTGGCAGAGACCTGTTACATGCGCGTCGTGGATTCTGCGGGCATCAATGATCCGCGACAGGCAGATCGGCAGATCGACAGCCTGATGCGGCTACAGCCTGATGCGGTGGTCATTGCTGGGGGAACCGATGGTGGGGCATCCAGGTCGGTCCAGAAGATGCTGGAGCCTGTGGGTCTCGCTGCGTTCCTTCTGGCGCCTGAGAAGCGTCCGGCGGTTCTCTTCGCGGGGAATCAGGTCCTGCAAAGCGAAGTCAGAGAACTCCTGGGCAACGTGACGGCGGCCATGCACTTCAGCCCCAACGTCCGGCCCTCTCTCGATACAGAGGACCTGGGACCGGCGGCTCGTGAGCTGGCCTCCCTGTACCTTGGCCTTCGACGGCGCCAGTTGCGCGGGATCGAGCAACTTGAGGCATGGTCGGGGGGAACGGTGCTGCCAACGGCCTATGCCGCGGGCCGCATGATGCGCTTCCTGAGCAAGGTCTACGGCGGCTCACACGGCGCGGTGCTGGGCATCGATCTCGGCACCTCGGCAGCCGTCGTCACCGCCGGCTTCAGTACCCGGACTACCCTGCGAGTCTATCCGCAGTTTGGGCTGGGTGAGAACCTGCCCTCGCTGCTCCAGTACACGACCCTTGAAGACATCTTGCGGTGGTCACCCCTGGATATCTCGACGGGCGCGTTGCGCGACTTTCTGTATCAGAAGTCACTTTACCCGTCGAGCATCGCGGCCACCAAGGAAGATCAATTGCTGGCGCAGGCCGTGGCGCGGCAGGCGCTCTATTTGGCCGTGCAGGCTGCGAGCCGCGATTTTCCGCGCACCGCGCAAATAGTGCGCCCCGGCCTTCTTCCATTCTTTGAGCCAATCCTTGCCAACGGAGGCGCGCTGGCAGACGCGGCCACGCCCGCGGAGGCCCTCTTGCTGCTGCTGGACGCGATCCAGCCCGTGGGCATTGCAACCATCATCCTGGATCGGAGCGATCTGCTTCCGCTCCTAGGCGCCATCGCGGAACGGAACAGCATGCTGCCGGTGCAGGTGCTGGACACCGGCGCCTTTCAGAGCCTGGGCACGATCGTGTCTGTGATCGGCGCTGCCAGCGAAGGCACCCCGATTGCGCGCGCGCACCTGGTCTATGAGAATGGCGTCGAGGCCCGTGCCGACATTAAGCATGGCAATCTGGAACTGCTTCCATTGCCGACTGGGGAAAACGCGCGGCTCTCGATCCAGCCTCGCCACGGTATCAATGTAGGATTCGGCACGGGAAGGGCGGGAACGGTGATCGTAAGCGGCGGCACCTTGGGTGTCGTGTTCGACGGGCGCGGCCGCCCGCTGAATCTGCCGCAGGACTCCGGCCGCCGCCGCGAACTGCTCAAGAAATGGCTGTGGACCGTCGGAGGCTGAGTTGACACTTGCGCCGGTCCACCACATCCTTGCGCTGACTACGGTCGTCCGCGAGCGACGCCTGCCGATCAAGGGCAGCGTGCGCGTGCGGGCCGGTCAGAAGGTCAGCCCGGGAGACATAGTAGCTGATGCAACCTGGGCCCGGGAGCACATCTTCCTGGACGTGGCCCGCATGCTCGGGATTTCTGCGGTTGCAGCCGATCGGCTCATCCGTTTCAAAACGGGGGACCCCGTGACTGCCGGGCTCGTCGTGGCCAGAGGCGGCGGCCTGCTGCCGAAAACGATCAGAGTGCCGCGCACGGGTCGGGTGGTTGCGTCGGGCGCAGGTGAGATCCTGATCGAGGCGGGTGAATCTCGCCTGGAACTGCGAGCCGGGTTCTCTGGGATCGTCAAAGAGATCATCCCAGACCGGGGCGTGGTGATCGAGACGACTGGAGCCCTGGTACAAGGCGTCTGGGGCAACGGACGCATTGACAGCGGCGCCATGATAAACCTGGCGGACAAGCCCGATGCACTCCTCACTCCCGGACGCCTCGATGTGAGCATGCGCGGATCGATCTTGGTCGGAGGCCAGGTGCGGGATGCCGAAACGCTGCGGACAGCGGCCGAGGTGTCCGTGCGCGGCCTGCTCATCGGAAGCATCTTTCCATCGCTGCTCCCGCTGGCAGTCGAGATGCGCTATGCGATCGTCGTGACTGACGGTTTCGGGAGCATGCCTATGAACTCGGCTGCCCATCGATTGATCAGCACAAACGACAAGCGTGAAGTCACGATCAGCGCGGAGGCGTTTGACCGCTACAGCGGGAGGCGCCCTGAAGTGATCATTCCGCTTCCCTCGGAGAAGCGTCCCGCCGAGCCGCATGACGTTGAGGCGTTTGCTCCGGGGCAGACGGTCTGGGTTCGGAGGCAGCCGGCCGCGGGCCTGATCGGAACCATCTTGATGCTTCCGAGCGGCCCTTCAATCTTTCCCAGCGGTCTGAGGGCGCCCGGTGCCGAAGTGAGGCTGGAGAATGGGCAGCAATTGCTAGTGCCACTGGTCAATTTGGAGGTTGTGGGATAATCACGGAGTTGGTATCAATCTACCGAACGGCAGAATCGTGCCCTGATGGCGCCACAGCCGGCCGGCCCAGGCCGTGAGGAGAAAACAGCATGAATGCAGACGATCTCTCGAATTTTGACGCTCCCCCTCCGGAAGAATCCAGCAACCGCACGTTCCTGGTGGCTGCCGGGATCCTGGGCGGCATAGTGCTGCTTTCGATCGCTTGTCTGGCGGGGTACGCCATGTTGATCCTTCCGTCCCAACGCGCCGGCCAGCAGCAGGCCGCCACGGCTCAGGCTGTCCAGAATCAACAGGTCGCGCAGGCTTTGACGGCGACTGCAGCCGCGGTGAGCTTCCCGACGGCCACCGTTACGCCGCCTCCGACGCAGACACCTGTCATCGCGCAAGCCACGGCCGCCAACACCAGCATCCCTGATCCAGCGACTGCCACCGTCGCTGCGGCGTTGACTCAGGCTGCCCTGGCGCAGCTCACGCAACTGCCTACATTAACGGCCCTGCCCGCCACCGGGATTTCCGACGAATATGGCGCGCCGGGGTTGGTCATCGCGGGGATGGCCCTCATCGCCGTGATCTTCCTGGCACGTCGCCTGCGGGCTGCGCCGGCGAAATAACGCTGCAGCGCAAGCCGACGCCACACCGCTGGACTCGTCTCTCATCGAATGGAATGTTTGCGCCCTTGCACCTTGTGCCGGGGCGCGAAGCATTTCTCTGCGCGTTCGCCCAGGCCGGATACGTGGAAGCTCAACGATCTCAGACGACGCTTTCGGCGATCCTCTGGCCGAAGGCAAGCAGGCCGTTGATCATATCCTGCGAGCGCGCTTCGACATAGACGCGCAGAACCGGCTCCGTGCCGGAGGGTCGGATGAGCAGCCAGGAGTCGTCCTGCATCACATACTTCGCGCCGTCGATCTGGTTGATCTCGCGGATCCTGGTACCGGCGATCTCGCGGGGGGCGGTCCGTGCAAGCATTTCGGTCATCTCAGACTTGGCGACAGGGCGGCTCAAGCGCAGATCGACACGCTCATAAACTGCAGGCCCGACCTCGGCGAGCAGTTCCTTGACGAGTTCGCCCAGGGGCTTGCGGGTGGCCGCGATGATCTCGGTCAGAAGCAGACCCATGATCGGGCCGTCGCCCTCAGGGATGTGTCCCTTGAATGAGATGCCGCCGGATTCCTCGCCGCCGATCAAGACATCTTGGTGCAGCATGTGGTCGGCGATGTGATTGAACCCGACCGGGGTCTCGTATACCTTCAGGCCATACTTGGCCGCGAGGCGATCGATCATGCGGGTTGTGGAGACCGTGCGGACGACCGCGCCGGTCAGGCCGCGGTGCTCAACCAGGTACTTCAATGCCAGCGCCATGATCCGGTGCGGATCGACGAAGGCGCCGCGCTCATCCATGGCGGCGATGCGGTCGGCGTCGCCATCGGTGGCGAGGCCGAAATCGCCCATGCCGGAGCTGATGGCAGAGGCAAGCGCACCGAGATTCCTGGCGAGCGGCTCGGGGTGAATGCCGCCAAATCCCGGATTCATCTCGGCGCGCACCTCGGATATGTCGCAGCCCGTCCCCTGCAGGAACGACTTGATGACTCCACGGCCTGCGCCGTACATGGAGTCAACGATGAAGCGCTGAGGGTTTTCAGCGATCAGGTCGGTGTTGATAAGGGTGCGCAGGTGATCGAAGTACGGCGGGAGAGGATTGAACTTCTGGATGAGATTGGCGTCGCGTGCCCGCTGGTAGTCCATGAGGTTCGGGCCGCGGGCGCGCTGCTCGTTGTCGTTGATGTAGACCTCGACGCGGTGACACTGTTCCGGCAGGGCGGAGCCGCCGAAGGCGGCCTTGAGCTTGACGCCGTTGTAGCGCGGCGCGTTGTGGGAGGCGGTGATCATGACGCCGGCAATGGCGCGCTGATGCCTGACGGCGAACGAAATGGCGGGCGTGGGGGCGTCGGACTGCGCCAGCAGCACGGTGAATCCGTTGGCGGCGAGGACGCGGGCCACCTCTCCAGCAAATCGGTCTGAAAGGAAGCGCGTATCGAAGCCGACGACGATCTTGCGCGGATCAGGCTCCGGGCCGCCGTTGCCTGACTTGTCCCAGTGTTCCGAGGCAACCGCATCGGCGATGGCCTGCGCGAGGATGCGGAGATTATCAAAGGTGAAGCTGTCTGAGATGACGGCACGCCAGCCGTCGGTGCCGAAATGAATGGGCATGCATTCTCCAGAGCTGCGTTGGGGCCGGGAGGCAGGTCTTCGCAGAACCGCGCGAACGTCCGCGTCCCGCGGCGAGCCGGCGCTACGGTTAGGGCGGGGGAGTTACGGTTGGAGACGAGCCGGGCGCCGAGGCAGGTCCTGCCGCAGGCGTCTCAAGATATTGCTGCACCATCCAGCCTTCCCGCCGGTCCCCATTTGTAAGGGCGATCACGTGAACCCAAGTATAGCCGCTATATAGCTCGGTCTCGGGCAGGATCTCGACGTAGGTGAAGTTGTCGAGAGTCGTGAGGCTATCGCCGCCGGGGCCCGCCCGCAGTACCGCGCCGCCCCGAGGGGCGTTGACCTGGGCGTAGATGGGCGTCGGCTCAATGGTCAGAGTGATGGTGGGGATGAGCGTCGGAGGGAGAGTTGGCTCGAGCGTGGGCGGCGCCGAGGTGGACGTGACGGCGAGAAGCGGCGTGGCGGACGCAAGCACGGGCACCGGGGATGAATCGGGCGAGGCGTCGCCGGAGGTGTTGACGACCGCGCTGGAGGTCGGGGCTGGGGCGTTAGGCTGTGCGGTGAAAGGTGCAGCCCAGTTGCCGCCGCTCATGAGGACGACCAGGACCGCGAGTAAAAGCAATCCGACCGCCGAGGTGAAGACGAGTGCGGAGGCGCTTGCAGGCGCGAGGCGCAGGCTGAGCAAGGCAAGCAGCCCGAGCAGGCCGGCCCAGGCGAAGTGCACGATGAAGACGAGCAAGCCGTGCGGCCAAAGACCCTCGAGGCCGCTGCCGAGGCCGAAGCCACCGGATGCGAGAGGGAGGAAGAACTCATAGGCGAGGACGACGCTGGGCAGGAAGGGCCTGGATTCTGAGCGGACGAATGAGACGGTAAGGATGACGGCACCGAGAGCGAGGATTATCAGGTCCGGCCACCATAAGCGGCTGTGTGCGAAGGCCTGGTCGAAGGTGCGCGGGAGGAACGCGCGTGCAGCGATGCCGGCGAGGAGTCCGATGCCGAAGACGAGCGCGGTGCTGAGGAGCAGCGCCATGAGGGTTTCAAAGACGAAGCGGAGCGAGCCGGTGATGGTGCCGAGGAGCAGCCCGACCCAGGGCAGGAGCAGGGGCGCGACGAGCACGCCGAACAGCAGCAGCGCCTGCGAGTCCATGAGATATCCGAGGGCGAGGATGGAGCCGGAGAAGGCGGCGAAAACGAAGAGTTCGTAGGTGGGGTAGGCGCGATGGGCAAGGGATGCCAGCAGGGCGGCGCGGCCTTCGGCGTCGCGCGGGATGTTGAGCTGACCGCGTCTGCGGCGGCGGCGCGACTCGTGGTCGCGACGCGGCAGGCTGGATAACGGAGAGGCGGAGGAAGGATCGGGGAGGTTCATCTGCGAAGGGTGGCGGCGATGCGGAGGGGCTTGTCCAGAAGATCGAAGGCGGCCAGGACGTCGGGTACGACGATATCGCAGGCCATAAGGGTCTCGGCGGCGGCGCCTTCAGGGGACATGACGCAGATGCCCAGGGCGGCAGCCTTGAGCATGAGGGCGTCGTTGGCGCCCTGACCGATGGCGATGACGGATTCGGCGCCCAACTGCTCCACGTAGAGGCGCTTCTGGGCCTGCTCGTCGCCCGGTGTGAGGCGGACGGCCGTGAGATCCAATTGCTGGTCGATGAGGGATTGACGACCGTGGGTATCGGCTGTGAGGAGGTGGACGGTGAGCCGATCGCGAATCGAGGCGATGCGTTTGACGAGGCCGTCCATGAGCATGCCGTCGAGGGCTAGGGTGCCGTTCACATCGGTCACGAGGTGCTGCAGACGCAGCGAGGGGCGGCCCGGTATGCTGAGCTCGATCATCGTTTCCATTATACAGTCGGCAGGTGGGCGGGGGAGGATGCTTTAGGGCCTGAGAGGTGGCAGAAATGAGGGGCTCGGAGGTGAGTTCGGATTGCAGATGTGCGATCTACAATTTGTGATTGGGGATTGTGGCGACGGGCCCCACCCCTTACCCCTCCTTGCAGGATGCTTCGCGATCCCCATTTGCGCCTCCAGAGACCGTCGGCGAAAATGGGGAGGGGAATGCGACGGGCGTTCGTTGACATAGGAATCTCACGAGGTATAATATCGGGCGCTGGTCCCTATCCCTCTTGGGATCGGGACGGGCAAGGGCGGCTTGATGCCGCCTTGTCCGGCCGACTAGCTCAATGGCAGAGCAACTGACTCTTAATCAGTGGGTTCAGGGTTCAAGTCCCTGGTCGGTCACCTAAATACGGTCGAAAGACCGTATTTTGTTTTGTTTGAGCCACATATGGGGGGTACCAGAACCGACCTTTTCACTGATCCGCGCCATCGGGTGCAATTGGGTGCAATTGCGGAATGCTCACGGCAATTGGCGTCACGATTTCATCCATCACGCCCGCGGCTTGCGCTTGCATGTCCAATCCCGAGTGTGCATAGATCGTCAGCGTGATGCTCGCGTTCGCGTGCCCCAGGACTTTCGATACCACGAGCGGAGGCACACCATGATTTAGCATCAGACTTGCGGCCGTGTGCCGCAGATCATGAAATCGGATGCGTTTGACGCCAGCGGCCTTCAACAGACTCCAGAAATCCCGCTGCAGATCCGTCTTCGCAAATGGCGTACCCGTCGTTGAGGGAAAGAGCAGGTCATTCTCTTGCCAGATTGGACAAGCCTTTGCTTCTGCCGCAATCCGGGCTTTCTGCCCCCGCAGCTCGTTCAGG
>JAZDHO010000080.1:0-2288 GCA_043805815.1 Chloroflexota bacterium
CCCCCTGGCCTGCCGCATGGACCGTTTCCCGATAGACGTACTCCTCGCTTACCGGCACCAACGGATCGATGGTTGTGTGGATGCTCAGGACAGGCCGCTTGATGTTGCCCGTCAAGCCGCCATGCTGTTCCACATAGTTTCGGGCAGAGGGTCGAGCCGGGATGCGCCAGCCATCCATCTGTGCCAGGAGAGAACTGGCGCTGACGCCCAATCCCGCCGCAGCCAGCAGACCGTCCACATAGGCCTCATCTGCCGGGCTCAAGCTGTAGAGGTGGTCCAGGTTCTGCCCCATCGGTCCCTTAGCGCGAGCTTCGAGTTCGGCTCTTACCTCGGTGGCTTTCCACGTGTTGAGCATGAAGCCGGGAAAACCCGGGCTGACGTAGAACAGTTCGAGGGGAACGCCATTCACCAATCGCACGAACTCCCATCTTGCGAAATTCTGTGGATTGATGGGCAGTTGTCCGGACAGAATGGGCCACACTCCCGCCCAAGTCAAGTCATCCCGAATATCTTCGAGGGAACCCCATGACGCAGGCGAGCCAAAGGCGACAGCGTAAGCGAGCCCAAAAGCCAGCACACTGTCTGCCTGATGGGGTGTGCCGGCAACACTGCCGCAGGTAGTGGGCTTGCCCCCTGGGCTGACACAAACAGTTAAGACACTGTTCGCCGTTCGCTGAAAATCCCTCGACCGGCAAGACGACTGTACCGCATACTGGGACCCGGCTGGTGAAGCGGAGGCGGGCCCTGGTGGAGACCAACCCGCCAAGGAATAGCCAGCCGGAAACTCATCCAGACGATGAGCGGGGGCGTCGGCCGGGCGGCTGGCGCCTCCATCGGATGGATAGATTTCCCGATGCCTCAGAAAACTCATCAAGAAAGCTGCCGCGAAGCGGCATCCTTGTTGTTCTGCGCGGCGAGGTTGGCTTCGAACTCCGCCGGCGGCACATACCCGAGCGCCGAGTGCAGGCGCTTCTGGTTGTAGACCTTCTCCAGGAAGTCGTGGATCGAGGCGCGCGCCTCGTCCAGGTCCCTGTATTCGTTGCGATGGACCTGTTCGTACTTCAGGGTTTTCATGAACGACTCGCAGGCCGCGTTGTCCCAGGGATTGCCCTTCCGCGACATGCTGATGTCGATCTGGTGAGCCTTCAGCAGGTCCGTGTAGTCATTGCTGGCGTACTGGGAGCCTCGATCGGAATGGTGGACCAGCCCCGGTTGAACGGCCCGACGCGCCAGCGCCATGCGTAGCGCAGCCAAGGTCAACTCGTCTTCCAGTGTGCGATCCAGAGCCCAGCCGATCACACGGCGCGAGTAGGCGTCCAGGATGACCGCCAGGAACACGAACTCGTCGTGCAGCCGGATGTGGGTGATATCGGCCCGCCACATCTGGTCGGTCGCGGTCAGGATGATGTTCGGCGCCAGGTTCGGATAGATCTTGCGCTTGTGGTTGGAATCGGTAGTCACGACGAACTTCCGCTTCCGCACACACAGCAGATTGTCCTCGCGCATCAGCCGGTACACCAGTTTGGGGTTCACGGTCCAGTCCTGGCGGCGTAGCTCGGCTGTGATCCGCGGGCGACCGTAGCTGGGCCATGCCAGCGCGATCCGCTGGATGGTGTCGCGCAGATCCATGTGGGGATCCAGACCCGGCTCGGCGCTGTCGCCGAAGCGGTAGAAGCCGGACCGAGAAACCCGGCCCAACTCCACCATGCGCTCAATCGTCAGTCTCCGATCGGCCTTCACTTCTTCCTCGACCTTCCGGTAGACGGCGGATTTCCAGTCAACGCCTGCAGCATCCGCTGTTGCTCGATGCGCTGCAAGCACCCCTTCAAAAAATCGATCTCCAGGGCCTGCTGGCCGATTTTGCGCTCCAGTTCGGCGATGCGGCCTTCGGCCCAGCGCTGTTTTCCATTGCCCGGAAACGCGTTGCCCGGCCCGGTCCGGAACTCCCGCCGCCAGCGGTGCAACACGTTGGGGTTGACCTCCAACGCTCGCGCCGCCTCGCCGATGGAAACCCCCTGCTCCAGCCGCCTGACGGCGGCCAGCTTGAACTCCTTCGTAAACAACCTACGCGATAACCCCATGACCCAATTCTCCTTTAAATGGATTTTGAGTCTTAACTGGTTGTGTCAGAAATGGGGGCAACTCCACTCCACGTCTTGGTATCGTACGACGTGGAGCTTCTGGTCCATGAACAACTTCAGCAGTTCGTTGGGGCCGAAGCCGGCGCCGGCAGGCGCCTGAGGATGCCTGGCGTAGCCCTCCACAACAAGGAAGCCACCCGGCTTCAG
>JAZDHO010000081.1:0-68521 GCA_043805815.1 Chloroflexota bacterium
TGCTTGTTTTCAACCGACCGGAGACCACGGGGGCGGTGATTAGCAGCCTTAGGGCTGTGCGTCCTTCAGCACTTTATGTTGCTGCGGATGGACCACGCCCAGGGATCGAGGGCGAGGCAATGCGGTGCGCTGAGGCGCGCCGCATCGCCACCTCTGTCGACTGGGAGTGTGAGGTGCGGACACTTTTCCGGGACAGGAATCTGGGCTGTGCCTTGGCCGTGAGCAGTGCAGTCACCTGGTTCTTTGACAATGTCACCGAGGGCATCATACTTGAGGACGACTGCGTGCCTAGCCGATCTTTCTATCGCTTCTGCCAGGAGCTCCTCGAGCATTACAGAGAAAACGCAAGAGTGATGCATTTGGCCGGGAACAGCTACCAGTACGGACGGCGGCGAGGTTCAGCCTCGTACTACTTCTCTCGATACCCGGGTATCTGGGGATGGGCCTCCTGGCGGCGGGCATGGCAGCACTACGACTTCAGTTTGCGGCCCTCCTGGGAGTTGCAGGACACGTGGGATACTCAGTGGCAGCTATCCATCCAGAGGTCTAATGGACTGGCGATTGCACCTAATGTGAATATGGTGCGGAACATTGGCTTTGGCCCGGGTGCAACTCACACCAAAGGCGGCGAGCGACCGGCCTTGCTGGAAGCCGACGAAGTGCCTTTTCCATTGACCCATCCGGCGGGACTCACGGCGAACCGGGCCGCCGATACATTCAGCTACTATGCGCACTTTCGTATGGTCCGTTTCCTCAACTTCATCTGGATCTATCGGTTGATAGACCTCCTCTATTTCAGGCTGAAAGCGTTCAAGGGCATGATGCTGGGGACGAAGCGCGATGGCCGATGACCTGCGGACGCGCGAAGGGGGCTGCACGACGGGGCAGCAGGCGTTCCCCGAGAAAGTGCCCTGCCGCGCTGGGTCAATGACGGCCAGCCTGCGGGGCGCGCCGCCACGTGGTCGTGGGATGAGGCGGCAGCCCGGCCGAGAATACCTGCCATATCGCGTTGAGGGCACAGTTCTGACAGTCCGGCGTCGCCTCCCGGCGCGGCCCCCGGGAACAAGAAAGCCAGGGGAGAGATTCGGCTCGCAGTGCTGGTACTCATGACCGTGCCGAGACAAGAATTGAAGCGCTTCTTGAAGAGCATGAAGAATCCGACGCTTCAGCGATGGCTGGATGCCTATCTTGAGTCCCGGTACAACGCGACTGAGAGGGGCAAGTACCGAAGATGGCTGCGATTAGGACGGCCGGTGCCGCCCCCTCCTGCCTATAAACAACACGTGGTTCGCGAGGCGGGGCGGGCCTTCGGAATCCGCACTCTCGTTGAAACAGGCACATTTGAGGGAAGGATGATCAGCGCGGTCAGGGCCAGTTTTCGCAGCATCTACTCTGTGGAATTGGACATTGGCCTGTATTTGGCGGCTTGGGCTCGATTTGCAGGCGTGGCGTCTGTGACGATACTCCACGGGGATAGCGGTAAGGTGCTTCGGGAGTTGTTGCCCCGCGTGCTCGAGCCATGCGTGTTCTGGTTGGACGCGCACTTCTCCGGAGGAAACACAATTCGTGGGGACAAGGACTCTCCCATCATCGATGAATTGAACGCTTTGGACGATCACGCTTCACGGTTTGACGACGTAGTGCTGATTGACGATGCAAGAGAATTCGGTAGGGGGGACTATCCTTCCACAGGCTGGGTACGGGCCTGGGCCCGGACCCACGGCTTTGAGCGATTCGAGATTGAGGACGATATCATGAGGATCCACAGGCAAGTCGATACGGCTTCCTCAACAATGAGGCACGATTGACACGCCGTGCCACGCTCAATCACCGTCTTGTCGCGTCCCCCGGAACGGCGGTATGGGTACTCCGATGATGGCACGCGCAAGCGCGACGATAAGCGAGCCCGCGGGTACATCCGCCTCCGGGCTGCAACGACGTCTCTTCATCAACCGATGATCCAAGGCAGCATCCTGGGACTGGTCTTCAGCAAGGACCGCGCCTTGCAGCTTGAAGCCTGCATTACCTCTTTCGCCCGGCATGTTGAGGATGCAGCCTCGGTGAACTTGGTAGTTGTCTACGGCGCGTCCTCGGATCGCTTCCTGCGACAATACGAGGCCCTGGCACGCCGGTACGATGGAACGGCACGATTCCTGCCCGAGGGGCGATTTCGGCCACGCGTCCTTGAGCTTCTCCGGTCTGCAGGCAGATCTCCCAGCCCGGCGCGGAGACCGGTCCTGCTCGACAGACTCCGGCGGAGTGTCCGGGAGCCAGCCCCGGCTCCTGACGAAGCTGCGGACTTCGTGCTGTTCCTGGTGGACGATACACTTTTTGTGAGACGGCTTAGGCTGGAACTCGCGATGGCTGCGCTGCAAGCGAATCCTGATGCATTGGGATTCTCCCTGCGGCTCGGACGCAACATAATCCGCAGCTATGTGCTTGAGCGGCAGCAGGAACTGCCGAGGTTTTGGAAAGTGGGGGAGGGCATTCTGAAGTACGACTGGACTCAAGCGGACGGCGATTTTGGGTATCCGCTGGAGGTCTCAAGCTCGCTCTACCGGTTCACGGACGTTTTGCGTCTCGTGACCGGGTTATCCTTCAGAGACCCGAACACCCTTGAGAGTCAAATGGCGCTTCGCGCGCCACATTTCTCCCGGAGCCAGCCGTCCATGTTGTGTTCGTACACCTCCGTGGCCTTCAGCGCACCTGTAAACCGCGTGCAGGTTGTCTACGAGAATCGGGCGGGGGCGAACCCCGTATGGTCGACCGAGAGCCTTGCGGACAAATTCGACCACGGACTCCGGATTGACGTAGCCGCTCTGGATGGATATGTGCCTTCAGCCTGTCATGAAGAAGTGGAGCTCCCCTTTGAGCGATCTCGCGCGCAGAACTCCGTTGAGTGATGGACGCCTGCGCATTTTGTATGTGGCGCAGGCCGTGAGTATCCATACTGCCCGATGGATCAGCCAGCTGAAGGATCAGGATTGGGATCTGCATGTTTTTGATATGCTGGGGAGTCTCCCGCACCCGGAGCTTCGGGGGATCACCGAGTACTCCATGCTTCTGCCTCGCAGGATCCCGCTTTCCGCGAGGGAAACATCTTACGGTCATCCTTTCTTCCTCAAGCACGGCTGGGATCCTTTTCCACTTTCTCTTCTGGGTTTCTTCATTCGTCGTATCCTCCGACGGCGGGCAGGCCGACTCGCCATGCTTATCCGCACACTCAAACCCGACGTGATCCATTCCTTCGAACTCCAGACCCAGAGCTATCACCTGCTCTCGGTCGCAGATCTTCTGGGCGGGAATCTGGGCGCTCCGTGGATCGTGACGACCTGGGGCAGCGACATTTTCTATTTTCAACATTTCCCCGAGCATCTTGGCACGATCAAACGGCTACTGGCTGCGTGTGATTACTTGATCCCGGATTGCCGCAGGGATGAAATGCTGGCGCGTGGCTACGGATTCGCCGGGACCGTACCGCTGATCCTGCCGGGCTCCGGCGGCTATCCGACAGGCGAGATGCGACGACTCATGCAGTCGGGACCGGTTTCGGCGAGACGCCTGATCATGGTCAAGGGATACCAGGGATGGGCCGGTCGAGCGGTGGACGCCCTCGAGGCCCTGACCATGTGCGTTGACGTGCTGCGAGGGTACGAAATCGTAGTGTATGCCGCCTCAGCCGGTCTAGATTCCAGGGTCGCGCAGATCGGATCACAGTATGGCTTGGATATCCGCATCCTGCCCAGGAGCCCACATCGAGAGATCTTGAGGCTATTCGGCAGGGCTCGCCTGGCGATGGGCGTCAACGCAACGGACGGCGTGCCCAATGCGATGCTCGAGGCGATGACGATGGGGGCATTTCCCATTCAGTCTGACACCGAGTCGACGGCGGAATGGATCACTCATGGCGTGAACGGATTACTTGTCGAGCCAGGGAATCCACCTGAGATAGCCTCTGCGATTCGACGTGCGCTGCTTGATGACGCGTTGGTGGACAAGGCAGCCGATCTGAACGCCAGGCAACTGTTCGACAGACTGGATGCTTCAATCGTGACGCCCCAAGTCATAGAGATGTATAGCCGGGTTGCGGCGCAAACCAAACGGGCACATCTATGAAGGTGGTCCTTGTATCGCTGGCACGACGCGGGGGCATGGTCCACTTCGTGGCCGAACTCGGGAATGCGCTTGCATCCGTATGCCCGACCGTTGCTGTCATCTCCTCGTCCGCTAAGGCCACCTACTTCTCGCGCAAGCTTGGCAAAATTCGAGTGAACACTGGCCGGAACGCGCTTCACGGCGTTGCGCAGTCCTTGAATCCGTTCATGTGGTGTCACCTGCTGAGGCGCCTGGCGGCGCAGAAGGCCGACCTGGTCCACATCGTGGGCGTACATCAATGGAATCCCGGGGTGGCTCTTCTATGCAAGGTGCTGGGCAAACCGCTTGTGTACACAGTGCACGACCCGGACGCTCATCCCGGCGCGCCGATGGCAATAAGGGCGGCGGACTGGATGACCGCCTGGTTGGCGGATGAACTTGTCGCCCTAACCAGGCATGGCCGGACGCAACTTCTATCCAAGGGGTTCTCGAGGAATGCAATCAGTGTCATTCCGCATCCGATGTACACGCTCTTCCGGCGCTGGCGGCCGCGCACCGCCAAGACCGATCGAGTCATCTTGTGCTTCGGCCGCATCGAAGCCTACAAGGGACTTGAGGTACTAGTTCGGGCATATCTGTCTATCCGGAAAGCACTCGTTGGATGGACGTTGATCGTGGCGGGCAGCGGCCGTTTGCCGCGGTCGATAGCCGAATTGGTGGACGAGGATATCAAATTCGTTAACCGCTACATTTCCGACAAGGAAGTTGCTGGTCTAATGCACGGCGCAGGTATCGTGGCCCTGCCCTATACTTCGGCCACCCAGTCTGGCGTCCTCGCGCTGGCGCAGGCGTTTGGACGGCCCGTTGTAGGATCAGCAGTCGGCGGCCTAAAGGAAATGATCGTTCATGGAAAAACGGGGATCCTGGTCCCCCCCGACAATGGCCCTGCCCTGGCGGAGGCACTTGAGTCGCTGGCAGGTGACCGAAGACGTCTGGCGCGGATGCGTCGTTCGATTGCGACCCAGGGCAGGATCGCCTGCAATCCGCGGGACATTGCCAGAGCGCACGTGAGCATGTACGCCAACGTACTCGGAAGGCAAGCCGGCAGGTGAGCGAAGCCGCGGAGCGCGAGACCGTGTCCGTTGTCATTGGCGCCTACAATGCCGCGGCCTGGATCGGGCAGACGCTGGAGAGCGTTCTGGTGCAGACATGCCCGGTGCTTGAAGTGCTGGTGGTCGATGATGGCTCCACCGACGACACGCCCGCCATCGTGAAGTCTTACGGGGCCAAGGTTCAGTATCTGGCTGAGGAGCATCGCGGTCGGCCGCACCGCAACCGCGGGATCTTGGCATCCAGGGGAGAACTCGTGGCGTTTGTGGACGCCGATGACTATTGGCACCCCACGAAGATCGAGAAGCAGCTCTCGCGCCTTCGCTCCCAGGGGGCGGAGTGGGTGATATGTGACTCTGAGTGGCTGGATGTGGCAGGCGGCAGGCATACGGCACGGGTGGGGGCACCGGTTCGGGAAGGCGATATACTTGAGCACCTGTTCTTGAATAACTTCATTGTCGCCTCGACACCCATGGTGGCGCGGCGCGTCCTTGACGAAATCGGCCACTTCGATGAGACGCCGGAGGCCGCGCCGGTGGAGGATTGGGACCTTTGGCTGCGCATCGCGGCCAGGTATCCGGTCGCGACCGTGCAAGAGAAGCTCGCCACACTTCGGCTGCATGACGATAGCTTTCTGGCCGCCACTCCCCTTGCACGCAGGCTGCTGAGCCTTGAGCACGTGGTTGCGGGCGCCGTTGCCCGAGAACCTGCGCGCCTCAGCGGGCTGAGAAGGAGGGCGCTCTTCAATGTCTATTATGCCGCAGGGATAACGGCATTCCGACAGCAACGGAT
This sequence comes from Chloroflexota bacterium, assembly GCA_043805815.1. Taxonomy (GTDB): domain Bacteria; phylum Chloroflexota; class Anaerolineae; order Anaerolineales; family Villigracilaceae; genus Fen-1038. The sequence goes on from JAZDHO010000081.1 coordinate 5,998, forward strand.
TGAAGAAGCGCGTTCCTATTTCCTTAGAGCTTGGCGGGACCGGCCGACGCACATCGAGACGGCCGCCTATGTGATGTTGACGTTCACGGCTGCGCGGACCTCCACGGCATTGGTCAGCTTCAAGAGGCGGTTTTTCCGAGGCCGATGAGCGCCGAACACCGAGCTCGCGGAGAGCCAACCAAACGCACCAGCCAAACAGAATCGCGATGAGATCATCTCCTTCCACGCCGGCCGACAGGTCCGCAGAACGCGCATTGTCGATTCTCCTCGTGGGCACGCAGATGGCGCTGGGTGGCGCGCAGCGCCTTCTGCTGGATCAGGCTCGCTGGTTTCATGCTCATGGTCATCGCGTTTCAGCCGCGTTTCTCTACGATAAGCAGGGCCTGGAGCAGGAATGGAGCCATGGACTGGGCTTCCCGCTCTTGACGCTAAGCCGGATGGGCGCCAGTCGGAGCCTGTTCAAGAAGGTGGGTGGGCTTGTCATGGGGCTCTTCCGTCTCTGGGGGCTCCTTTGGCGCGGGAAATTCGATATCGTTGAATCGTTCACGTACGACAGCAACCTGCTGGCTCTGCCTCTGGCCTGGCTGGCCGGAGTGCCCGTAAGGATCGCGACGCATCACGGGATCATCGAGGGGTTTCCCCGCCTGGTTGAGAGGCTGCATGCCGGATTGGTGAACGCGGGCGTGGCCAGCATACTTGTCAACGTCTCACGCAAAGTGCTTGAGCAGGCGGCGGCGGCCGGCATCCGAAGGGAACGCATGACCGTGATCCCAAACGGCATCCCGTCGAGCGATGCCGGCGCGGGGAACGGTCCGGCAATGCGGGCTGAACTTGGAATCGACGAAGAGGATGTGCTGATCCTCTCGGTGGGCCGCCTTGTGTACCAGAAGGGACATGAGTATCTCATCGAGGCGATGCACAGTATCCTCCCGGATTTCCCCCGGGCGAAGGCAGTGATCTGCGGCGAGGGCCCGTTGCGCCGGCAACTCGAAGCCCAAATCGACCGGCTTGGCGTCGCGGCGTCGGTGACACTACCGGGAAATCGGATGGACATAGATCGCTTTCTGAGGAGCGCCAACATTTTCGTGCTTCCGTCGCGATGGGAAGGGCTGCCCGTGGCATTGCTGGAAGCAATGGATAGCGGCCTGCCTGTCGTAGCAACGCGCGTCGAGGGCGTGGAGGAGGTCATCCAAAACAGCGCACAAGGCCTGCTTGTGCCTCCGGAGGATGCACGCGCGCTGGCCGAGTCGTTGAAGGGCCTGATAGCTGATCCGGAGCTTCGCGAAAGAATGGGCACTGGGGCTCGGGCGCGCATGCGTGAGTCGTATACCATCGATATCATGTGCGAGAAGTATCTCTCGTTGATGCGGAACCTGAGGCACCGCCGTTAGGCACGTTCTTGGCGGATACGGGAATTCGAATTGCATGAAGACCCTCTCGCGTTTGCCTGTCTCCAAGCTCATTACTCTCGCTGCAACTGCTGTACTCTTGTACGGCGCCCTGCTGGAGTTCTACAATATCGCCTGGGGTACGGGAACATGGTACGGTGAGTTCTCCCTCAAGTGGGGGGTCGCCTTTGTCCTCTTGATTCTTGTGTGTGCCGGCATATTCAGCGCCTGGGCAGTGCTGCTATGGCGGAGATCGGATCAAGCCGGAGCTGTCCAAGCGCGACGGGGCTCTCCCGTTCTGCGCGGTTTCCTGGGGGCGCTCGTGGTGGCTACCCCGATCTGCCTTCTGCAATATTCGCCGTGGGGTGTGGTAATCGACGGGCCGTACCTGCGGATTCTCCTGTGGGCCGTGTGCGTCGCCACGCTCAGCATGCTGATCGCGCCCGACCCTTGGCGGTGGTGGACCCAACCGGCGCTGCTAGCTGCGATCCTTTTGTGCGGCTCCGCCTATGTGGGAGCCGCTGCCCTGACCGAAGTGACCGCCTATCCGTTCTCACTGGGATGGTCGGAGGGCAATCGGCTATGGGACTATTCCCTGCTGTTTGGCAGGAGACTGTACTCCTTTGAATCCGAACAACAGCCGAGCGCGTACCTCGATTTTGGTCGGCAGCTTATCGGTGGACTTCCCTTCCTGTTGCCCGGGGTTTCGATCCTGGGCGCGCGACTTTGGTTGGCGGCAGTGTCGATTGTGCCATACCTGCTCCTCGGGCTGCTGGCATTCTGGCCGCACCGGCGCAAGAGTTCACCCACATGGATCCTGGCCGGCCTCCTGGGCTTCATCTTCCTCAGTCAGGGCCCGATCCACGCACCGTTGCTCATCTGTGCAACTCTGGTTGCCCTTGCATGGCGTCTGCCTGTGTGGTGGGCTGCACCACTGATCGCGATCGCCGGCTACTTCGCTGAGACGAGCCGCTTCACATGGATGTTCGCACCTGGGATCTGGGCGGTGCTGCTAGAAATCGGCGGAGGCGAACTGACGGACGGCCGGCTGGCGCTTGGCGCCTGGCGCAGAGCAATCATCCTGGGATGTGCCGGCCTGCTTGGAAGCGCCCTGGCCTACACCGGAGTGCTTTCATGGAGTGAGACGAGCGTGGGATCGACTGCGGCCGTCTCGACGAGTCAGGCGCTCCTGTGGTACCGCTTGTTGCCAAACGCCACGTACGGGGATGGGATCCTGTTTGGCCTGGCCAAAGCTGCGGCTCCGCTCATTGCCGTCCTCGTCTATGCCGGTCCGCGATACTGGAAGCCGCACCCCGTCCAGATCTTGACGCCAACACTGTCGTTGATTGCGTTTCTAACAGTTGGTCTGGTGATCAGCACCAAGATCGGGGGAGGCGGCGACCTACACAACCTGGACATGTTCTTGATTGGAGTGCTGTTCACGGCCGCCGTACTGTGGAGGACTGCCGCCGCAGGATGGATGGCAGACGTGGCCCGACTCCCCGGCTGGATGCATGCGCTCATCATGCTGATGCTGGCGATTCCAGCGTATGGGCCCCTTTTGTCACTGCGTCCGCTGAACTTTTCGCGCCATGTAGAATGGCTCAGTGTTCTTGCCGATGCGGAAAGGCCGCGGGATCTGGGCTCACTGCCTGAGGCTGGGGTCGTCGACGCGAGCTTGGAAGAGTTGCGCAGGGCCGTTCAGGAGGCGGATCGTAAAGGCCAAGTGCTCTTCATGGATCAGCGCCAGCTGCTGACATTCGGGTACGTGGAGGACATCGAGCTGATTTCTCAGTATGAGAAGAAGCGTATGATGGACGAGGCCCTGAGCGGGAACACCGCCTACTTCGAGCCCTTCTACCGCGACCTGGCCTCGAACCGCTTCTCGCTTCTGGTAAGCAGCCCGCTGCGCACACCCATCAAAGACAGCGACTATGGCTTTGGCGAGGAGAACAATGCATGGGTGAAGTGGGTGGCAAGGCCGGTGCTTTGCTACTACGAGGAGAAGAACACGCTGGATGAGGTGAAGGTCGAACTTCTGGTACCCCGAACAGATCCGGTAGATTGCTCCAGCGCGCTGCCGCAGGTGAATTGATGAACCTTGGATACCTGGTGCCACGAGTGATGCGCCACGTCCTACCAGAGCGGCTGACGCGTTTCTTGCTCCTCCGTTCCATGATCATCAAGCCGGGCTTGGAGACTGTGGATCCGGCCGCGGCGGTCGACCGCTATGCCGAAGTGCTGGCCTTACATCACGACTCCCTCAGTGGCAAGCGGATAATGGTATTCGGCTACGGTGGACGCTTTGACGTCGGAGTGGGCCTGCTGGCTGCCGGCGCCGCGCGTGTAGCACTTTGCGATAGGTTTGCCCGCCCGGACCACGGTCACAATGCCAGATTATTGGCGAACTACGGGGACTGGCTGCGCACGGAGAGCGGCGTGCCGCGCCCGCGCCCGGAGCGCATGGAACTAGTCGAGGCTGACGTGCGCGCGATCGATCCGCCTGCAAGCTCGCTGCGCTACGACCTGGTACTCAGCAACTCCGTCTACGAGCACCTTGACGATGCAGAGGGAATCACCCGTGCTCTGGGCAAGTGGTCCGCATCTGACGGGTTGCACATTCATTTTGTGGACCTGCGCGATCATTACTTCACGTATCCCTTCGAAATGCTTCGATACTCGGAGAGGACGTGGCGTCGATGGCTCAATCCGACCAGCCATCACAATCGCCTGCGCGTGTGGGACTACCGGCGCATCTTTGAGTCTCATTTCCGCGCGGTTGAGATCGCAATTCTTCAGCGCGATGAGGCGGCCTTTGAGCGAATCCGGCCCCATGTCCGGCCTGAGTTCATCAGCGGGGACGCGGCAGAGGATGCGGTCACGCTGATCCGCATCACGGCGCGGAGTCCGCGCAACTGAGGGGATCATGGAGCGGATGGTGGGAATCCTCGTACTGGTGACGTGGACGGTCCTTTGGGCCGCCGGCGGCTGGTTGCTTGCCGAAGGCGTGTTCCGCCTTCGGCGCGACGAGACTGGGATGGTTGGCTTCGCACTTGGATTGGTGCTGCAGGTATGGCTGGCCAATCTTCTTTCACAGCTGGTCGCCATCCCTGTTTCATTCTGGCTTTCGTCAGTGGTTGTCCTGCTCGCCGGGATCGCGGCCCGCGTGCGGTCGGCCGGCGGATTGCGGCTTGAAGCCAGGCCGATGCAATGGATGCTCCTCGGCGCGCTCACGCTGCTTTTCAATGCCATCGGACGCGGATTGGGTGTCTTCGACGACTACCAGAACCTGCCGACAGTCTCATTGATGGCCGCGGGCGACGTGCCGCCTCACTTCGCGCTGGATCCTTCCGTGAGGTTTGGCTATCACTATCTGCTACTGCTGTTCGCCGCCGAGCTGATGCGCCTGGGGAACATGCTTCCTTGGAGCGCGCTGGACCTGGCCCGCGGACTGATGCTGGCTCTGCCGCTCGTGCTCGCAGGCATGTGGGCCTTTCGGCTCACGCGCCGGAGGCTTGCGGCATTCCTCGGAGTTTGCGTTCTGGCACTTGCGGGAGGCGCCCGGTGGCTTCTTTTGCTGCTACCGGTGGCCTGGCTCAACCGCCTTTCTCAGGAGATAACCCTGATCGGTTCGGCCGCGACCTCGGCAGAGAGCCTCGCTGAGGCCCTGGTATCCAGCTGGAAGATCGATGGCGCCGGACCGATCCCATTTCCGTTCGCTTTCTACAGCGGGGTGAACCAACCGTATATCATGGCCTATACCGGTATCGCCGGTTCCGGCATCCTCATCGTCCTACTCCTGCTGCTTACCTCGCAAAGGTGGAAGCGTGGGAGTGCCGCCGTTGTGACCGCTGCACTGCTGGCTGCTCTGGCGGTCGCGAACGAGATTGCGTTCCTCCTGATTGGAGTGGGATTGCTGATCGCAGGGCTCGCGTGGATCCTCTCGGGCCGTAGGCCTGCAGAGGGGAAGGACTTGCTTACTTGGCTGGCGATTTCGGCGGCGGCACTGACTGTCGGGATCATACAGGGAGGTATGCTGACCGAGATCGTGCAGGCAAGACTGCGCCACGATGCCACGGTGTCGAGCTACTTCGATCCCACACCGGCTCTCGTCTGGCCGCCTGCGCTCGTCTCGGCGCACCTGGGTTCCCTTTCACTTGCCAATCCAGCGCACCTGATCGGCGCGCTACTTGAAATCGGACCGATCGTCCTGGTCTCGCCGTTGGTGGTTGCGTGGGGATGGCGTTCCCTCCGGCTTGGAAATTGGTTCGAGGTAAGCCTGATCGCCAGTTCAGCGGGAGTGCTGGCGGCGGTATTTTCCTCCTTCAAGGGTCCGCTCTTTACGGCGGCACCGCGGCTCATGAGCGGCTGGTTCCTCGTCTCTGCCCTATACTTCGTTCCCCTTCTTTGGATCTGGTCTGCGGGCCGCCGCGAGGCCGTGCGCATCGGCGCCCTGGTTGCCGGCCTGATCAGCTGCCTTGGCGGCATGATCCTGTTTGGGGCACAGCTTGCTGCCATCCAGAAACCTGTCTACGCGACGTTCATCTCACAGCTGGATGCAAAGATGGCTGAAGAGCAATGGAACAAGCTGGGCCCCGGGGAGCTCGTATTCGATCCACTTGTGTTCCGCGCCCCCACGGTCTTCGGGCGCCCCACCCGGTCCTCTCCCACGTGGTACACACGCTCCGAAGAGTGGGAGAAGCTCCGTGACACTGCGGATCCGTACAGACTCCGAAGGGCGGGCTTCGCGTACATGTACTTTGACAGCGACTACTGGGAGGGACTGAACACCGACCGGCAAGCCGCGCTTGCAGGTTCATGCGTTAAAGAGGTCTTGCAGGTGGATGGGATCCACAGCGAGACCGACTACAGCAAGGACTTTCGACGACTTCTGGATATTCGGTCTTGTGAGTGAGCAGAGGCTGCCCCGACGATCTCTATTCGGAGCGAGCCGTCGGCACCGCTACCTCCGGAATGTCCACCAAGGTTGATGGCCTCGGGGGCAGCCGGCAGCCCTGCGGCGACGAAGAGCAAGACGCAGGATTGAGGGGGCGAGCTAGATGAACTTAAGCCTAGCCGCGGCGATCGCCACCATGCGTAACAGCAAGGTGCCGTGCCTCCACCTCGAGATATTCGTGGTGCCGTAGGTTCGCTCACGATACCTGATGGGTAGATCTAAGATCTTCCTGCTGAGTTTGGCGGCGCCGAAGATCAGATCGTAGTCCCCGAATGGGTCGAACTCCCCGAAGTATGCACGGTTGGCAGCAATAAGTTCGTAGTCATTGCGCCACAAGGCCTTTGTGCCGCACAGCGTGTCCTTCAGGGGCTGACCAAGGATCCAAGAGAATGCCAAACTGAAGAGCTTGTTTCCCAGGAAATTCAGCCCCCGCATCGCTTCCTTCTCCATGGGATAGACCAGGCGCACGCCGTTGATGAACTCTCCCTGCCTGGTGCGCAACGCTTCGTAGAATCGCGGCAGATCCTCCGGGCGGACCGTGAGATCGGCATCAAGGATCATGAGGATGTCGCCGTCGGCTTGGGCAAAGCCAAGCCGCACGGCATCCGCCTTGCCAATCCCAGTCTGACGGAACAGCCGAGCCTGGGTAGCCGGGTGCGTTGCGATTTCCCGCTGTATGGCCGCGTACGTGTCGTCACGTGAGTGTCCCTCGACAAAGATCAACTGCATCTCGCTCCCGATCGGGGGCAGCCGCTCAAAGATGGAGGAAATGTTGCCCGACTCATTGCGCGCCGGTACGACTACTGACACCGAAGGCTGCCGGTCGACCACCTCGGGCTGCGGGCGGGAAATGATGAAATTCGCTAGAGCAAGTTCCGTGAAGGGCCATAACCGCACGAGAATTTTGTTGAAGATCGCGCCGAAAGGAACTGGCAGCAGGACTTCATGCCAGCAACGTATCGACTCGAATCCCGCGAGCCGCAGCATTCCGCTCACGTCTTCAGGCGTCAGCCAGTTCTGTGGCAGCTTCGGCGCGGCCAGATTGAGTCGTTGCGCAATGGTCAGCGGGAGCTGCCAGAGTCCGCTGTGGAAGTTGATGATCAGGCGCGTCCAGGGGTGGCAGAGCCGTCTGACCTGTTCGAAGGCGGCCTGGACATCCCACAGGTCGTTCACAAGGTCCGAGAAGATGATGACGTCGAACTGCTCGTCAATAGCTGAAAGATCATGTGTATCAGCTTGGATGAACTCGATGCCGGGGCGCTTCTTGCGGCCTCGCGAGATCATCTCCGGCGAAAAATCGATCCCAACCGCACGAACAGGTCGCAAGGTGGCCAACAACTCGCCTTGCCCACACCCGAGCTCCAGAATTCGAAGTCCCGGGCTGGTCAGAAAGCCGTAGACCTCGGCGAGACGGGCGTGGTAGGCGCCGCCCCACCCGCTCCAGGCGTCGCGCTTGCGGGCCACGCCATCCCAATGTGTAATTCTGGTCTGCTGATAGGTTCTGGCCGCGGGATCCGCTGAGTACATTTCCGCCATAACCACTCATTCTACGCTTGCCGGCCGGCTTTGCAAAGGTCTGTGTTATAATTCAAGACCTGAATTTTGACACATGGAAACCCAAAAAGACGCTACGCGTGAACTGACGCTGCTTGAGCACGTAGAGAGCGATCCCGATGTGAACCAGGCCACGCTGGCGGGTCAGTTGGGAGTGGCCGTGGGCACGGTTAACTGGCACCTGAAGCGCCTGGTTGCCAAAGGATACGTGAAGGTGCAGCGGGCGGAGAGAAAAAAGCTGCGGTACATCATCACGCCAGAGGGAATTGCGCTCCGCGCCCGTTTGACCGTAGATTATGTCGAGCGCTCCTTCGAGCTCTACCGCCGCACGCGTGGGCGCATCAAGGAGCACCTGGACGCGATTCGGGAGGCCGGACACACGCGCGTCCGCATAGTCGGGGAGGGCGACGTCGCTGACATTTGCAGGCTCACCTGCCTGGAACAGGGCTTCGGGGTGGCCCAAGAGGGCAGGGGCCCCGCCCTCGTCCTAAGAGGTTGGAAGGTCGTGCTGGAGATGGGAGCGGAGGAGTGAACGACCAGGCGCACGTTCTGGTCACGGGTGGCGCGGGCTACATTGGCTCGCTGCTCGCAGCGGAGCTTCTCAGGTCCGGTCTGTACGTGACCGTGATCGACAGCCTGCTCTTTGGGGGCGAATCCGTGGTGCCGTTCCTGCCGCATCCACGGTTTCGTTTCGTGAAGGCAGACGTCACCGACCGCCGTGCAATAATCGACAGTCTGCGGGGGGAGTCCGCTTCAAGCAGCAAGTGGCCAAGGCCCGAGGCGGTCGCCCATCTGGCAGCGATCGTGGGCTTTCCGGCGTGCCAGGCCGTGGGCAAGCAAGTGGCCTGGCGGTTTAACGTGGAGGCCACGAAGCGGGTTTTCGAACAGGCATGCGAGCTGGGCGTGAAGCGACTGCTATTCTCGTCGACCTACAGCAACTACGGAATGGCGTCCGATGGCAAACCGGTGACCGAACAGTCGGCGCTTAATCCGCAGTCCCTCTATGCTGAGACGAAGATCGCGGCGGAGGAGTATCTGCTGAACAATAGCGCCGGCGATACCGCCCCGGTGGTGTTGCGGCTGGCGACCCTGTACGGGATCTCTCCACGAACCCGGTTCGACTTGATCGTTAATCAATTCGTCCTGGATGCCTACACCAAGCGCCAACTCCTCATCTATCAACGCGGGTATTCCCGCTCGTTCGTGCATGTGCGGGATGTCGTTCGCGGCATGATGTTGGCGATGGAAGCGCCGTTGGACAAGGTTCGCGGCCAGGTCTACAATCTTGGCGCAAAGAGCGGCAACCACACCAAGGACCAGATCGTGGACCTGGTGTTGAAGCGAATGCCGGAAACCGCGGTGGAATACAAGGACTTGACCTTCGGGGGCGACATGCGCGATATCACCGTGTCGTTTTCCAAGATCCGGCGTGAATTGGGTTTCGAGACGGAATTCGATGTTGATGACGGAATCCGCGACCTTCTGTTCGCGTTGAAGACCGGGCTGATCCGGAACCCACTCGATGAGCGGTACAGGAACGCGCAATTCATTGTGCAATAGGAGCTGCAGATGATGCAGGAGTACTGGAAGGGAAGAAGGGTAATCGTCACAGGCGGCGCGGGCTTCCTCGGAAAGCATGTGACCGCGGCGCTGACCGCCCGCGGAGCGCACGAGATCTTCATACCGCGGATCGAAGACTACAACCTGGTTGATCCGGCGGATATTCGGAGGATGTACGCAGATGCTCTTTCCGGGACAGAAGCTTCCGGCACGACTGTGATTCACCTGGCTGCCAACGTCGGCGGGATTGGAGCCAATCTTGAGCATCCTGCCGAATTCTTCTATGACAACCTGATGATGGGTGTAGAGCTGATGCACCAGGCGTCCAAGCTGGGCATCAGCAAGTTCGTTGCGATCGGCACGGTGTGCGCCTACCCCAAGTTCACTCCGGTCCCCTTCAAGGAGGAGGACCTCTGGCTCGGGTACCCTGAGGAGACGAACGCGCCATACGGGATGGCGAAGAAGATGATGCTGGTGCAGGCTCAGGCGTATCGACAGCAATATGGATTCAATGCCGTCTTCCTGCTGCCGGTCAACTTGTACGGACCTGGGGACAACTTCAATCTGAGAACGTCGCATGTGATTCCGGCACTGATCAGGAAGGCACTGGAGGCGAAGGACTCTGGCGCGGCCTCGCTCTCGCTCTGGGGCGATGGCTCGCCGACGCGCGAATTTCTCTATGTCGAGGATGCTGCCGATGGTATCGTCACGGCCGCCGAGAAGTACAGCGGCGCTGAGCCGGTCAACCTTGGATCGGGTCACGAGCTCTCGATCCGAGATCTGGCGATGATGATCGCCCGCCTCACAGAATACTCAGGTAGTCTTGTCTGGGAGACTGACAAACCGAACGGGCAGCCGCGGCGCGCACTGGACGTGACCCGGGCGAGACAGTTCTTTGGCTGGCAGGCGAAGATGCCGTTCGAGGAGGGCGTTCGACGCACGATCGCGTGGTTCCAAGAGCACCGTTCCTCGATCAGGTAGCACATGGCCAAATCCGCAGGCATCACCAGGCAACCTGAGACCATTCACATCCGGCCCTCGACCGGTCTGGCCGCGCTCAATCTCGGCGACGTGTGGACCTACCGCGAGCTCGTCTTCTTTATGATCTGGCGCGACATCAAGGTAAGGTACAAGCAAACCTTCCTTGGCGCGGCCTGGGCCGTGATCCAGCCTCTGCTGACGATGCTGGTCTTCAATTTTGTGTTTGGAACGATCGCCAAGGTGCCCACCGACGGAGTGCCCTATCCAATCTTCTCGTACACTGCGCTCCTGCCCTGGGGGATGTTCACGACGGCGTTGAACACCGCCAGCCGTTCGCTCACCGCCAACCAGAACATGGTCACCAAGATCTACTTTCCACGGTTGGTGCTGCCCCTTGCCTCAGTCCTTGGCGGCGTTGTTGACTTCGCGATTGCGTTTGTGATCCTGGTGGGCATGCTGATCTACTACAGGGTGACTCCCACGGCCGCCGTTTGGACCTTGCCACTATTCCTGCTGCTGACCCTGGCAACTGCCCTCGGAACGGCGCTGTGGCTGTCTGCGATCAATGTCCAATATCGCGATGTTAACTACGTGCTTCCGTTCCTGACGCAATTTTGGCTGTTTCTCACGCCCGTCGCCTATTCCGCCAAGGTCATTTCGGAAAGATGGCAGCTTGTCTATTCCCTAAATCCCATGGCCGGTGTCGTAAACGGCTTTCGATGGGCATTGCTCGGAACAGACACGGGACCAAGTCTCACCATGGGCGTCTCGGCGGCGATTGCCCTGATCGTGCTCCTCAGCGGCCTCTTCTACTTCCGCTCAATGGAGCGCACGTTCGCGGACACGATCTAAGATGACAGTTGCAGTTCGCGTCCAGAACCTCGGCAAGCGGTATCGCATCGGAATAGCTGAAACGCGCTTTCGATATGGCCTGCTGCGAGATGTACTTTCGGATGTTGTGACAACCCCCATACGCCTGGCAAAGGCACTGACCCGAGGTGGCACCCGAGCGCTGCGGCCGGCATCCTACATCTGGGCCCTGGACGATGTTTCCTTCGACGTCGACGAAGGAAAGGTACTCGGAATCGTGGGCCGGAACGGGGCGGGGAAGAGCACGCTGCTGAAGGTGCTCTCGCGCGTGACGGAGCCCACGAAGGGCATGGTCACCATTCGAGGGCGAGTGGGCTCGCTCCTGGAGGTCGGCACTGGATTTCATCCCGAGCTGACGGGCCGGGAGAACATCTACATGAATGGTGCCGTGCTCGGCATGAAGCGGGCTGAGATCGAACGCAAGTTTGATGAGATCGTCGCTTTCTCCGAGGTCGAGCAGTTCGTGGATACGCCGGTCAAACGCTATTCGTCGGGGATGTACCTTCGCCTCGCCTTCGCCGTCGCGGCCCATCTCGAGCCGGAGATCCTGGTGGTCGATGAGGTTCTGGCTGTCGGAGACGCCGAGTTTCAACGGAAGTGCCTGGGTAAGATGGGGGACGTAGCACAGCAGGGGAGGACCGTACTCTTTGTGAGCCACAATATGTCGGCGATTCTGCGCCTCACTCAGGAGACGATTGTGCTCAAGAAGGGACAGCTGATCAAGCGCGCGCCGACGCAGGTAGCTGTCGATTTCTACCTGGCCTCGGGCCAGGCTGAGACCGGGGAGCGCATTTGGGAGCCGGATGAAATCCCGGCGGCTGCGGCGCCGTTCAGGCCGATAGCGATCAGAATCAAGGATCGGCAGGGAGGTGTTGTCGATACCGTGCGATCCACCGAACCCGTTACGATCGAATTGGAGTATGGACTGGAGGCGCAGCTCACCGGTTTGCGCGTGGGCATGTACCTGAGCACGATGCGCGGCGAGTACGTCTTCACAGCATTCGACGTGGATGATGCAAAGCGGTACGAGCAATTCGGGGCGAGGAAACCGGGCCGCTATTTCAGCCGCTGCACGCTGCCAGCCGATTTCCTCAACGAGGGCCGGTACTCGCTCGGTGTCAACGCCAGCTCGTTTGGTGTGCGCCGGTACTTCATGGACGAGAACGCCCTTTCCTTCGGCGTCGATATCTCGGGCGCGCCCGGAACGCAGTGGCCGGAAATGCGGCACGGCCCGGTGCGCCCCAGGCTGGAATGGACCATAGAGAAAGTCGGGTAGCGGGCGATGGATGTACGCTTGAAGGACTTCCTGGGCCAGATCCCCGCTGCGGCAGTGGTCTACGACGCACTCCGACCGCGAAGACCCAAGACACGCTACAACCTCGAACAGCTGGCGGCTCGGCTCCCAAGAGCAGTCGAAGAGACCCGCCCGTTTGCGGCGGGCGACCTGCCCGGAAGCAAACTGGTGTTGTTCGCAACACTGCATTACTGGATCGAGCAGGCGGCCATCCTCGGCCTGGCACTTCGGGGCATGGGGCACGATGTCACGATTGCGTATCTTCCTTTCAGCAACTGGGAGAAAGAGATCAACCAATTCGATCTTCGGCGGCAGGACCGCTACACCCGCCGCGTACTGGCTCCGCTGGGCGGATTAGTGAAGGTTGTCTCGCTGCTCGATATGCATGCGGACGACACACTGCCGGAGGCGCTCACGAATGGCCTGCACACGGCATCCCGCTTTGACGTAATGTACTCGCTCCAGGTGGAAGAGGTTGACGAGGACACGGCCTTGTACAAGCTGCGCATGGAGCGGAATCGTTACGCGTGCGGTGTAGCGCTGGAGTATCTGCGTCGAGGCAAAGCAGACGCGGCCCTGATCCCAAATGCGTTGATCACTGAATTGGGTGTCTTCTATCAGGCGGCCCGGTTCCTGGAAACGCCCACGGTCACCTACGAATTCAATGATCAGCGAGAACAGATCTGGCTGGCGCACGACGACATCGTTATGCAGCAGAACACCGACGGTGTCTGGCGGGCGCGGGGCTCGATTCCGCTCACGGAAACGGAGCGCGAGAAGATCCATGCCTTTGAGAAGGCGCGGGAGAGCGCGACGACCTATGGAAAAGGCACGCGTCGGTGGCAGGATGCCCCGAGCCAGGGGAGTGAGAGGCTGCGCGGCAGACTCGGCCTGGACAGTCGCCCTGTCGTCCTGCTCGCCACAAATGTCCTGGGCGACAGCTTGACGCTTGGGCGCAACATCTTCGCTACCAGCATGGCGGAGTGGATCGAGAGGACCGTGGCGTACTTCGTTGGGCGTCCGGATGTTCAGCTCGTGGTGCGTGTGCACCCGGGCGAGCGCCTGATCAAGGGTCCATCGACGATTCGAGTGATCGAGCGCGCGGCGCCCAGCATGCCGGAGAATCTCCATGTCATCGGCCCGGCTGAAGAGATCAATACATACGATGTCATGGAACTGGCAAGCCTTGGATTGGCCTACACGACCACAGTGGGCATGGAAATGGCGATGCGCGGAGTGCCTGTGATTGCTGCAGGCAAGACACACTACCGCGACCGGGGATTTGCCATGGCGCCGACCAGTTGGGCCGAGTATTTCGGCATGCTGGATGAAGTGCTCAGAGATCCGGCAGCGCACCGCCTCACACCTCAACAAATCGAGTTTGCCTGGAACTACGGCTACCGCTTCTTCTTTGAGTATCCGTTTGATTTCCCGTGGCGGCTGATGCACTTCTGGAAGGACATGGAAGAGTGGCCGCTCGCGCGGGTGCTCTCGGATGAGGGGCAGGCTGCATTTGGAAGGACATTTCGCTACCTGGCCGGCGAAAGGATCACGTGGTAGCTTGATCCTGCGAGTGCAGACCACTGGCGGCGCTGGTGCAAGCACGGCGCCAACTCGGACGATGCTGTGAGCGTGCCTGCAGATGGATAGCCGACCAGAAGCTGATTGGACCTCGATGGAAAACGCGAAGCAGCGTGTAAGGGACTTCTACGACGAAGTGGGCTGGATGCAGGATGCCGAAGGCCTGTTTCAGAACGCCCGCTACGAGGATCTCCGGCCCGTTTCGCGCGAGTACATTCACAAGTGTCATCTGCGCGTGAATCGCCACATCGCCCCGGCGGGATCCTGCCTGCTGGATGCGGGATCGGGGCCTGTGCAATGGCCAGAGTATCTCAGCTACTCGGATGGCTATCGATTTCGGGTTTGCGCCGACATCTCCATCACGGCCCTGCGGGCAGCACGCGACAGGCTCCAGGAACGCGGGCTATACGTGGTTGCCGACATAGCCAACATGCCTTTCATGCCGGACGCCTTTGACGGTGTGGTATCAATCCATGCGATCCATCACCTGCCTTTCAAGGAGCACAAACGGGCATACGCGGAGCTCCAGCGCGTTCTCAAGCCGGGGCGAACCGCCGTTGCCGTAAACGGATGGTATCGGCCCCTGCTGATGCGGATGACTGAGCCTCTTATCAGGCTGGGCCGACTGCTTACAGGGCGATCACCAAAGAAAAAGAAGGACTGGATTGAAGAGATCGTGCAGGAAGGCACCTTTGTACAGAAGATGACACCTGGCAGGCTGCGGGCCGAGCTGCGGGGTGTCATGAAGTATGAGGTCCTTGCCTGGAGGAGCCTCAGCCCTCGTTTCATGCAGTGGTTCATCCGACCGGGGTTTGGAGGGGAGGCACTGCTGCGCCTGGTCTTCTGGCTGGAAGAGAAGCTCCCGCATTTCTTCGGTGAGCACGGCCAGTATCCGCTGATCGTGATCCGCAAGCCCGAGGACGCCGCAGCGGACATGAGCTCATGATGCACGGCCGCACCACATCGGCGTTCAGGGAGATCATCGAGTGAGAGGCAGAAATGAATTGGAATGATCAGGTTGTAATGGTGACCGGCGGCACCGGCTCCTTTGGCAGGAAGTTCGTCGAGATCATGTTGCAGGATTTCCATCCGAAGAAGCTCATCATCTTCAGCCGGGATGAGATGAAACAGCACGAAATGCGCGGGCTTGGCTTCGATCAACCGAACGTGCGCTTCTTCATTGGTGATGTGCGTGACCGTGAGCGGCTCTTGCGGGCGATGCATGGCGTGGATGTGGTGGTGCACGCCGCGGCGCTCAAGCAAGTGCCGGCCTGTGAATACAATCCGATGGAGGCCGTCAAGACCAATATCTTCGGCACGAGCAATGTCGTCGAGGCAGCGCTCGACGCGGGAGTGCGGAAAGTCTTGGCCCTCAGTACGGACAAGGCCGTCAACCCCGTGAACCTTTACGGGGCGACCAAGCTCGCGGCCGAGAAGCTGACCGTGCAGAGCAATGCCTATGCCGCTGGGACATCGACCCGCTACTCGTGCGTTCGTTACGGCAACGTCGTGGGGAGCCGCGGATCGGTCGTGCCGGCATTCCTCAAGCAGCGCGGGAACGGCAGGCTTACCATCACGGATGAGCGCATGACCCGATTCTGGCTGTCGCTTGAAGAGGGGGTTCGATTTGTGATCGGGTGTATCGAGAACATGCACGGCGGCGAGGTGTTTGTCCCCAAGATCCCCAGCATGAAGGTTGTGGACCTGGCGCGAGCGATCGCACCCGGCGCCGCCCTGGATGTCGTCGGTATTCGACCCGGCGAGAAACTGCATGAGGTGCTGATCTCGGAAGATGAAGCCAGGAACACCGTTGAAAGCCAGCGCATGTACGTCGTCAAGCCGCCGGAGACCCTGTGGGAACGAACCCTGAACTATGAGGGCACACTCCTGGCGGATGGGTTTCGCTATTCGAGTGACACGAATACGATGTGGCTTGACCTCGCTGGGATCAAGAAGTTGGTGGAGCCATTCGATCGCTTGTACGCTGCGGGCAGGCTGGAAGCGTAGGGCCGTTGCCGTGGTCGGCGGTTGTTTATGAAACTTCTAATTACGGGTGCAAGCGGATTGCTGGGCCTCAACCTCTCGCTTCAGGCCCTGCGCTCCCACACGGTCACCGGTGTGGACCGCGGCACATTGGTGTCTCCGCCGTTCGAGCTCATCAAGATGGATCTGCTGCAGACCGGAGCGATCGAAAGTGCCCTCAAGGAGTCGGGGGCCGATGCCGTCATCCATTGTGCTGCCGTGGCCGAGGTGGATTGGTGTGAGCGGAATCCCGATCTGGCTTGGCGCGTGAATGCGGAACTGCCCGGGCAGGTGGCCACAGCGTGCGCCCGGAGCGGCGTGGGCCTGGTGCATATCTCCACGGATGCCGTG
Organism: Chloroflexota bacterium; assembly: GCA_043805815.1. GTDB lineage: Bacteria > Chloroflexota > Anaerolineae > Anaerolineales > Villigracilaceae > Fen-1038. The sequence goes on from JAZDHO010000081.1 coordinate 22,556, forward strand.
TTTGATGGGATGAGTGTCGCACCCTACACCGAGGCTGACGAGCCGCATCCGGTCGGTGTGTATGCCCTGACGAAGCATGCAGGCGAGCGCGCGGTGCTCGATGCGCATCCACACGCCATCGTCGCGCGGGTGAATTTCTATGGCTGGTCAGTGAGTGGAACGCGCAGCCTGGCCGAGTTCTTCGTGAACAACTTGAAGGCCGGGATTGCGGTCCGGGGCTTCACCGACGTCGCATTCTGCCCCATGCTGGTGAACGACCTGGGAGCTACCCTCCTGAAAATGCTGGAGGCCGGCCTGGAAGGACTCTTCCATTCCGTGGGACGGGAGCCGATGACCAAGTACGAATTTGGAGTGGAGATAGCGCGCAAGTTCGGCTTTGATGGGAGACTGATTTCGGCGGACTCGGTGGAAAAGGCGGGTCTCGCAGCGCCGCGCGCGCACAACCTGCATCTATCTGTCCACAAGTTATCCACAGCCTTGGGCGGGTCAATCCCGGGCTTCTCCACAGGATTGGAGACGTTCTACACACAATACATGCAGGGCTATCCACAACAAATACGCAGTTATCAGCAGAGGTCGACTGCCGCCAAACTCGTCCCCCTGGCGGGCGGATCGCCCCGGCGGCGCGGAGGCCAATAGAGGAACCATGGAAATCCGAATCGGAAACCGGCCTGTTGGGCCCCAGCATCCTACTTATTTCATTGCGGACATTGCAGCCAACCATGATGGTGACCTGGCGCGGGCGAAGATGCTCATCCACCGGGCTAGAGAGACCGGCGCAGATGCGGCCAAGTTCCAGAACTTCCGTGCGCCCAAGATCGTCTCCGACTACGGATTCAGGAACATGGACTCCCAGGTTTCGCACCAGGCCAGATGGAAGAAATCCGTGTTCGAGGTCTACCAGGGGGCCTCTATCTCATTCGAGTGGACTCCGATCCTGAAAGCGGAGTGCGACAAGGCGGGGATCCATTACTTCACCTCGCCCTATGACTTTGAAGCAATCGAGCATGTCACGCCATTTGTTCCAGCCTTCAAGATCGGCTCCGGCGAGATCGACTGGATTGAGGCCCTGCAACGCATGGCCAGCAAGGGCAAGCCCATGATTATGGCCACAGGCGCCTCTGATATTGCAGACGTCCAGCGTGCGGTGCATGCAGTGCTACAGATCAACCCGGAACTGGTGCTGTTGCAGTGCAATACCAACTACACGGCCAGTCCGGAGAACTACGACCACATTCATCTCAATGTGCTCAGGACTTACGCTGCGATGTTTCCGAACGTTGTTCTTGGTTTGTCCGATCACACGCACGGCAATGCAACCGTCCTGGGTGCGGTTGCGCTGGGTGCCCGCGTGATCGAGCGTCACTTCACGGATGACAATCAGCGCGAGGGTCCCGATCACAGGTTCGCGCTGGACCCGGCTGCCTGGTCTCACATGGTGGAGGAGACCCGTCAATTGGAGCGCGCCCTGGGCTCACCCGACAAGATCATTGCTGGCAATGAGCAGGAGACGAAGATCGTGCAGCGCCGCTGCCTGCGTGCCGCTCGTGACATCCAGGCCGGGGAGGTTCTCAGCCGCGACATGATCGACGTCCTGCGCCCGGCAACACCGGGCGCAATCAGGCCCCACGAGCTGGATGCGGTCGTTGGCACCAGGGCCTTGGGGCCCATCGCCGGCGGCCAGGAATTGCGCTGGACAGACCTGGGCGCCTAGGGCGCGAGGACGCGAACGGCGGATCTCATGAGAGTGCTATATTTCTCCACGGACTACGGGCCGCACGATCACCGATTCCTCTCGGCGCTTGCAAAGACCGCGCACAATGTGCATTTTCTGCGACTCGCAAGGTCGGAGCGGCAGACCGAGGATCGTCCTGTGCCTGCTGAGGTGGAACAACTCACATGGGCCGGCGGAAAGAACGCCTTCCGCTGGAGAGACGTGCCGAAGCTCCTTCAGGATCTCCGCCGCGTCATCCGAGATGTCCAGCCTGATCTGATACACGCAGGCCCGATCCAGACGTGTGCATTCCTGGCGACGCTGTCGGGGTTCAAACCGGTTCTGAGCATGTCGTGGGGGTTCGATCTGATGCAGGACGCCGACAGGGATCCCTGGTGGCGCTGGGTAACACGGTATACACTACGGCGGAGTTCATTCTTCGTTAGTGACGCACGCGTGACGCGAGCCAAGGCTGTGTCCCTTGGCATGCGGGCAGAGCGGACTGCCGTCTTTCCCTGGGGCGTAGATCTGCAACACTTCAGCCCCGGCGCAGCAGCAAGGTCGAGGGCCCGCCGGATTCCGCGGAAAGGCGCGCCGAAGCGACGCGCTGCCAGAGCGCCAAAGGCGACGGAAAAACCCTTCATCGTATTCTGCAATAGAAGCTGGGAGCCGCGTTACGGCGTCGACGTGCTGGCAAGAGCGTTTGTCCAGGCGGCGCGCCAACATGACGGTCTTTCGCTGATGCTTCTGGGCGCCGGCTCGCAGGTGAACTCCATCCGCCAGTTCCTGCTTGAGGGCGGACAGATGGACCGGGTGCAATTTGGCGGGCAGGTGACACAGGCAGAACTGCCGCGGTGGTATCAGATGGCCGACTTGTTTGTTTCCGCGTCACATGTGGACGGGTCATCGGTATCTCTGATGGAAGCACTGGCATGCGGGACCCCGGTGCTGGTCTCCGACATTCCGGCCAACAAGGAATGGGTGCGCGACAACGTAGACGGTTGGCTCTTTCGCGACGGCGATGTCGCGGGCCTGGCCGAGAAGATCCTCTGGATTTCCACTCACAGGTCTGCTCTTCGCCGGATAAGCGCATCCGCCCGCAAGGTCGCGGAGGAGCGTGCTGATTGGCAGAGGAACTTCCAAGTGTTGCTTCGATCCTACGATAAGGCCGTGAAGCTGTCGTAGGTCCGAGAGGTGAGTATGCCACTGCCTTTGATCGTGGCCGTGATCTTGAGCGCTCTGGCGGCCTTCTTTGCGACCGAGCATCAGGCTGCGGTCCATGTAGGTGCGTGGGGGCCCGCAATTGGATGTAGAGATTGGCATCGTTGTCGTGGTCGACTTTGGGCTCGGCGCGCTGCTTGGAATTCTGATGCTTCTTCCCGTCTACCTGGAGCAGGGATGGCCGTAATTCGCTGCATGCGAAGGGTGGAGGATCTCGGCAGCGTCGTGAGGACAGATCAAGCTTACGATACGAAGCAGATATGAAGGAAAGAACAGTCGCGATCATCCAGGCCCGCATGGCATCGTCGCGCCTTCCCGGAAAAGTCCTGATGGACCTCGAAGGCAGGGCGGTGCTGGCCCGCGTCATGGAGCGAACCCGTCGCGCGACAGCACTGGATGGCGCTGTCCTCGCGACAACCACGGATGCCTCTGACAATGCCATCGTCGAGTATTGCCGCAGGCGCGGGATACGCTGCATACGCGGCAGCCACTTCGATGTCCTCGACCGGTACTACACCGCGGCGCGGCAGCTCAGGGCGGATGTAGTGGTCCGAATCACTGCTGACTGCCCCTTGATCGATCCCGCTCTGATCGACGATGCTGTCCACGTCCTTCTGGGCGTGCAGGATGTGCAGATCGCAGGCGGCGGCTTCGGGCGGACGGAGTTCGACTTCGTCGCAAATCGTCTGCCGCCGCCGCGGCACCGCACCTACCCAATTGGTCTCGACGCCGAAGTTTGCACCTTCGATGCCTTGGAGCGGGCGTGGCGGGAGGCGCGGGAGCCAGAAGCGCGGGAACACGTGATGCCGTATCTGTATGACGGCGTGGACCTCATCCGACGGAACCCACACGTATCGACCGGAACCTCGCCACGAGGCTTTCGCATAGGCGTTCTGGACGCTGATGACGACCACGGATCCTTGAGATGGACGGTTGACACCGCGGATGATCTAGAATTCGTTCGGCAGGTCTACCGTCACTTCGGCGGCCAATCCGATTTCTCCTGGCTGGACGTATTGAAGCTGCTGGATTCACGTCCTGAGCTGAGATCAATCAACGCCAACGTTACACATAAGAGCGTTCGGGACACCGACGAGCGGGCTCCCAGGGCAGAAGGCGGATGAGCCTGCTCACGTTGTTTGCCGCACCTAAGTCATTCAGCGATCCGCAGATCGCGAGGATTCAGAGGAATGCTCTGGCATCGTGGTCTAGATTGGCCGGGGTGGAGATCCTGCTCATGGGGGAGGAGGATGGCATCGCAGAGGCAGCCGCACGGGTGGGCGCCAGGCACCTGAAGGGCGTTCTCCGGAACGACCGAGGCACACCGCTGATTTCCTCGATGATTCGGTTGGCGCGCCGGCATGCCGCGAGCGAGTTGTTGTGCATCATCAATGCAGACATCATCGTGATGCAGGACTTGTTGGAGGCAGCCGTCGCGGTCAAGGCCCGCGCCGGGAGGTTCGTTCTGCTTGGCCGCCGCTGGGATATCGGTCTTGATGATGTGCTGCACTTCCCAGAAGGCTGGGAGGATCGCCTGCGTTACAGGGTCCGAGGATACGGGGAGCTGCACCGACCGGCAGGAAGCGACTTCTTCCTATTCCCCCGCGACTGCTACGCTGAGGTTCCGGATTTCGCGGTGGGGAGGGCTGGTTGGGATAACTGGATGATCTACAGCGCACGACGACAAGGGTGGCTTGTGGTCGACTGCACGCCCTCCGTGATGGTCGTGCATCAGAACCATGACTACGGGCACCTTCCCGGTGGGGTTCCGCACTACAGCATTCCCGAGAGCGACGAGAACATACGGCTGGCCGGTGGGGATGCACCCATCCGCTATACGGTGTTGGACGCGACCCACCACCTGAAGTCCGGCAGATTGGTCCGGCCGCCGATCTCCTACGCACGGCTCATGCGAAGCTTGGAGTTATTGTTGCGCGGGATGTTCTTCTTTCTCCCCTCCCGGACGGTTGAGGAGTTGGCGCGGCCCAAGCGTTGGAAGAAGCGGCTGGCGAGGCTCCTCGGCAAGGACGATGCCCAAAGCGGAACGAGCGGATAGTTCAGAGATCCCTTGATTACGGTCATCAGCGAATGCGAATAGGCCAGAACCCAGCAAAGTTCGTCAATACCGTAGACCACCCGCAGCGCATCACGGCGGCGGTCCTGAGCTACATCCCCTTCCTGAGCGGATTCTATGCAGAAGCCCTGGATGTGCTGCGGGCCTGTATGGATTCGATGCGCGCCGACGCCGGATTGCCGTTTGACACCATGGTGTTCGACAATGGCTCGTGCCGTGAGGTTCGCGAGTTTCTCGTGGCCGAAGAGGAGGCAGGGCGGATCCAGTATCTCGTGCTCTCCGAGCACAATACTGGCAAGGGAGGTGCCTGGAACCTGATGTTCGGCGGAGCGCCGGGGGAGATCATCGCCTACTGCGACAGCGATGTCCTGTTCTCGCCGAATTGGCTGAAACGATCCGTGGAGTTGCTCGAGACCTTCCCGAATGTGGGCATGGTCACTGCGCGACCTTTCCGCACTCCGCCGGAGTTCTATGGAGCGACACTAGAATGGGGGCGCAAGGAGGCGGAGCTTGCAGCCGGTGGCTTCCTCCCCTGGGAGACATTTCTCGAATTCAACTTGTCGCTGGGTCAAAGCGAGGAGGAGAACCGGAAGGTCTACTCTGAGACGCAGGACTGGCGGATCGTATACAAGGGTATGACAGCCTTCGTCGGCGGCTCCCACTGGCAGTTCACGGGCTGGAAGCGGGTCTTGCAGCGATTCCTGCCATTCGAAATGGGCAAGCCGATGGGTGAGGTGCGACAGTTGGACCGTCGCGTCAATGACGCCGGACTGCTGCGCCTGATGCTGCCGGATCCGTTGGCCATGAATCTCAGCAACACCCTTGGCTATCTGCGAGGAGAATTGGGCCGCGGCAGACAGTCGGAACGACGCTCGATTGAAAAGCTGGTGCTGAACTTCGGACCGGTCCGGAAGGCGCTTCTGGCGATCTACAATCGGATCTTCCGTTGGTACTACGCGTGAAAGCCGGATTGAGCTAGTGCCCAAGCGTGTGTTCATCTCCGCCGATCATGGGACAGCGATCATCTATTTTCTGCAGAGCGAGGTGGTCGCGACGCTGCTCGAGGCGGGGATCGAAGTGATCATCCTCACGGACGATGAGACCAAGGATCGCATCGCCGCACGGTTCGCTCGGCCAGGCCTCAGCTTCGAAGGACTTCGACTTGACCGCGCAAGCGCGTATGCCCGTACCCATCGCCCCCGCATTCAATGGCTCCTTGGATACCTGCGGCGCGTCGGGGGCTCTCGGCGAATCAACACAGCTGCTATGGACAGCCATATCTGGGAAGTCTGGACAGAGAATTCCTGGAAATTCCGGATTGGTGTCTGGATGCCGGCGGCGTTCATCACGCTTCTATTGCGCGCGTTTTCAATCGCGCGAAGATGGTTGGTGGGTGCTCAGCTGCGATATAGGCCGCACGCCGGCATCTACACTGATCTGTTTGACCGATACCGTCCAAACCTCGTCATTGCCTCCACCCCTGGATGGAGATTGGATCGGTATCTGTTGCGTGAAGCCGCTCAGCGCGGCATCCCTACCATGACCGCAATCGTCGGCTGGGACAATCCGTCAAGCTATGCAATCCCGGGCGCGGCCGTTGATTGGGCCACGTGCTGGTCGGAGGCTCAGAAACGGGAACTGGTGCTTGGCTCGGATTGGCGCCCCGACCGGGTGCACATCGGTGGCATCCCCTCCTATGACGGCTACCTCCGAGAGCTCTGGCGGATTCCGAGGGAGGAGTACTTCCACCTTCATCAACTCGATCCCGGGAGAAAACTGATCTCGTATGCAAGCAGCTTCGTCCACTTCGCCCCCAGCTACCCCAACATCGAGGCCTTGGCGCGGCTCATTGCGTCGGACGCGCTGGAGCACCCCTCACAACTGCTCGTGCGGCTGCATCCGACTCATTTCCAGAACAAGCCCCAGATCTTCGCCGATGAAAGGCGGCGGATCCAGGCCCTCGAAGCGACATATCCCAATGTCCATGTGGTGCAGCCCGTGCCGCTTGGCGGTTCGCTGGGCTACTACGGCGGTGAAGACATGGACGAGAAGGCATCTATGATGGCCTACTCCGACGTTCTCGTCACCGTGTACTCAACAATGCTGGTCGAGACAGCCGTTCACGATACTCCGATGATCGCGGCCGTGATAGATCTCCCGGGCGGATGGAATGTCCCCGGCAAGTACTCGCTGGCACCCAAGGACATCGGCAACTGGCCCACCCACAAGAGGTTCTGTGATGCCAAAGCAGGGCGCATCGCGCGCGACGAGAGCGAGCTGCGCGAAGCCATCAACCGCTATCTGGCCAACCCGAGGTTGGATGCCGCTGAGCGCAGAAAATTCGTGGAGGATGAGATAACCTATACGGATGGCAGAGCTGGAAGGCGGACAGCGGCGTTCATACTGGAACGGCTGGACGCCGCCTGACAGACCGCGTGTGGCGGATGGCAGGCTGCTAGTTTTCCCTTTCCAGTGAAACCAGGAAACAAGCTGTGCGCCTGCCGGACGCCCAAGGTAGAACGGATGGGAGAAAAGGTCAGTCTTCGAGAATGAAAGTGACCTTCAGCTGCACACGGAATTCGGTGATCTTGCCGTGGCTGTCGACGAGGACCTCTTGATTTTGAACCCAAGCTGCCTTAACATTCTTCAGGGTCTTGGACGCACGGGCGACGCCGACCTGGACCGCATCATCAAAACTCTTGGATGACGAGGCTTTGATCTCGGTGACGCGGGCGACTGACATGGCAGACTCCTTTCCGGTTGGGGGCCGACTGTTGTGCCACGAGGATCAGCCAGCAGTATGCACGATACAGCATGCTCACGAGGCATCCCTTGATCATGTACTATCTCTCCATTCCCAGTGCCATTCTTTCCAGCGCCTTGTATCATTTCAGCCAAAAGGCCACGCCGCGTGATGTCAACCCGCCCCTGTAGCTATTGGCGACCTAGGCAGTGGCAATGGTACTAACGACTGAGCTGCTGTACTTCATGCCTGCAAAAAGGGGTGCCCTGGTAGAACTGCGCCAGCTGAATTGGGCTGGCTATCTGCTCGGTGTGTCGACTGTCGGCCTCGAAGTCGGCTTTCTGCTGACACACCGATCGGGGTGGAACATCGGACTGGCCGCGGTGCTCGTGGACGTCACAGCTTCCCTGATCCTGGTTCCTGTAGCACTGCTAGTCTTCCGGGACAAGGTGACCGGGGTCAACATTGCAGGAATCATGACCTGCCTTGTTGGATTGATCATGCTGAACTGGAGGCGCTGAACGCATCCGCCCATGACACTGACAAGTTGCCTTAGGACCGCCGCGCGCATCCTGCTCCGTGGCGAAGCCAGAATTCGACGGAAAACCCCGATACCTGCTATCACGGCTGACGATATCGCCGAGCTGCGTCGATTCTTCCCCCGTCCGAAGTTCTTCATCTTCGGGCATGCACGCTCCGGCACGACACTTCTCATGCGTCTTGTACGACTGCACGCAGAGGTGCATTGCGATTATCAGGCGCATTTCTTTACGAGGCGACCACTCCTCAAGTCCCTCGTTGACACGCCCGAGGCCGAGGAATGGCTGCGCCGACGGTCCAATCGCTGGAATCACGGCAAGGACCTCTCCCCGGTCGTTTTACGGGCGGCCGCGGAGTACATCATGGAACGAGATGCAGCCCGGCTTGGGAAGCGCATCGTTGGCGACAAGAGTCCTTCGTCGACGATCCACGGCCAGTCTGTCCGCGATCTGCACGACCTGTTTCCAGATGCCAGGCTGATCTACATTGCCCGCGACGGAAGAGACGTCTTGGTATCGGAGCGCTTCAGGAACTTTGTCGAAGAATCCCGCTACCTCGGCTCGGCGGATCGGCGTATCCTTCAGGACCTGCGTAAAGACCCCCGATCCTTCGGCGATGGGACGCGCTCCATCTTCACCCAGAGCGTGCTGCGGCGAGCGGCCGGGGGTTGGGCCACCAACCTGGAGGAGGTCGACGCTGAAGGAAGGAGATTGTTCGGGCAGCGCTACCTGGCCCTACGCTACGAGGACCTGCTGGAAGATCCGGGACGGGAACTGCGGCGGGTATGGAAGTTCCTCGGTGTGCGCAAGATCCCGAAGTCGCTCAACGGCCGCATCAGGAATGAGATGAGATCCAATCCGGATGAGGAGTGGCAGTCACGTCGCGGTCAGCAACTGGCCTCTTTCTTGGCCAAGGGGCGGTCGGGTAACTGGCGCTCACTATTTACCGCCCTTGATAGGGCCATTTTCAAGGAGGTGGCGGGGGATGTGTTGGTGAAGTGGAACTACGAGGACTCGGGGAACTGGTAGAAGACGCCAGGAAGCGGTTGGCCTGTTGACCCCAGTAAGTTGGGGGCGAGGATTCTGTTCCTAATCGGTAAAGCGGTCGAGGCAGCGCCGCGTCAGTGTTGCCGCCACGTCCATCCGGTATTCTGCTGAACCCCAGGGGTCGCTGGCCTCATGCATCGCGTTTCGGGCGGCCGCGTCGAGTTCGTCGGCATCGGTGCCGTCCAGCGCCAGGAGCGGCATCGGTCCAAACCCCCCGAGGGCGAGCCGGATCCGGCCGGATGGCCACCGAGCCACCGCCGCTGCCACGATCGGCCGGTCTGCCGGGGTGCGCGCGACATAGTCGAACTCCACCCGTACGGCACGCGGGAGTTCCAGCCCGGTTATGAGAAAGCCGCGCTGTAGTTGGTTGCGGAGTGGGAGTAATTCGCCCAGGGGAACCGTCTCTGCCGTGGGGTGCATGATCGCGACCCGTGCATCCAGCGCGAGCAGGAGGGTCACGAAGCTCGAACGACCATCACAGACCATGAGCGTGCCGGCGATGCTGGACGAATTCCGCAGGTTGAGCGGCGTCTCGAGCCTGAGGGCCGCCACCATGGCTCCAGGGCAACTGGGGGATTCAAGCAGTTGCTGCAAGGTGACTGTGGCGCCGATATCAAGGCTCCTGCCGCGTTCAGCGATGCGGTTCAATCCAAGGGCCTGCAAGTCCACAACCTCGACCCCATCGCCTCGGTGATGCGAGAGGACCGTTCCGCCTCCAAGAGGAACAGTCTTGGGAGCGGAGCGAGAGATGAGCTGCAGGGCTTCGTCGAGCGATTGGGGACGATGGTAGGCGGTGATCATCAAGGCTCGAAATGGTTCAAGACTGGAATCCCAAGGCATTATACAAGATGCGCGTCGTGTGCGGTCGGCCGAGTGAAAGCGCGCCAAGCCGCCACCGAGCGCATCTTACTCCGGACTTACCTGCCAACCCAATTCGCCCAGCCGTGCAAGGTCGAATTGATCGTCGCGAACCTCAATGAGAAGCGCATTTCCCTCTGCCAGCAGGTCGCCGCTCTCAGCCAAGTAGATGCCGCCCCAGGCCTCGGCTGACTTACCCCTTGATCTTCCGGCCCTGCCTACGATTCGCAGCGGTTTTCCGATCGGCACGTTTTGTCGATACTTGATCTCCAGCTTGGCGGTGAACATGAATCGCGGAGAGGCCGGGTCTGAGCCCATGTGGGCACGTCCTGAGATCTCGTCGATGATGGCGCCAACAATGCCGCCGTGGAGCACGCCAGGATAGCCTTGAAAGTGCTCCGGGGCCGTATAGGCTGATTCCACTCTCCCGGGCTCCGTCTCATAGATATGCAGGTGCAGCCCGACCGGATTGTGCAGGCCACAGATGAAGCACATTTTCGAATTGGGTTGTTTGATTCGCGTCATGGAGTGAATTCTATCAAAGGCCAAGCAGCAGTATGACGTCATTGACGTTGGTGCCGGTGTAACCGGGCTTCAGCAGGTCCTCGAGCGCGTCGAAGAACGGGTAGGCATCATGGCGGGCGAGGTGTTTGGAGGCCAGCATGCCCAGTTGAGCCGCGCGCGACCGGGATGCACCGGTCACGACGGCGCCAGCGGCGTCAGTGGGGCCATCATTGCCGTCCGTGGCGAGCGAGACGAGCATACAGTCCGAAATGCTGTCGAGGATGTCAACCGCCGCCAACGCGATCTCCTGATTTCGACCACCCCGGCCGTGGTGTGCGCCGAGCGTCACCGTGGCTTCTCCCGCGGCTAGGATACAGAAAGGGCGCGCCATTGTGCGGCACGCCTGTGCCAGCCTGGTCGCCAAGGACCTGCCAACAGCCTGGGCTTCCCCCTGAATTCTCGTGTCCAGGATTTCAGCAGCAAAGCCCTCCCGGTTTGCCTGCCTCATGGCGGAGGTCATTGCCAGGGCGCCGTTGCCGACAATTAGGTTGCGGACGCGGCCGAAAGCTTGCGGAGTTCCATCAGGCTTTCCAACCTTGAGCGCCCTCTCCATACTTGCCGACACGGGAATACTGAACCTTTCCAGGATCTCGAGGGCCTCCTTAGATCCCGTGGGATTCGGAGCTGTGGGTCCCGACGCAATTGCCTCCAGTCGATCACCCTTCACATCCGAGAGTATCAGGCTGATGACGGATGCGTTGGTTCCGGATACCAATCCGCCGCCCTTCACCTTATCCAGTTGACGTCGCAAGACATTGATGCTCTCGATATTCGCGCCTGACGCAAGGGCGGCAGACGTCAAGGCCTGCAGATCCTCCAGGGAGACGCCCGCCACGGGTGCCGCGGCGAGCGCCGATCCGCCTCCGGATATGAGACAGATCAGCAGATCATCCGCTTTCAGCTGCGACACGAAGTGAAGGGCCGCGTGACCCGCGTCAAGGCTCCTGCGGTCCGGAACGGGATGGCCGGCCTGTAGCACTGTGGTCCGCGGCCGGGCTTTATGAGATTGCTGTTTCGTAATTACGAGGGCTGCTTCAAAGGTGCCCACGGTGTCCGCCGCCGCTCGCGTCATGTTCTCGGCTGCCTTTCCGAGACCGAGCAGGAAGCGTCGACGGTGCGGTGGAAGCGCCAGGTTGCTGAGGTGCCGGGCTACAAGTACCGCGGGATCGACTCCTTCCAGCGCAGCATTCAACACACGCGCAATCCGCTGGTCTTGCAGGCTGTGCGTGAGGAACCGGTCCGGCTGCATGCCTGCAGTATACTGGAGGCATGAGGAAACCAAGCGTCTTCGTGACGCGCGGCATACCTGAAAAGGGACTGCGTCTCGTGCTCGAAACCTGTGAGGCGGAAATCTGGCCTCAAGAAACCCCTCCAGCGGCCGATGACCTGCTTCGAATGGTGCGTGGAAAGGACGGCCTGCTTGCATTGCTTACGGATATCGTTGATGCACAGGTCATGGACGCTGCACCGCATCTCCGAGTGATCAGCAACTGTGCGGTCGGCGTCGACAACGTCGACCTGGCGGCCGCGACCGCGCGGAAGATTCCTGTGGGAAACACGCCTGATGTCCTGACGGACGCCACCGCGGACATGGCATTTGCCCTCCTGCTGGCCGCCGCGCGCCGCATCGTGGAAGGCGTCGAATACGTGAGGTCTGGCAAGTGGAAGACCTGGCATATGCAGCTGCTCCTCGGCGCAGACCTGGCTGGGAGGACGCTCGGAATTGTCGGTTTTGGCCGGATCGGCAGGGCCGTGGCTAGGCGTGCTGAGGGTTTTGGACTCCGGGTGATCTACTGCGATCCCGCGGTGGCGGAAAGCGACACCGGACAGCCGACAAGCCTGGATGCCCTGCTCGGCGAAGCAGATTTCATTTCCCTGCATGTACCCCTGACGACTGAGACGCGACACCTGATCAATGATCAGAGCTTGGGCCGCATGAAGTCCACGGCCGTTCTGGTCAATACTTCGCGTGGGCCTGTGGTGGACCACGATGCGCTGTATCGCGCGCTGAAGGCTGGGCGCATTTTCGCGGCGGGACTTGACGTGACGGAGCCGGAGCCCCTGAATCACAATAGCCCACTGCTGCAGTTGGAGAACTGCATCGTCCTGCCGCACCTGGGCAGCGCGAGCCGCTGGACGCGTGACCAGATGGCGCTGCTGGCTGCCGAGAATCTGATCGCCGGCCTGGAAGGAAGGCGCTTGCCTCATTGTGTGAATCCTCAGGTTTACGAGCTGGCGCGCTGACATCGGCGCCTTTGTTTGCCCAGATCCAGCAATACGCAGCGGGTCATGACGGACTTCACTCGGATCCGTGACTCCATCGGGCAGATCTATGGCCTGGAAACCGTACCGGGGATTATGGGACCGCTCGAAGTCATGCTGCGGGCACGGCTTCCGAGTCTGCCTCGTCCCGCTGCGCAGGGACTAAGCGAACGCGACGTAATTCTTATCACCTATGCGGATCAAGTGCGCGACGCCGATAGACCGCCGCTGGAGAGCCTGCACGAATGTGCCGGGCAGTTCCTGGAAGGTTTGGTGAACGGCATCCACATCCTGCCGTTCTATCCGTCTTCCTCCGACGACGGCTTCTCCGTTATCGACTATCGATCCGTAGATCCAGCATATGGGGACTGGGCGGATATCGCTCGACTGGGGCGGCATTTTCGCCTGATGTTCGATGCCGTGGTCAATCATGCCTCTGCTCAGGGCGCCTGGTTCAAGGCATTCTTGCGGAATGAGGATCCGTACAAGGATTACTTCGTTACCGTCAAGGGGGATGCCGATCTCTCGGCGGTGGTTCGGCCGCGGACGCCGCCCCTGCTGACGGAGTTTCCCACGGCGCGAGGCGACCGCGCCGTATGGACGACCTTCAGCGCCGATCAAGCGGACCTCAACTACGGCAATCCTGATGTCCTGCTTGAAATGTTGGATCTTTTGCTCTCCTACGTCGCGCACGGCGCAACATTCATACGGCTTGATGCGATTGCCTACCTCTGGAAGGAAGTGGGCACGACGTGCATCCATCTTCCCCAGGTGCATGCGATTGTGCGACTCATGCGCGCCATTCTCGACCAGGCCGCACCGCATGTGATGTTGCTGACCGAGACCAATGTCGCCCATGCTGAGAATATGGGTTACCTGGGGGACGGCTCGAATGAGGCGCACCTGGTGTACAACTTCGCGCTCCCCCCGCTGATCCTGCACGCATTTTGCTCGGGGCAGGCGGCAACCCTGTCCGATTGGGCCGCCGGCCTGGTTATGCCATCGGAGGAGACGGCATTCTTCAATGTCTTGGCGACGCACGACGGGATCGGGCTTAATGGCGCGCGCGGGATTCTGACCGAAGCGGAGGTCCTTCATCTTGCTCGCCGAATTGAAGCCTCAGGCGGCCGCATCTCAATGAGGGCGAATCCCGATGGGACTTCGAGCCCGTACGAGATCAATGCCAACTACTACGATGCGCTGGAGAGCTCAGGCCCAAATACAGATACCGAGCTTGGCGTGGCGCGATTCCTGACCGCCCACGCAATCATGCTCGCTTTCAAGGGAATACCGGGCGTGTACTTCCACAGCATGTTCGGTTCACGGGGCTGGGAAGAGGGGGTGAGTCGCAGCGGGCAGGCGCGCTCGGTAAATCGCGAGAAGCTAGGCCGGGCCGCGCTCACCGATGAGCTGGCGAACCCAAGGTCCCTGCGTTCACGGATCTACGGCGGCATGGAGCGACTGTTGAGAGCCAGGCAAGTCTGTGCTGCGTTTGCACCTCGTGCCGAACAATGCGTATTGCGCGTCGGATCAGGTATCTTCGCATTCACCAGAGGGCCAGATGGCGATGGCGGGCAGGTTCTCTGCGTCCACAACGTAACGGCGCAGGAGCAGAGTTTCCGGTGTGGCGCCTGGATATTGGGCCACGGCGTGCACCGGCAAGCAGAGGACCTCATCAGCTCCCGCCGATTCAAGTGGGAGTCGGAGGCCAATCTGTCGCTCGGGCCCTACGAGACAATATGGCTTAGGATCAGGAAACGAGAGAACGGTCCCGGAAACTAATGTCGCACCCTATACCAGTAGGTAATCTCCACGTTGGTCTGGTGTCCACACGGCTTGGGACCACGGACGGCGTATCACTGGAGGCCGAGAAATGGTGCCGCGTATTGACCCGCCTTGGACATTCGTGTTTCTATTTCGCCGGCCAGTGCGACTGGTCCGCGGAGCGCAGCCACGTGGTTCCCGAAGCTAACTTCACCCACCCGGCAATTCTCGAAACCTACAACCAGGCTTTTTCGAATCGGGAGCGGCCACGCCTCCTCACCCGCCATATCCGTGAGCTTGCAGAGCACCTCAAAGAGAACCTGTACCAGTTCTCGCGGCGTTATGACATTCAGCTGCTACTGGTCGAGAATGCCCTGGCCATACCGCTGAATATTCCACTGGGCATCGCGGTGACCGAGTTCATCGCGGAAACCGGAATCCCAACAATCGCGCACCACCATGACATGTACTGGGAACGGCAGCGGTTCCTGGTCAATTGTGTCTGGGACTACCTCGATATGTGCTTTCCGCCGAGGCTCCCACAGATTCGGCACGTGGTGATCAATTCTCCGGCCGCTGCCCAGCTTAGCTATCGGCGCGGCATTTTGGCGCACCTGATCCCGAATGTCATGGATTTTGACAATCCGCCGCCTGCGCCCGACGAGTATGCGGGCACGCTTCGTGAGGACTTACAGTTCACGGCGAGTGAGTACTTCTTCCTGCAGCCGACCCGGGTTGTGAGGCGCAAGGGGATCGAACACTCCATCGAGCTCATCCGCCGCATGCACCTGCCGGCGCGGCTGGTGATCTCTCACGCAGGCGGGGACGAGGGGGACGCCTACGAGACGTACTTGCGCGAGTTTTCAGATCTCCTGGACGTCTCGACGATCTTTGTGGCAGATATTATCAGCGACCGCCGCGGTGTGACGCCCGACGGCCGCAAGATCTACGCGCTGTGGGATGTATATCCCGTTGCAGACATGGTGACGTACCCCTCGCTCCTGGAAGGTTTTGGAAACGCGTTCCTCGAGGCAGTGTACTTCCGTAGACCGATTCTTGTGAATGCGTATACGATATATGCCATAGATATCAAGCCCAAAGGCTTCCGGGCGATTGAGCTGGACGGCTTCGTAAGCGACCAGGCCGTTGCCGAGGTGGAGCGTGTCTTGCGGTCGCCCTCGCTGACTGCCAAGATGACCGCTCACAATTACCAGCTTGCCAAACGCTTCTACTCGTTTACCTATCTGGAGCATCAACTTCAGGTGCTTCTTGAATCCTTCACAGGCGAGGAACTGCGGGACTGAACGATGAACGTTGCCTTGCTTCATTATGCGGCACATCCGATCGTGGGCGGCGTGGAGAACGTGATTCGTCAGCACAGCTGCCTGATGGCGAACGCGGGGCATAGCGTACGAATTGTGGCTGGCCGGGGAGCCAAAGTCGATTCCAACGTGGACTTCGTCAGCCTGCCGCTGGTTGACTCGCAGTCGCCCGAGATCCTGGGGCTGAAGCGCGAGCTGGATGGCGGCGCGGTTCCGGCAGACTTTGAGCAGCTGTCAGCTCAAATCGAGTTGCAGCTGCGGGAGCTACTCGTCGACGTTGACTGGATCTTGGCCCACAATGTCTGTTCCCTAAATAAGAACCTGGCTTTGACGGCCGCCCTGTGGCGTTTGTCGCAAGTGCCGAGTGTACCCCGCATTGCACTGTGGCATCACGATCTTGCATGGACGACCCCCCGCTACGCAGCCGAATTGCACGATGGTTATCCATGGGATCTGCTCCGAACTGATTGGGCGCAGGCAGTGCAGGTCACAGTCTCCAAACACCGGCGCCACGAGCTGGCTGACCTGATGGGGCTGCCAGAGGATCGCATCCGGGTTATTCCGAACGGTATCGACGTAGGAACGTTCTTGAAGCTCGGATCAGAGGCCAATGCGCTCGTTGAGGAGTTCCAGTTGCTCGATGCCGCGCCGCTGATCCTCATGCCCGTACGAATCACTCGCCGCAAGAACATTGAAATGGGCCTCCGGGTCTTGGCGCCATTACAGAAGAGACACCCGCTGGCCCGCTTGGTGGTCACTGGCCCGACCGGACCGCACAATGCGGCAAATGCGGCGTATCTGGATTCGCTGAACTCGCTGCAGCATGAGCTGGGGCTTGACGATAGCGCGCTCTTCTTGACCATTGCGGCTGGAAAGGCGCTTTCCGATGAGGCCGTCGGTGACCTCTACCGTCTGGCAGACATGCTTCTCTTTCCAAGCAGGGAGGAGGGCTTCGGAATTCCGATTCTGGAGGCAGGTCTCGCGGGCATTCCCGTATTCAGTTCCGAGATCGAGCCACTGATAGAACTCGGTTCGGATCAAGTGACGTACTTTCCGCCGGATGGAGACGCAGCCAGCCTGGCGGAGCAGATTAGCAACGCATTGGGCGCCAGCCAGCGCTATGCGCTGCGTAAGAGGGTGTTGCGGGAGTACGCGTGGTCGCGCGTCTATTCCCAACATCTGGCGCCGCTCCTGGAAGGAAAGTAGGCGATGGGCAGACGTTATTCAGCACGCCTCTTTCGCAAGTTGCTCGTTCCGGTCATTTACGGCGTTGCTCCAGACACGGCGCTGACCGTGGCGCTGACGATTGCGGACGCTACGCACGTCATGATCGCCGGCATCGTTGGGATACCGGACGCAGAGTCGCTGAGCGCCGCGGCGCTGCCTGCGCGCGCCGTTCGCCAGGTGCTTCGTGAACTGACCACCAGCCGACAGGTTCGCACCTCAGCTCGCATACGCGTTTCCCACCGTCCGTGGAGCGAGCTTCTGCAGCTTGTGGAGGAGGAGCGCCCCGATCTTCTGATTCTGGACACCGCCCAACTGGCCATGCTCAACACGACTGCAGGCGAGACCCTGCGGTATCCACCATGTGACATGATCATTGCCGGCGGAGAGTTTGTCGAGAAGCCGGCCCACGTGCTGTGCGCCCTGCGGGGTGGCCCGTACGCGGAACTTGCACTGCGGCTTGGGCTGGCAATAGGGCGCACCAGCCGTTCACGGCTTACCTCGCTGCACCTTTCGCCCATGACTGCCGCCGCGCACGGCGACGCGGCTTTCAAGGGGGTCGATCGAGTCCTGCGGAACCTGCCTCACGTTGCCCGGAAGTATATGACGACGGATGACGCGGCGGCAGGCATTCTGGAGGCGTCGCAGGGATGCGATGTTCTGGTCCTGGGCGCGACCGCCCGCCCGCTCGATGCATCGATCTCAATCGGCCCGGTGGCGAAATCCATCCTGGAGCGACGATCCCAAGGGGTGCTGGTCGTAAAGTCAAGCCGGCCGTTTCCGACCAACATGGAAAGCGAAAGCGCTGGGCAGACCGCGATCTCGGTGCTCGTCGACAAGTGGTTTGCAGAGAACACATACCACGCTGCGGAATTCGAGGACCTCGAGAGCCTGGTGGAACTCAAGAGGAAGCGGGGTTTGAAGGTAAGTGTCGCGCTGCCCGCCCTCAATGAGGAACAGACTGTAGGGCGGGTCATCCATACCATTCAGGAGGCGTTGATTGAGCGCGTTCCCCTGGTGGACGAACTGGTCCTCGTGGATTCCGCCTCCACCGATCGGACCCGCGAGATCGCGGAAGCACTTCGTGTTCGTATCCACGTGCATCAGGAGGTACTGCCGGATCTCGGCGTGCGCAGGGGCAAGGGGGAAGCGCTGTGGAAGAGCCTGTATGTGACCAGCGGCGATATCGTCATCTGGGTCGATACGGATATCGTCAACTTCCATCCGCGGTTCGTATACGGGCTTCTGGGACCGCTCATTACCCACCCGGAGCTCCAATTCATCAAGGGCTTCTATCGACGGCCGCTCAAGGTGGACAATAAGCTGCAGGCAGGAGGTGGAGGCCGCGTTACAGAGTTGACGGCGAGGCCGCTGCTGAATCTGTTCTTCCCTGAACTCTCAGGCATCATCCAACCCCTATCGGGGGAGTACGGCGGCCGTCGAAGCGCCTTGGAGCAGATGCCGTTCTCGTCAGGCTACGGCGTGGAGATAGGCCTGGTGATCGATATTTTCGAGAAATACGGATTGGATGCGATCGCCCAGGTCGACCTGCAGGAACGCATCCACCACAACCAGCCGCTCGAGTCCCTGAGCAAGATGTCTTTCGCGATCATTCAAACCGTGATGCGTCGGATGGAGAAGCGCTACGGCATCAAGATGCTTGAAGATGTCAACAAGACGATGAAACTTATCCGCTACGGGCAGCAGCGGCTGCTCCTGGATGTCGACGAGATCGCGGAGCTGGAGCGCCCACCGATGATTGAAGTGATGGAATATCGGGCAAGAATCCCCCAACCGCGCTGAGGCAGTGCGCCGCTGAGCGGCCGGCACTACTTCTGTGCAAAGGTGTCAATCAGCAATCTGAAATTGCCGCCAACAGGATAGAGAATCGGGCACGTTGCACCGCGGCGAAGGTACTCGGCCACCTTCTGGCGCGCCTCGTCCGGCGTACCTGAAGCCGTTATCCGGTGAACGAGAGCATCCGGCACTAGGTGCTTGGCCTTGTTGATTTGTTCTTTGGTGGCTGGCCAGCCCAGGATGGATTGGATCTGCTCGATCACGTCCTGCGACACGCCCGAGGCCTTGGCGATATGTGGCTGCTGGGCAAGGTATTGGCACAACAGCGTCTTGGTCCCGTCGATAGCCTTGTCGTGGTCGGCATCCACCGAGCAAACGATGAGCTGCGGGCGGTCAAATTCCGCCAGCTTGCCGCCGGATTTGCGGAGCCCCTTCTCCAGAAGCTCCAGGGCCCGGTCGTTGTAGTCTGGTGGCACGCAATAGTTGAGTACGACGCCGTCGGCGATCTCTCCGGTCAGCTCCATCATCTGATCCCCGGTCGCACCAATCATGATGGGGATACTCCGGGGTTCCCGCCGACCATGCACTACATCAAGCTCAATTCCTTCCACATTGTGGAATTCACCGTGGAAGGTGACGCGTTCCATTCGCAGCAATCGCCGCATTACGTCAACGGTCTCCCGCATGGCCGTCGCGGGTTTGCGACGCTGGACGCCGACATTGCTGGCGAGAGGATCCCACCATGCGCCGATGCCGCAGATGATGCGATTGGGCGCCAGGTCGTCGAGCGTGAGGAAGGTGGCCGCCAGCAATCCAATATTCCGGGTCCAATTATTGATAACGCCAGAGCCAACCTTTATGCTCCGGGTGACCGCGGCATAGGCTGCCATCGGAACGATGGCGTCACGAACCAGTCGCGATTCAGCCTGCCAGACGGCCTCGAAGCCTCTCTCCTCGGCATACTTGACGTAGTCGAGCCCGTCCCGAAGGTCGTGGGAGTCCTGCAAGTAAAGCGCTACTCGTTCCAATCCTGACCTCTCTGTTCCGCCGTGCGGCCGCAGGCGGCTACCTGCCCCGGAGGGGCAGACCTGACTCGCCAAGACCTGCGCGAATGGGAGTAACTTGCCAGTTTTGGTGGCAATGGGGGATTATACCTGACACGCCATGCGATGGGCGAGCCATGCTGCTACGTTCGTTGCGACAGGAGAGCACGAGGGAGAATCTTCGTCCCCGTTTGGGAGGATGATCACTTGATGGGCGCTGAGGGTTTCACCTATACTTGGCTCGAATCAGCGGGTGCACGCGCTAGTCGCTTCGGCGTGGCATCCAGTGGAGTCGCCATGGCAGATATTCGTTTGAATGCCAGGATTGCGAAGAGCCCGCCATGCGAGGGCCGCCGCACGCTCGATCTCGGCCTGGATGGCTTGGCCGAGTGCCTGCAGGCTGGGCCGAACGCCTGCAGGTACGCCCTGCCCTTCGGATACAGTTTCCTGTGCAGCTACCCACGGCGCAGCCAAGTTGGTCCGCGCACGGGGGAGCTACTGCAGAGGCGCAAATCGTCCTGACAGCGTGCAGGCGTTTCGATCGTGGCCAGAAGGTAAGATAAGCCAGCCGTCCCTGCGAAGACAGGGACGGCTCTTTGTCCGGGGCAGTTGAAGCCCTGCGATCCGGCCTAGAGCCGCTTCCACATCCTCGGAGCAAGCTCCCGTGAACGCGCGCTGATTCGCTCTTCGTCTAGCGACAAGATCTTCTTGTTTTGCATGAGTATCTTGCCTCTGCAGACCGTCGTGTCGACAACGGCATCCACGAGGCCGAAGATAAGGTGACCTAGGAAATTGTCTCCGGTGAGCGGCGTGGGCGGTCGATAGTCCAGTATGGCCAGATCGGCGGGATGGCCCTCGGAGATCTCGCCAAGACGCAGTCCAAACTGCCTGCTGGCGATCTCCGAGTTGTTCTGTAAAAGCAACTGTGGAGCCTCAACAAATGCCACCCGCGGGTCGCGATTCGCCAGCCGATGCAGCAAATAGGCGCAACGCATTTGCGCCAACATGTCTGAGGCCATGCCGTCGGTGCCAAGCCCGACGAGGGCGCCCTTCTTGAGCAACTCAAGCAGGGGCGTCACGCCGACGGCGTTATTCATGTTGGACTCAGGATTGTGAACGACGGGTGTGTCGGTTGCCACGATGCGGTCCATCTCATCTTCATCGATGTGGACGCAGTGGATGAACAGGGATTTCCTGCCCGAAACGCCCAGCTTCTCAAGCCTCATCACGGTGGGCACGCCGAATTTCTTCATCGCGTCTTCGCGGTCGGCAGCATCCTCGGCCACATGTATGTGGCAGCCCACATCAGCGTCCCTGGCGATGCCGACGCATTTCTCCAAGGTCCGATCGGAAAGTGTGAACGAGGCGTGCAGGCCCATCATCGCCGTGATCTGGCCGTCACCCTGCCCAGTCTTCCTGATGAAGCGCCGATTCTCCTCAATGCCCCCGCCGGCCTCATTCCGATCCGAAACCTCATAGCACAGGGACGCCCGAATGCCGGCGCCGCGCACTGCGCCTTCGATCAGATCCAGCGAGCCTTCCCGTGCTCCGGGAGAGGCATGGTGGTCTATCACCGTAGTCGTGCCGTTCCGAATGCACTCGATCAGCGGTATCTGCGCCGAAAGCGTTATGTCCTCATTCGAGAGAGCCCGATCGAGCCTCCACCAGAGCCGCTCTAGGATCTCGACGAAATTCGATGCTGGTTGTCCGGGGATCGACATGCCGCGGGCCATCGTGGAGTAGAAGTGGTGGTGACTACAGATGAACCCCGGAAGTACGAGCTTTCCGCCGCAATCAATTGCGTCTGCGTTGCCAAACCGCTTCCGAAGTGCACTTGTGTCACCTACGCCGGCGACGTTCTCGCCGTCCACAGCGATCGATCCGCCCCAGATGACTTTGTTGTTCGCGCCCAGGGTGACAACAATTGCGTTCTCAAACAGGGTGATCATTGGCTTCCCTTCGTTGCAGGGCTCAGTTCTCCCGAAGTGCGGTCAGCTCCGCCGGAGTGCGCGCCCGCATCGTGATGGCGCCGACAAAGCACTTTAGGGCGCAGATGGAACACCCGATGCACTTGGAAGCATCTGTGCGCAGGCGGTCATTCTCGTCCACACTGATCGCCAGGTACGGACAGCGCGTGCAGTTGCCGCAGCGCACGCATATCGCCATTTCGATTTCGGAGATCTTCTTGATCGGCGAGAGGGCCATGAAGTCCGTAACCGGATGCGGCTGAGCGATGCCAATGAGCTCACTCATCGATCGCAGACCGCGTTCCTTCATCAAGTAGGACGTTCCGGATTCCAGCTCGCGAACGATGCCGTAGCCGTACTTGGTCGCAATCGTGCAGAATTGGACGGTCTTGACGCCCAGGGCAAGGAAGTCCATGGCGGCCTTGTAGGTCATGGGTCCGGCGTTGCCGGAGATCTCGATGCCCTCCGGGACCGCCTGGGCCAGCGTCAGATTGGAGATGGGCGTCACACCCTCGCCACTCATGCCGACAACAACGCCCTCCTCCCATCGGTGGGGCTTGGAGGAAGCGCGGAGTGCCAAGGTGGGAAAGGAGTTGGCCAAAGTCACGCCGGCTTTCTTTTCAGGATACTTCTCGAACACCTTGCGGATCGCCCGCAGAATCGGCACGATTGATGTGACCGCCGCGGTGAGCTTGAAAAGTTTTGGAACGGCAGGATCGCCAACATCCACCACCCAATCTACGATCTTGGCGGTAAGGGCGGCATTTTGCGAAACGATATCGCCCTCAGTCCCGTCCCCGCCCTGCGGGCAGGAAAGCGAGTACTCTATGCCCATCACACCTGCGGACTCCAGCTTTCTCGTATTGGACTGCCAGCCGCGGCTGTCACTCTCATCCTGGCCCGATACCGGGCCTCCTGTGGACGCCATCGTCAATCGATCCGGCCACTTCTGCCTCAGCTGCTCCAGCTCCAGACACACCCGGTCCAATGGGTGCGCGGACACATTGTCCGCATTGGCATACGTGGATGGGCCGAACGCGAACATATACTCTGATGGAATGTGGATGGGTATGTTGTCGAATGCGGTCTTCATGATTCCGCCTGCCCAGCCGCTTTCGTATGCCTTGGTCATCTGGTCCAATCCGTCTGTCAGCGGCGAGGCGGACAGGATGTACGGCGACCGGATCGGACGGCCGAAGAACTCCGTCTCGAGCGAAACGGGCGTCGGCCGGTATCCCGGCAAAGCATGCATGGACTTTGTCTGCTTCTTGATGGGTGAGACCGGCGTCTGATTGAGCCAGGCATCGATCTCGAGGGCCGCGTTCTTGCCGGCGGCTACCGCCTCCACGACCGTTGCTGGCCCGTTGACGGCATCGCCCGCGTAGAACACGCCAGCATGCTCCAGGCGGGGAAGCTCGGACCTCATCCCGATGGCAATCACGACGGCTTCAAAGCCCGCTGCCATACTCAGCGTGCCTGGGACATCGGACACATTGGACGGCCTGAATGACTTTCCTTCTGGTAGCGCAACCTTCATTGTCTCGAGAGAGAGTCGGCGATCCACGTCGTGCTGGATGCTTGTGAGGCGGATTCGCCCATTGAGCTCAATCCCATGCGTGACGAGTTCCCGACGCTCCGATTCCGTAAGGGGCATTTCGGAATAGTTCTCCAGCATGAAGAGCTCAACGTGGCGCGCTCCCCGCTGCCGGGCCACGATCGCGCAATCCAGGGCCGTGGCACCGCCGCCAACAATGGCCACTCGATCAGTGAAGGTGAAGGCATGAGGCTCTGAAAGCAAATCCGCCATCCTTAGTGCCAGGTCTTCATTCACGATTCCGAGTTTGATCGGTGCCCAGAGCCCCGTTGTGACACAGACGGCATCAAAGCCCTGCTTAAGGAGTGTCGATGGCTCCTTGATCTCGTGCCGCGTTCGCACATTGATCTCGCCAAGCGAGAGGATGAACTCGATATCGGCATCCACGACGCGGCGCTCGAGGCGCTCCGCGGGAATCAGGCGGAGCATACCCCCCAGATGATCCCTAGCTTCCATGATCTCAACAGTGTGCCCCATCTGGGCGAGGGCCGCGGCGGCCCCCAAACCTGCAGGGCCGCCGCCCACGATTGCGACCTCCTTGCCGGTCGGCGTCTTCACATTGAAATGAGGAATACCTCCGGTGCGCCGCGCCATTTCCACGATGGTTGCCTGAGCCAGAGGGATGTCGATCGGACCGTCGAAGTCCTTGCGCGAGCAGGCCGCCATGCAGAATCGGTCTGGGCATACAAGCCCGCACACGCCTCCCAGTGGGTTGTTGCGCAGGATTTCTGCCGCGGAGCGTCCAAAATCAGACGCATATCCCCCACGGGCTGCCATGATGAAATCAAACGGAGAGCAGTTCGCAGGACAAGCGCTCTTGCACGGTCGCGTCTCGCAGTATTCGCATCGGAGAAGCTCGGTCCGAAGGCGGTGCAATGTCATGAATGAAGCTGCCACCTGACCTATGTTGTCCACACCTCACCTCGTCAACGCAAGGAATCTCGAACCAGCCCCCTTTACGATCTTACAGCTTCATTATAGCCATCGTGTCCATTCCTCGGAGTGAATAAACTCCGATTTCAGGCGGTGGTATGTCACATTTGCCGCGGCATCGGCGCCGAAGACCTGGGCTTTCTTCACTTTGGACTACCCTGAACAACGAAGCAGGAACGCCCACGGAATATCCGTGCTGGCAGACGGAGCGCTGGA
Source organism: Chloroflexota bacterium (assembly GCA_043805815.1). Classification (GTDB taxonomy): domain Bacteria; phylum Chloroflexota; class Anaerolineae; order Anaerolineales; family Villigracilaceae; genus Fen-1038. The sequence continues at coordinate 47,438 of JAZDHO010000081.1, forward strand.
GTTGGGATGGATCAGGTCTTGGAGCCTTGGATCCGGCGGACAAGTTCAAGGTCCTCCGGCAGGTCCAAGTCGAGACCGAGCGAGGGAAGTTCAACGATCTCAAGGCGCGCGCCCGCTCGCCGTGCACGTTCACAGTGCCGGCTGAATGAATTGCCGCCGAAGTCATACTCGATCAAGTCAGCCGGCGCGAGCAACAACGCATTAGTACCGCGGCGGTGACGGTCCGGCGCAATGACCACTACCGGTGGATCTGTGGCTCGCTGAAGCAGCGCTGCCAAATCGTCAGCAGTCAGCAATGGGAGGTCTGCCGGGATCACCAGCACACCGCGCGAGGCGTAGACCTGGGCAACGACGGTCGCGCGTCTCAAAGCGGTGTTCAGGGACGGTGCCCCATCTTCTTGCACGGTCCGTGCGCCAAGGTCGCGGGCCAATGCCAGGGCGGATGAGTCCCTGCTCACCACGAGGACTTCTTTAACCTCTCTAATCCCGGTCAGTGTCTTGATGGTGCGTTCCAGCAGAAGCCGATTCAGATCTTCTCGCTCCGAATCCTCCAACGTCCCCGCCAAGCGTGACTTCCCCCGCCGGAGCGGTTTCACAGGCACGATGGCCCAGAGTGTCATTTCCAGTCTGCCTGCAGAAAACCCAGCACGTCGCGGGCAAGCCGCCTCCGGTCCTGCAACGAATGCATGACAGTGTTGGACACCAGCGTGTGCATGCCGAGTCCCCGGATGGACACCTCCAGCTGCGCATCGCCGTGGTCCATGACGAAACCGCCGACGGTATGCTGATACTGGGTTGCGACTGCCAATGCGGACGGTTTCATCCCCATTTCTGAGTACATCTTCGCTGCCGGGCCCCTGAGCGCCCGGCCGCCGACGATTGGGGAAACCGCGACAGCTTTCCGACCAGCTACCAAGGGGCGAACAGCAGGGAGTGCGAGGATGGGCGCGATGCTGACCCACGGATTGGATGGGCAAATGATGATGCCGTCGGCGGACGTCAAGGCTTCGACAACGCCGGGAGCCGGCAGTGCCGCATCGAGGCCCCGGAATTCGAATCCATGAACGCGTGGCCGGCACTGGCGATGGACGAAGTACTCCTGGAATTCGAGGTCGCCCTCGTTTGTCCGAATAATCGTGGCAACAAGGGAATCCGTCATCGGCAGGATGACCTGCTCAATACCCCACGCGTCGCCAAATTCCTTGACGATCTGGCTTAGGGGCTTGCCTCGCTGTAAGCGGCGCGTCCGCTCCAAGTGGGTGGCAAGATCCCGGTCTCCAAGGCGAAACCAAGCCGGTCCGCCGAGCTGCCCGAGAGCACTCATGGCGTTCCATGATTCGTTGGCGCGGCCCCAGCCCGTCTTGCGGCTCGAAATACCTGCCAAGGTGTAGCAAACTGTATCCAGATCCGGGCAGATACGCAGGCCCAGGTGCTCGAAATCATCCGCCGTGTTCACGATAATTGTGAGATGACCGGGAGGTAGCAGCTGCGCCAATCCCTGCGCGAGCTTGGCCCCGCCGACTCCGCCTGCGAGCGCCGCAATTCTCATGCGAAGATCGTTGTCGTGCTCACGGGCTTGCGCGCTGGCGCCGCCCGCGTTTCAGCCGGCCAGCCGATGAGCAATAACGCCTGCGGCTCCCAGACTGACGGCAAATCCAGTGCGGAGCTGACGGCCCGCGGCGCGAACAACGGACTACAATTCCAGACCCCGCCGAGGCCCTCGGCGTGGACGGCCAGGAGCAGGGTGTTTCCCGCGTTGGCGGCCGACTGCAGCGCCATCGTCCGCTCCGCGTTGGCGCGGCGGGGATCCGGATAGGTATCCATGTCGGACATATCCATGCAGAGAACGATCACGAGCGGAGCTGCATTGATCCGGGCTCGGGACCGCTCCACCAGATCCTCGACCTGCGCCGCGGCCATGCCGTCGGCGCGGAGGTCCCGTCGATACTCTAAAGCCATGGAGTCAGAAAGCCGCGACCTGCCAGAGGCCGTTGACACGACGGCGAAACGCCACGGCTGCCGATTATGCGCGGACGGTGCAAAGGTTGCCGTGGTAAGAATTCGGTCAATTAGTTCAGCCGGGACCGGATCCGCATGAAAGCGGCGGATGGAGCGCCGCGAACGCAGGAATCCATGCAAGTCCATGCAGGGCTTCATTCCCTGCTGACACGATCCGGCAGCAGCTTGTAGATGGCGCGGGTCTGCCCGGAAACCGGAGTCCACGGCCTGCCTCGGTACTTCATCGACAGGGTGCCGATGTGTTCCAGGGCGCCGGCTTCAGTGATTCCCACGATACGCCCGCGGACCTGAAGATAGCGCAGCGGATCCTTGGGATCTGCGATCAGGAGCGCCACTTCCGGGCGGGACCGCATGTTGCGGTCCTTGGTCCGCCCCTTCGCCGAGTTGAGGAGGATAAGGTCGCCCTCGGTGTTGAACCAGACCGGCGTGACCTGAGGAGAACCATCCGGCATGATCGTCGCAAGGTAGGCGAAAGCACGTGCTTCGTCCCTCAACAGATCTGCATGCGAGTCGGGAATGTGCTCCAAGTCGATTCTCCAACGCGTATCCGTGGATTTCTCACAAGTGCTCTCGGGCTAACGAAACAGATCCTGTTCCGCAGGTCGCAGCAATTCGCACAAAGCTCCCTCGCGCAGCGGAAAGGGAAAGCCGCGCACGTGGACAACCGGCGTTCCCTCGTCCGCCTGGCCCATGACGAGCGAGGCTGCGGCAGCCAGTTCATCCGCCACACCGACGATCGTGGATTGCAGCCGGTAGCCGAATAGATCAGGCCAGCCGCGCTCATCCACGAGCGGAGGCACGCCGCTCAATCCGATGCAGGTTCCGACGGTGCCCAGTCTCCAGGCGCGCCCGTGGGAATCATTGATCATGACCCCCAGGCGCTTCCCCGAGCGCGACTCCAGTTCCGTCCGGATTCTCGCAGCCGACTTGTCCGGATCTGACGGCAACAACAGGACGTACTCCTCCAGACCCGACCCCGACATGGCAACGTTGGAGTGATCGATCCCGGCGTTCGCACACACGAATCCAAGTCTGTGCTCCACGATGAGGGTGCCTGGTCGAGTTCGCACGATCCGCTTGCTTTCGTTCAAGATCAGTTCGACCAGGCGCGGATCCTTGTCGGCCTCTTGCGCCACCTGCCGTGCGCGTGCAGCAGGTTGAACGTCCGCAAGGTTCAGCATCCGCCCTTCGGCCTTGCTGACGATCTTCTGTCCCAGGACGAGGATGTCCCCATCCTGCATTCGGATGTCACTTGTGGCCAGCGCGGCATGCACAAGGGCAGCAAGGTCATCCCCCGCAGCGATTAGCGGCATCCCCTTGAGGGGAGTAAGGATCAAGGGCATTCAGTCCTGCTCTGCGCCGGTGATCTTTATGCCGGCATGCCGCATCCCGTATTTCTTGTTGATATGGATCAGGACACTGGTCAATCCTTCGCTGACAGACGAATTTTCAAGTGGGCCTGCATCCCAGCCGCGCAGACCCGCGGCGGTCACAAGCCTCAGGGCTTGGGCGCGTGCCTCACTGCTGGTGCCTGTAACCAATACATCGCAATCAATCGGATCGTTCTTGAACAGGTGATCGTGCGAAATTGTGTGGAAGGCGGCTGCCACTTCGCTTCCCTCACCAAGTATCCGCCGAGCCTCCTGGGCCGCTGAGCCCGCGGGAGGCATGTGCACCCTCGTGGGTTTTCCCGCTTGCAGGGGCACCGTTGCATCGACCAGAAGCTTGCCGTGCATTGCAGGCCTGATGGATCCAAGGATTTCGGCATGTGCTTCGTGGGGCACAGTCAGCACTACCACCGCGGCCATGCTCGCCGCCTCCAGGTTCGAGGCGCCGGTCGCGGGGATGCCGGCCGCGAGAAGTTGTTGAAGCTCCTGCGCCGTAGCGGCAGCCTTTTCCGGAGATCTCGAGCCAATGATGACCGGATACCCAGCTTTGGACCACCGGTAGGCAAGGCCCTTCCCCTCCTTGCCGGTGCCGCCAACAACCGCGATCGCGGGCAGCTCAGTGTCAATGCTCATTGTCTTGAGTTGTCCTCAAACCGCCTCCACACACGGGGCGCCAGTTCCCGCGCCCGTGCAGCAATTCTAGCTTCGTCGAGCGTGGTCAGCTTACGATCCTTCATCAGAACCCTGCCAGCTGCGATCGTCGTTGTTACCATGCTCGCTTGCAGGCCGAAAATGACATGCCAGGCAAAGTTGTCAGCAGTCACGGGCGTCGGGGAATGATAATCGACGAGCATCAGATCTGCCATCGCGCCAGGCACCACCTGCCCCACGGGTGCCTCACGGAAGAACGAACTGGCCAAGGCAGCGTTGTTGGCCACGGCCATCTGCATGACCTGGCTGCCACCCATCCGCCTTGGATCGCGAGTTGCCGCCTTATGAAGCAAATACGCGGCTTTCCATTCATCCCACATTGCGTTCGAGAAGCCGTCGTTGCCGAGACATACGCGGACGCCCGCCCGGAGCATCGACTCGACGGGCGCTGCTCCCACTGCGTTGTTCATGTTGGATCGCGGCTGGTGAGTGACCCATGTTTGTGTGCTCTTCAGCAAGCCGATCTCGGCGGCGTCGACATGCACGCAGTGCGCGGCGATCGACCTTTCGCCCAGGATTTCATGGTTCTGCAGGCGCTCAACGACGCGCATATTGCTCTTCTGCAAGCTGTCATACTCGTCCTGCTCGTGTTCCGCCACGTGGATGTGAAAGCCGCCGTCTGCAGGCCATGCGGCACGGCAAGCTTGCAGGGTGGCGCCCGAGAGAGTCAGGCTGGCATGGAGGCCAAACATCGCGGCGAGTCGGGAGCTTGGATTCGAGGCAACCCGCTTCAGGAATCTGACATTCTCCTTTATGCCTGCATCAGCGCTTCCGGGCCCGTCGCGGTCGCTCACCTCGTAGCACAAAACTGCACGCACACCCGCTTGCTCCACTGCATCAGCGATTACATCCAGGCATCCGTCAACACACGCCGGCGAAGCATGATGATCGAAGATGGTCGTCGTGCCGTGCCTGATGGCGTCCACCAGGCATATCAACGCACTCACCCGGACATCTTCCTCAGAAAGGGCACGATCGAGCCGCCACCAAAGCATCTCCAGGATCTCTGGAAAATCCCGCGGCGCAGGAGGCGGAATCGCCAGCCCGCGCGCAAATGTGCCGTAAAAGTGAGTATGGGCGCAGATTCCACCAGGCATTGCGAGCTGCCCGTGCGCGTCGAGCTTGCGGGCCTTGGGATACGCACGGTCCAGTTGCGCAGACGGGCCGATTTCCTGGATGTGACTGCCCGACAGGAGCACGGCGTGACCAGGCAGGACGCGATTTGGGGTTTCCCCTGTTACAACGGTGGCATTCGTGATAAGCATCAATTCAATCCGTATTTCGTCGGATCCGGCAACTTGAAGCCAGAGGCACCGATTTCCCAGAGCGCCATGAATGCGGTCTCCCTCAGCTCGGAATCGCCGCCAAACATGGCTTCGTAAAGTCCTTTCACAATTCCTTCGGTCGGCACCTGCTTGAGATACTCGACCGCCGCAAGGCGCTCGTCACCGTTTACACCCTTGAGCGCCGCCAGTAGGACGGCCGTGGGAGGCGCGCCAGGCGAAATGCCAACGCCCATCGTGCCCGCGAATCTGATGAGCCAGGCACTCTGCGAGGGTGGTGTGAGCGGCCGCGGGGCGCGTGGATCCACGTTGCGAGTTCGAGCCTCGATCATCTCGCTGGCCGCGTTACGGACGATCCACTGATCGTCCTCCACGCGCATCTTCTCGAGAAGGTCGGCGGCCCACGGTTCATCGATCCTGCCCAGACCATACGCCGTGGCGCGTCGCAAGGGAATGTTGGCCATCGTGGCGCCGTCCTTCAGCATGGCATGACCTTCGGCCGGATCATTCGCTAATGCCTCGGCCGCAGAGCGCCGCAGATCATCGTCTCCCTGGATGAGCGCCTGTCCAACCACCTCGAGCGCAGCTGTGGATCCGATCGCCACGAGTGCCAGGCACGCTGCACGCCGAGCCGAAATCCCTGTTGACAGCAGCGTTCCCTTGAGGGCGGGGATGGCCTTGAAATCACCGAAAGCGCCGGCGCCCAAAGCTGCCAGCTGCATCACATCCGGCGACGCCGAGCTGATCAGCTTTCTGAACAGCAGCGCCACAGCGGGGTCATTGCTGGCTGCAAGCGCGGCCACGGCCTGTCCACGGAGCGCAAGGGGCAGTCCCGGCGCCTGGAGGAGTTCAGCGAGGGCAGCCAGCACCTTGCGGCGCCAGGCCGCGTCTCTGGGCGCATCTCGGAGCCAGCGCGCCGCGGTCAATCTGGGTCGGTGCATGGGGAGCCGGGACCAATTCAGCATTGACTCGACCAGGCCCCCGGCATTAGCATAGGCCGCATAGTAGCGCATCGTCAGCAGCTTGCCGATCCAATCGGGCTGATTGATCAAAGTATCCTCGGCCCTGTATCCCCTCAGTCCTCGGCCTGCAAGAAAACCGCCAATGACGGGATGCACGAAGCGCATCCTGTTGCTACGGAAGGTCATCAGCAATCCCGTGGATGTCAGCTTCCCGAGTAATCCGGGAGTGGGCGCCTCGACCCTCGGTCGCTTTCCGACCCGCTCGTCTGTGGTGCGAGTCTCGTCCAGAGCATCCGTCGGAGAAACGGATTGCTTGGGATCGATCGACACCGCTTCCGGCAATTCGAATTCCTTCACCCAGGCGCGCGCCCTGCGCGGATCAAACACCGGCTGAGCAGTGAGCATCACCTGCATGGCCAGAGTCTCCAACGCCGCCGGGGGAGTGTTGGAAGGAACGAGCCGGCGAACATGGGATGCGATCGCGTCCAGGCTTTGTGAACCCAGCCAATCCCCGGCGCAGGCCGCCCAAGCCTTGAGCGTCAACTCCAGAGGCGTCGCGTCTAGGTTGTTGAGACCGAGCCAGCTGCCAAGCACCAAAGGGTCAATGGGCTCTTGCCCTTCGGAAGCTGTGCCTTCAAGGGCAATGGACTTGGACCAAAGTCCTAACCATCGCCCGAGGAAGCGCTCTTGTCGATGAAGGTTCCATGTCGTCAGCGCCAGGGGTACGAACCCAATGCCGAGGATTCCGTCAAGATGCTCTGGCGCGCCGGTGACCACAACGCGGATCCGGGGGTACTCAAGAATGACCTGTCTCAGGAAGTCAGCGACCGCGCGCTGCCCCTCGTCAGTGAGCTCGTCATAGCCGTCCACGAGCAGCAGAGCACGACCGCCTCGGAAGCACAAGTTCACGAAGTTCTCAACGCGGCCGATGTCAAAGACTGAAACAGCCTCGGCGGTCATATCGATCAGATCGCGCAGGAGCTCCTTGCGTTGGGTTATCGGCAGCTGCAGATCCGCAACGTGCAGGAGGAACGGGACATGGTCACGCAATGGACCCAACGCCTCGCTGCGGTTGGCTGCCAGGGTTGCCAGATGTGCCAGTGCCACAGTCTTGCCGGCGCCGGGTTGGCCCAGGATGGCGAGTCGTGCGCCGCCGGCGAGGGCTTCGCTGAGTGTGAGCGCGGGCGCCTCGTACACTGCCGCGAGCTCAGGCCATGCCGGTAGATAGGGAACCGTCATGGTGACGGCGTCTTCCGAGGCGAGGGGTCCTTCGGGTTCAATCCGTGCGGGCGGTGCCAGGAGTGAAGGCTCCTCCAAGACCTCATCCAGAGCGAAGAGCGGCGCGGCCAGATGCATCCCCTGGGCGCGACGGAAGCATGTCCGCCGATGGTCCGCCTCAACATCGCTCATCCGACGATCGCGAGCCGCCTGCCGGCGCAGACGGACGCTCTCTCCAAGCTGCCTCCACAACGGGCGCGTGCGCGAGATCACCCACCAGAGTATGGTGGCGATCGCGAGTCCCACCAGAAGTGAAGTGATGTCTACGGCCATGGCGTGCCGGGTCTTGAGAACGAAATCAATCAGCCCCCATAGAGAATCCGACCACAGGACGGACAGTGCACGAGTTGTGTTGCGTGTCGGGCGCTCTGTTGCAGGGCGGCTGTTAGCACGGTTCCGCAGGCGCCGCACGCATTGTCGTTGACTTCAGCAACCGCCACGCCGCGCCGCGATCCGCGCAGGTTTTCATATGTCTCGAGCAAGCGTTCGGAGATCGCACTGACTGCCGCGGAGCGTTCTGCCTGAAGACTCTCCTTCGTTCGAAGCAGGCTCGCCTGCTGCGCAAGGAGTCTGCTCTCGGCGGATTGTGCCCTGCCCAGGTCTTGATCGAGGCGGTCGCGTGCCGCGCCACACTGCCGTTCGGCAGACTCAAGCTTCTCCATCCATCCTAGTTCGGCTTCCTCCAGCGCGGCGAGATGCCGCTTCAGCGATGCAACATCAGCCTGAAGATCCTGGAGTTCCTTTGGATTGCGGACGCTGCCTCCGTACAAGGCGGACTCTGCATGCTGCAGTTTGCGGCGTTGAGAACTGGCTTGCATCTCGGCCGCCAGCCGACGCCGTTCTGCCTCTTCCTGCTCTGCCTGCGCCGCCTCGAAGGTCCGCCGCGCTGCTGCGACCTCCGCATCATTCTCCAGTTCCGCCCTGGTGCCCTCAAGCTTGCTCTCCAACTGGTCCAACCGGCTATCCACCTGTTGAAGACGCAGGAGACCAAGCGCGGCGCTCATGGATGCATTATATTCGATTATGCCGTCGCGCCCTCTTGGGATGCACGGCGGGTTTGCTTTCCGGCCGCCGTGCGAACAACGCGGGCTACCGGGTCGTGTTGAAGTAGTTGTAGACAGCCTGGGTAAGATTCGCAAACAGCTGGTTTGCGGTATCGAAAACGACCTGGACAGGATGATGCGCGTAGATCGTAAGCACGAAGTTGCCGCCAGGCGTATATATGATGCCCGCGTCACTGAAATTGCGCACGACTCCGTCACTGTCCGGGACCCACCCATGCTTGTGTGCCACCTGTGTGCCTTCCGGAACGCCTGCCTCGAGTAGGACGCCGATCTTGTCGGCAACCAAGTAGGCCACAATCTGGCGGCAGACGTCGGCGCTCATTCGATCCGGAAACGCCGCAACGAGGGCGCCGCCGCCGGTCTCAGCGCATTGATAGATGTCCTCAAGCAAGATCCCCATTTCCGACGGTGTAGTCTGATTGTAGACGTCCGGATCGGTGAAAACGTCGGTCCGCCGGTTGGCGGCTGTTGTGAACCGCTGTAGAAGGGGAGCACCCGGGAAGAAGAAGCCCGCCATGAATGTGTTGGACAGCCCCAGCTTCTGGAGGTGCTGCGTCACGATCAACGGACCTGTCTCTGGGCTGAGTTCGGCCATCACGTCATCCGATGCAACGTTATCTGATTTGTGAATCATGTTCAGGATCTTCTGGTTCACGTCTTCAGGGACGGGATCCTTCCCATGCTGAATGAAGTACCCCACGAGGATAGGGATCTTGATGGTGCTCGATGCCGTAAAGGCAACATCGGGATCGACCGGGAGGTCCTGGCCTGCATCGAGGGCGAAATGAACCTCCTGCCCGGTCTGCAGGTCCAGCATGTACACGCCGATCGTTCCGTCGAAAGTCGACGCGCTCACCAGTTGCTTCATCAGGATCTCAAGGTTCGCGAGTGATGGCCGCGCGGCGGCCGTATTCTCCCCGGAGGGCAGAGTGACCGATCGTTCGGTTGGGGAACGCAGAGCGTCCTCGATCAGTGGAACAGAAGCATCCACATCCAGCGCCCGCCCCGACAAGCCGGGCGTAAATGTGGTGGTGCCGGGCACCGGTTGTGCAGGCGTGGGCGGCTCGTCGTAACGCGCCGCCACTTCGCCCACAAGATAGGCGCGCAGGCGATCTTCCGTTATCGTGGCCCGCAGCGGCACGGCACTGGCCGACGGGCTGCGGTTCCAAAGGAAATCCCAGAAGCCTCCCCAAAACGGGCCGCCGGTGCGACTGAGATCGGCCGCAGCCAACATGGAATCGATTTCCAGCTCGAATCCCAGCGTACTCGGCTCAACGTGGATTATCCCCGCGCCGTAGACGATCTCGATCGGAGATGTATAGACTTGCAGAACGCGCTGCGATGCTGCTTGGGGATCGAGCCCGCCGACAGGAACGGCGCCAATGGTCATGCCGGCCGGATAATTGTTCCGCTGGCGGCTGTAGCTTATCAGGGAGGAGATAGCAAGGAATGTTGCAATGATCAGCAGAAAGATCGCAGATCCGCGCAGCAGGATGCTTGCATTGCGATTTCTCAACTCGCCTCCGAAGCGCGACTTTCGTCGCGAAAAAAAGTATAACACAGCGGTGAAGGGCACCTGTGCTAGAATAACCCCAACCAATTATGAGAAGGGGAACTTATGCTCCGATCATTGCTGATCTACCTTTCCAAGGCGCCTTGGGCGCAGCGGTTGGTGATGAGCTGGGGCTTTGCCTGGCGGGCAGCCTCTCGATTTGTGGCCGGTACGAGGATCGAAGACGCCGTGCGCGTGATCAGGGAACTGAATGCCAGGGGCATCAACGTTACGCTTGATCACCTTGGGGAGCACACAAGTACAGCCGAGGAGGCCTCGGAGGCAACACTTGCGATCATACGAACGCTGGGGGCGATCAAGAAATCCAGCCTTTGCGCAAATGTCTCCATCAAGCTCACCCAGATCGGCCTGGGCCTGGACGAACGCCTTTGCCGCCAAAACCTCGAACGCATCGTGGCAAAGGCGAAGGAGTATCGCAATTTCGTTCGCATCGATATGGAGGACACCCCATACACCGACCAGACAATCGGGCTGTGTGAGCAGATGCGCCGCAAGGGATACAAGAACGTTGGGCTCGCGCTTCAGTCCTACCTGTATCGCTCCGAAGCCGATGCGCGCAGCCTGCTGACCGACAAGACGCCTATCAGGCTCGTCAAGGGCGCCTACCAGGAGCCCGCAGACAAGGCGTTTCCCAAGAAAGCGGATGTGGACGCCAATTTCGACCTGTTGACCAAGATCATTATGGATGCTGCGCTCGCCGTCAAGTCTTCACGAGCGAGCACCGACGGGTGCTTTCCGCCAATTCCGGCGATCGGGACCCACGACGAGAAACGCATCGCGTTCGCCACACGCTACGCAGCGAAGATCGGTCTCCCAAGATCGGCGTTTGAATTCCAGATGCTCTATGGAATCCGACGGGATCTCCAAGAGAAGCTGTACGGCGAGGGCTACGGCGTGCGAGTCTACGTGCCGTTCGGCACGCACTGGTATCCGTACGTCGTGCGGCGGCTGGCGGAACGTCCCGCCAACATCTGGTTCTTCGTCTCCAACTTCCTTCGAAAATAGCCCCGTTCGAACAGCGAGTGGGTTTTGTGGTAAAACCTTCGCATGGCGGCGCAACCCCTGGCGCTTGTGACCGGTGCAGCGCACCGTCTCGGCAAGGCCTTCGCGACGGTATTGTCCCGCGAGGGGTATGCTGTCTTCATCCACTATTGGACCTCGGAGGACCAGGCTCAAGCGACAGCGCGGGAGCTGCGGGCTCTCGGGGCGCCGGTCTTCCTCTGGCAGGCTGACCTTTCCGATCCGGCCGCCCTTTCCGCGATGTTTTCGGGAGTCGACAAGGTCCCGCACCCCCTTCGTGTGCTTGTGAATTCGGCGGGCTTGCTTCGCACGGGCGATGCGCGGAGACTGAGCGTGGAGGACTGGGACGCCACTTTGGATCTCAATCTCCGCGCGCCTTTCCTGTGCGCCAGGGAAGCTGCGGCGCGCATGACAGCCGGAAGTCTGATCGTCAATATCACCGACGTCGGCGCCCGCAAGAGCTGGAGTCGTTTTCCTGCCTATGCCGTCAGCAAAGCCGGGCTTGAAGCGCTGACCGGAGTGCTCGCTCGGGCGCTCGCCCCGGAAAATCGAGTAAATGCCATTGCTCCGGGTCTCGTGCTGCGATCAGGCGAGACATCGGACTCTGACTGGACGCGGCTAATCGAGCGCCTTCCGCTGAAACGGGCGGGGACCGCAGACGAGGTGGCGGCTGCTTTCGAATTCGTGCTCAAGAATGAGTTCGTTACCGGCCAAACCCTTGTGATTGACGGTGGGTACTCGCTCCTTGGATAAGATCTCAGGTAGGTCGCGTTCTCATAGCGACTGGCTGGCGTCCTTGGTATTGATGGCGGCGGTGCTGCTCTATGCAGCCTACCACGTGGATTTTGATGGACCGCCCTTCGAAGATGCGGCGATGCTGATGCGCTATGCCGAGAATCTCGCCAATGGTCATGGCGTTGTGTGGAACGTGGGCGAGCCTCCGGTCGACGGAGCAACTGACTTTCTCTTCATGGCCGGTGTGGCCGCATTGATCAAATCGGGCCTTTCGACCGGACGCTCCGTCCGGCTATTGGGCCTTGCTGCACACGTCCTCACCGTGCTGCTCGTCTACTGGGTCAATCGCAGGGTGTGGAAGGCGGGCGTGATAGTCTCGCTCGTTACCGCGCTGCACCTGGCGGTCGGCACCGGCCTATGGTATGTGGCGGCGTACTTCGGAACCCCGTTCTTCGCGCTGTCGGCGGGACTCAGCTGGTCGTTCGCCTTGTTGCTGATGCGGGCCGCTGTTGCAGCGAGGTGGGCGATCTGGGGCTTTGCTCTCTGTGGATTGATCACCGGTCTCATCAGGCCCGAAGGGGTCCTTCTGGCGGCCCTGATGCTGCTATCAGTGGTGATGGTCAGAGGCTGGCGACGCTCCCACCAAATCCTTCTGGTCTTCGCCATAATCATGCTGTTGCTGGGCGGCGCCTACTTTTCGTGGCATTGGAGCTACTTCGGCCAGCCGCTTCCAAACCCCTACTACAAGAAAGGCGCCGGCCTGTTGCACTGGGACTCATTGTGGGAGTCGCTGGGCTACCTGCTGCGCTTCGCGGGCCCGTTTGCGCTCGCGTTCATCCTGGGCCTGCGATCGCCGCAGACCCTTCGTAAGGCGGCAGCCTTCGCTGTGCCATTGTTCTTCTTTGCCGCGTCGTTCATACTCGTGTCAAATGAAACGAATTTCGGCGGGCGCTTCCAGTATGCCCTCTGGCCGCTGGTCCTGATGAGTTACTTCCCTCTCGTGAACGGAATACGATCAGAATTGGGTCTCTCATGGCCGCCTGAATCCCAGCCAATGGCCCGATGGGCGTGGCTTATCGCAGGATTGATACTGGCGTACGGCCTTCTGCGCCACGGAGCGGCTCAGGCCTGCCAGCTCACCGCCCAACAACGGGCCTGCGGAATTGCCTATGAGGCCGATGGCAGGTACGATGTGGCAAAGCGGCTGGCGGACTACCGCGAGCAAGGCTATGTGATCGCCACTTCGGAGGCTGGGCTGCTTCCACTCTACTCCGGCTGGACAGCAGTCGACACCTGGGGGCTCAATGACGCTTGGATCGCCCGGCATGGTGAGGTGACGACTGACTACCTTGACAGGTATGGCCCACACGTAATCGTCTTTCATGCGTACTTTTCCCCGCTTGTGCCTGCCGGCACCAACGAAAAGGACCTTGCCCATGACTGGCACCGCATGACCCTGACCCTGAAGGCCTATGCGGAGTCCAACGACTATCTCCTGGTGGCGGCCTTCGGTGACAGCCCGTATGAGTCCCACTACTACTATGTGCGCCGCGATTTTCCTGACAGCGACAGGATCGCCCGGGATATCTCGACGCTCAGGAGCTACTACTGGTATGCGACGGGAAAGAAGGCCATCAACTATGCCGACGTGCGGCCCTAGGAGACCTGATGGATGAATCCGCCGCCCTCGCCGCGAAACTGCGAACCGAGGGCGAGAAGCTGTCCCGGTTAATGGCCGGACTCGCCGAGAGCGAATGGACTGCCGAGGTGTACGCGGAAGGAACCACCTGGACGGTCCGCAACATCCTTGCCCATCTCATGACCTCGGAGCGTGCCTTTCTGAGGCTCTTTGATCAGATCCGCCGCGGGGGAGTTGGTGTATCCGAAGACTTCGTGATTGATCGATACAACGCCAGCCAGCAGCAGAAGACCCGGGACATGGATCGGCAGGAACTGCTTGAACACTACGAAGCGGCCCGGGCGCAGATGGCCGAACTTGTCACGAGCCTAAGTGCCGAGGACCTGGAGCGACGAGCTCGGCATCCATACCTGGGTGTGACAACACTGCGCGAGATGGTTAAGATGATCTACATTCACAATCAAACGCACTATCGCGATGTGCGGCGCTCCCTCCGATCTGAATAGAGCTCCTGCGTGCACGTGCTCAGCGCCCTGACTCGCTTGTCCCGTCCCCTGCATTTCCTTCTCGCAGCGCTTACCTATGCCCTGGGCGCGGGGATCGCGCGTTACCTGGGAACTCCCACCCAGATGAACGTGTTGGTACTGGGCTTGATGGGTGTGGTGCTGGCTCAGACAAGCATGGGTCTGCTGGCCGTTGTATTTCGATCTCCGCTCGACCCACTCCTTGCGAATGAGACGCGGGAACAGCGCAGGATCGTGCGCAACGCGGCCCTGTACACGTCCGTCGCCGCGCTTTCCGCCGCGGGCGCATTGGGGATCATCATCCATAGGGCTGGCGGTCTCTCCGCGTCCGCCATGCTCTGCCTGGGCCTCTCGCTGCTGGTGATAGTGCTTTTCGCAGTTCCGCCCGTCCGTGCTATGGATCGAGGCTTCGGGGAGATGTTGCTTGCGGTCCAAATTGCGTATCTCGCGCCTTCGATCGGCTTTCTGCTGCAGGCGGGCAGCTATCACCGCCTGCTCAATGCCTGCATTGTGGCGCTCACGTTCCTATTGGTTGCGACGCTGGTGGCACTGGAGTTCCCCTCCTACGCCGAGGACCTGAAGCACGAACGTTTCACCCTGCTGACGCGACTGGGGTGGGACAATGCATTGCGCGTGCACAATATGCTCATCGCCGCCGCCTATCTTCTGCTGGCGTTGGCTGCGGTGTCTGGATTTTCCTTCGCACTCTTGTCCCCCGCGTTCCTGACGATTCCGTTCGCGCTCCTGCAGGTCTACTGGCTGCGCAATATCGGGCTGGGCGCAAGGCCCATCTGGAATCTCCTCAGCGCCAACGCTGTGGCGATCTTCGGGCTTACCGCGTACTTCCTCGCCCTGAGCTTCTGGCTAAGATAGATGACCGAGTTCCTTCGGCTTCTGCCGCCTGACGAAGCTCGCTCGCTATTCCTCTCCAACATTGCGGCGCCGTTGAACGACAGTGAGCTGGTTGATACTTCGCAGGCCATGCGCCGAGTGAACGCAGAGGACGTGATTGCGACGCATGCCCTGCCGGAGTTCGCCCGGTCAACTGTGGATGGTTACGCTCTCAGGGCGCGTGACACCTTTGGAGCTTCGGCATCGCTCCCGGCCTATCTGCGGATGGTCGGAGAGGTTGGCATGGGATCGGCTCCTGGCTTTGTTGTCGCGTCAGGCCAGTGCGCACTGATCCACACCGGAGGGATGTTGCCCGCGGGCGCGGATGCCGTCGCCATGTTGGAGAACACCCAGGGTTCGCTACCCCACGGGGACTCCGCAACGCGCCCGCAGGAGGTTGAGATCCTCAAGCCGGTAGCGCCCGGCGAGAACATGATCTCGATCGGCGAAGACGTCAAGGCCGGGCAGAGAGTGATCCCCCGCGGCGTGCGGCTCCGGGCACAGGAACTCGGCGGACTCATGGCACTCGGAATGACATCGGTGCAAGTTACAAGGAGGCCGCGGGTGGCGCTGATTTCCTCGGGTGACGAGATTGTCGATCCTCGCACCAAACCGTTACCGGGTCAGGTGCGGGATGTGAATGCATCCACCCTGTCGGGGCTCATATCGGACTGTGGAGGCGACTCCGTCTTCCTGGGTGTGGTGCGGGATGAAGCCGGACGCGCGGAAGCGGTCGCGAAGCAGGCCCTGCCTGCCTGCGACATGGTGGTCATCACCGCGGGATCTTCAGCCAGCACGCGTGATCTTACGGCTGCGGCAATCGCGTCGTTGGGTACTCCTGGGGTGCTGGTGCACGGAGTCAATATCCGGCCCGGGAAGCCGACCATCCTGGGCGTATGTGAAGGAAAAGCGGTGATTGGATTGCCCGGAAACCCGGTCAGCGCACTCGTCGTGGCGCGCCTCTTTGTCGTGCCGGCCATTGAGAGACTGCTCGGACTGCCGGAGAACGGGCCCCGCGCTGCAATCATGGCCCGGCTGACTGTTAACCTTGCATCACAGACTGGCCGCGAGGACTGGTGGCCAGTTCGTCTGCAGGAAGCGGCATCGAGGCCACGGGAGTGGCTCGCGGATCCCGTCTTCGGTCGATCCAACCTGATCTTCAGTCTGGTGGCGGCCCACGGCCTGATCCGGATACCCGCCGAGAAGAACGGGCTCAGCGCGGGCGAACTTGTGGAAGTCGAGCCGTTCTGATGGGATCTGATTCGCCGCGCAACTCCGGGTCCAAGGCGGCCTCTGCAGGAAGTCCGGTGTACCTGGAGGACATCTCCCGGCACGGGGCGCAGGAATCCCTGTACCAGGCGCTGATTGCCGCTCGCCTATGGGGAGTCCTCGGATCCGAAGCGATCCCTCTCGATGAAAACGCGTCCGGCCGCGTCACGGCAGCCCCGATCTGGGCACGGATGTCGTCGCCGAATTATCATGCCGCGGCGATGGATGGTTTCGCCGTTAGGGCAGAGGCGACCTTGGGCGCTCTGCCGAGCGCCCCAATAACGATCGCTGTCCGAACGGCCGCCGGATACCCGGATTCGGAATTCGCTACGTACGTGGATACGGGCGATCCCCTGCCGGAATGGGCCGATGCTGTTGTCCCGATTGAAAACGTCGAGTCTGTTGATGATCGGGGTCACGCCACTGCAGATCTGCGGGCCCCGGCCGCGGTACGCATACGCGCCTCCATCGCGCCGTGGAGTCACGTGCGTCCAATGGGCGAGGACATTGTTGCCACTCAACTGGTCCTGCCCGCTGGACATGTGCTGGGACCCGCTGATCTCGGGGCGATTGCGGCTGCCGGCCACGACCGCATTACCGTTGCGCGAAAGCCGCGTGTGGCGATAGTACCGACCGGGTCGGAACTGACTCCTGTCGGCTCACCACCAGGTCCTGCCGGAATCATTGAATACAACTCCATTGTCCTGGCGGCTCAGATCAACAGCATGGGCGGCGCTGCGACGCGCTTTCCCATCGTCCGGGATGATCTGGAGATGATCTCGCGAGCGGTTCTCCGAGCCGCAGAGGACCATGATCTGGTGCTGCTCAATGCGGGCTCATCTGCCGGGGCGGAGGACTTCTCCGCGGCGGTGGTGAGCAAGCTTGGCACCGTGCTGGTCCATGGCGTGGCGGTACGACCGGGTCACCCCGTTATCCTTGGTCTTTTGCGGCCCGACTCCGGCGGGCAGTATCCTTCGCGGCCGATCATTGGCGTCCCGGGTTACCCGGTTTCAGCTTCACTTACCGTCGAGATCTTCGTCGAGCCGTTACTGGCGACGTGGCTTGGGCGCAGTAGTTGGGCGCGACCCACCGAACATGCTGAGCTCACACGAAAGATCACCTCGCCCCCGGGTGATGAAGACTATGTCCGCGTTGCCGTTGGCAGGGTTGGAGGCAAGCTTCTGGCGGCGCCCCTTGCAAGCGGAGCTGGCGTTATCACTTCTCTTGTGCACGCTGACGGGATCGTGGTCATACCGCCCGGGATTCAGGGTGTCGAGGCTGGCGAGCGCGTATCCGTGCGGCTTCATCGGACGATTCCGGAGTTCGACCAAACGATCTTCTGCGTGGGCTCTCACGATGTGACGCTGGACCTCCTGGCGCAGTTCCTTGCGCGCTCTGGGCGACGGTTTGTCTCCGCCAACGTGGGATCGCAAGGTGGACTGTTGGCTTTGAGACGTCGGCACGCGCATCTGGCTGGCTCCCATCTGCTGGACCCACAAGGCGCCGAATACAACATACCGTTCATCCGGCAATACATGCCAGACATCCCCGTCAAGGTGTTTGCTTTTGCCTTGCGTGATCAGGGCCTGGTAGTCAGGGCCGGAAACCCCAAGGGATTGACCCGGCTTGAGGACCTGGCACGTCCAGACGTGCTTTATGTGAACCGACAGCGCGGGGCTGGAACTCGAGTCCTATTGGATTATCACCTTACCCGATTGGGCATATTGCCGGATTCAATTCGTGGATACGGCCAGGAGGAGTACACTCACCTTGCCGTGGCCGCGGCGGTTGCAGGTGATCGGGCCGACTGCGGCATGGGAATCGCCGCAGCTGCCCGCGCGCTAGGCCTGGACTTCGTCCCACTCTTCAAAGAGAGATACGATCTGGTCATACCACGGGAGCATGCAGACGGCGACCTGCTTGCCCCATTGATCGCCTTGCTGGGCGCCGGTGAATTCCGAGATGAGGTCGCACGCCTGCCGGGCTACGATGTGTCCGTCATGGGCACCGTGGTGTTGGAGGACTGATGACCGAGGCGCTGATCATCGACGACAACCGTTCCACTGCGGACGCATTGTTGCAGATGCTGGGACTTCTCCATGTACCGGCCCGCGTCGCGTACGGCTCCAGCGCGGCCATGTCGCTGCTCAGCAGCTTCACGCCGAGCCTGGTACTCCTGGATATCACCATGCCCGGGGTTGATGGTATGGAGGTTCTGGGCTTCCTCCGCCGTGAACCGCGGCTGGCCGGAGTGCCGGTCCTCGTGATCACACTCGACGATCAGCCCGAGACCCGCGAGCGGGCCTTCAAGCGCGGCGCCAGCGCGGTCATCATCAAGCCCGCCACGCTGGACGTCCTGGAGGATAGCTTGCGCAGATTGGGTGCATTGAACCCAAGGGAGGAGCGTGCCCGCGCGGATCCGACGGCGCCGCCAGGGGGGGCACGTGCTCCCGAAGCGTCAGTGCCCCGGGTGCAGAATGCACCGACGCCGATTCGCCCTGGATTGATGGCACCGGATTTCGAACTGCAGGACGAAACTGGCGTGCGGCGCCGGCTTTCAGAGTACAGGGGGAAGGTCGTGGTACTGTATTTCTACCCGGCGGACGACACGCCCGGCTGCACGAAAGAGGCCTGCAATTTCCGCGACTATTATTCGACCTATGAGCAGAGCGGCGCCACGGTGCTGGGCGTGAGTCCGGACACAGTCCAGTCCCACGCCAAATTCAAGCAGAAATTCAGGTTGCCGTTCACACTCCTGGCCGACCTTGGTCACCGGGTATGCTCGATGTACGGCGTGTGGGGCCAGAAGAAGTTCATGGGGCGAACGTATGAAGGTGTTCTCCGCACCACGTTCTTGGTCGATCGCGCGGGGCGGATCGGGCAGGTCTTCGAGAACGTTCGTCCGGCTGAGCACAGCCAGGAGGTCCTGGCTGCGCTGCGGTCGCTCTGATCGGACCCCAACGCTTCTGCCGACGGGCGGGGGAATTCAGACTTAGATCTCCGAATTAGGATGACAAATTCGGCAAAGTTTGGTAGATTGTGATACTTGCGAGCCGTGACTGACCCTGACAGGGCCGCCGCCGCACCCCGTGGACCTACTGCGCACGTGGGTGGAGACGAAGGGGGCCCTTGTTTTTGTGTCACCCGGCCTGGCTGAGGGGCCAGGGGAGTTGCGACGGGGCTAGGAATCAAGGAGAGAGAGCTGATGCGGCATTTCGTCATCGTCGGGGTAGTGATCGCAGTTATCACTCCATTGATATATCTGGGCATCGCGGCCAACAATGTGATGCCGATCCAGGCCAGCGTGCAGGCGCTGCCCGTAGACTGGATGTGGAACGTGGACGCCGCTGCAATGGCGTTCTTGTTCTCTCTCATCATGGTTCCATTGCTTTACAGTCTCGTGGTTTTCCGGAGGCGCAAAGGCGACGTGGGAGATGCTGAGCACAGCGAGGGCAATACACGGCTTGAGATCGCTTGGACCGTCGTCCCGCTGCTTGTGGTCAGCGTTTTCGCCTACTTGGGGGCCTACACGCTTGGTGAGACGCGCATTGCGGCTCCCGATGCGAAGGAGATCGGCGTTACCGCTCTTCAGTGGGATTGGCGTTTCGAATATCCGGAAGGTTTCGCTTCGAACGAGCTGCACCTGCCCGTGAACCGGCAGGTGGTCCTGCGCATGCAGTCTTTGGACGTCATCCACTCATTTTGGGTGCCGGAATTCCGCATCAAGCAGGACGTCCTGCCAGGGAGGGTGACGGAGTATCGCATTACGCCCATTCGCGTGGGGCGGTACACAGTTCGCTGCGCCGAGATGTGCGGCGCCTCACATTCCTACATGGAAAGGCCGGTGATCGTCAGTTCTCAAGCTGACTACGACGCATGGGTGCGGGATCAGGCCGCCGCCGCGGCCGCGTTGTTGACGCAGGGTGGGCCTGACTCTGGAAAGGCCTTGGTGTCCCAGAACGGTTGTCTAGCCTGCCACTCTGTCGATGGTACCGCGCTCTCCGGTCCAACCTGGCGTGGTCTCTACGGATCAAACGTGGAGCTGTCCGATGGATCCACAGTCGTAGCCGATGTGACCTATCTGATCGCCTCCATTGAGGATCCCGGCGCGCAGGTGGCGCTCGGCTTTCAGCCGGGCATCATGCCGCAGTACAGCCTGACAGAGGCTCAGGTCAATGACATCGTGTCGTATCTTCAAACACTCAAGTAGGTGAGGGACAACTTCATGCGAAAATTCCTTACATCGGCCCTCGCGCGCGGTTTGCTGTGGCAACTGGCGGGATGGCTAGTGGGGGCCGCTTTCGTGACCGGCATCCGGCTGCTCCTCGGACTCCGGCCTCTGGGGCTCTTCTTTTTCACTGAACCGGCCTGGGTCTTCGGCGGGTTCGTTGGGGTGCTGGCATTTGTCGCCGGAAGCCGTATTGCCGACGATTGGTCTAGATGGGCAAGGGGACAACAGACGCCTGAACACCGCGAAGATCCCTCGGGTTGGGAAAAGTACATCGGCGTTTCGCTTGATCACAAGGTGATCGGGATCCAGTACACAATCACTTCGCTGCTGCTGCTCGTGGTGGGCGGTTCGTTTGCCCTCGTGTTCCGTACGGAGCTGAGCGCGACGGGGCTGCAGTTCCTTTCGCTCCAGTGGTACAACACATTCATGTCGCTTCACGGCATCGGAATGATCATCGGCATTCTTCTCGGTGTGGCCGGCGTCATCAACTATCTGGT
>JAZDHO010000082.1:0-2736 GCA_043805815.1 Chloroflexota bacterium
GTCAAGGTCGGTGAGCACAAGGCGGGAGGGGGCGCGGCCAAGGCGATCGGCGGCGAAGCGCAGCAGCAGGCGGAAGGTGTTGCGGTAGGCGGTCACCGTGTGTGGGCTTGCCCACCGTTGCTGGAGTAGGCGCTCGGTGAAGAACGCCTGTAGGAGTGCTGGGAAGTCGGTGGCGTTCATGGCGCGTCCTCCCGCGGGCTTGTCGCTCGCTCGGGGGCTAGTCCCATTTTCCGCAGGTTCAAGTGTCTGAGAGGTCGGCCTGTTGATCTAGAGTCGGGTCTTCGAGGCCGTCGCTGACAAAGGGCAGAATCTGCCCGGCTACTGACGGTAGTCCCAGGATTCTCAGAGTCTCCTCTTGACGAGGCAGGAGGCGATTGAGCATGACTTCGATCGAACCTTTCTGGTATCGAAATGCCAGGGGACAGTGGGCAAAGCGGCGCAGGAGGGTTTCCCCGGTGGTCCTGCATTCTCCACCCTTGCCGACGCGGTAACATCTCTGCACCAGGTAGAAGCACATCAGTGCCAGGAATTGAACGAAGATGAGGCTTTCCAATCGTTTGATCTTCTTGAGAAACAGTGGTCTCAGACGAATAGGCGCCTTCCACTGATGGTGTGAGGTCTCGATATGGTGCTGTTCTTTGAAGGAGGTGAAAACCTCATCCGTGGAATGGCTCTCGGGGGGAAGGTTGGTCATCATCGCATAGACGCCATCGTATTGGGCATCTTCTTCGGCTTTTGCCGCATCGTAACTGTATGAAAACTTCAGCGCGGGTCTGGCGTGGCCTCGTCGAGACGGCGGCAAGGCCTCCTTCTCCTGTGGCGTCAGAGGACACACTTCGTAGGAGAAGTATTTCTGGGCGTCTTTTCGTCCATAGGCCTTCACGATCCGTTTGTGCACCTCTTTGGCTTCCTTCAGGCGGCCGCTCTCCACGCCGCGGCTGACCTTCTCCAGTTCCAGACGAATTTTCTCGGTGTATTTCTCACGCATCGCCCGGCAGGTCTTTTCGTCGGCCGTGCTGTGCACATAGACCAGTCGGACAGCCAACGAGCGTTTCTCGTGGCTGATCGTGTGGGGGATCTCGCCAACGAAGTAGCGCTCCCACAGCTCCTCGGGTTGCTGGAGCTCTCGCTTACGCTTCTCGGCCAGCGACAAGAACGAAGCCTCCTGCATTGAGGGCTTTCGGTCCCTGTACAGTGTCGCCAGCTCTTGCGACCACGGCACCGAGTAGAGGAAGTGGAACCCCTTGTCCGCCAACTCGACCGCCTGGCCGGAACTGAAGCAACCCCGATCGGCAATGTAGAGCAGACGCTTGGGTTTGACGTATTTGAGCAGGTGCTGCAGGTTCTTCGCCGTGGCGATGTGATCGTTGGCGCTGCCGTCGGCGGTGTGATAGAAGAAAGGCAAGGGACCTTTGCCGTCATTGGCCAGATCCACGCCGACCTGAGCCTCTTTGATGTCTTGCCCGGGCCCCGCGTGACGACCCCGTTCGATGCGGAAGGGGGCAATCTCGGCAACCAAGGCCGGATCCGGCGACTGGTGGTCATACGCCCCGGTGAAATGGAAGCTGGTCGTGTCGTAGTGGACCTTGCACAAGTCCACTTGAAATCGCCAAGAGACGTGCAACGCGACCTCCGCCAGTATGTTCCAGCGCTTGGCAAACACTGCATCCAACGCCCTCCCAAGCCGATCGTCGTTCAGAGAGCCAGCCGGGATTCCCAATAGCAACTCCGCCCCGCTGGCGTGAGCCCATGCGGCCACATGCATCAGCGGCTGCGGCGAGCAGAGCCGATTGGCTACCAAGGCATGGATGACGTCCCCCACCGGGACCTCCAGTCGTACATCAGGGGGACAATGTTGGTTGACGATCTGCTTGATACGCATCTGCTCGAGTAGGGGGTTGGCCAGCACCAGCGGACCGACGTTGCGTACGGCGAACTCCTCTGTCTGCTCGACCTTGACCGGTAGGCGTACTCGGTGACGCTTCATGCTTGGTTTCTCCTGAAGCGGTTAGGCACGCTTCTTATAGCGGCGGGCACGCTTGCGAAGCCCCTCGGTATCGGCCCTGGCGATCCTCTCCAACAGACCCACCAGGTCTCTGTGTCTGCGTAGACCGGCCGCCACCTCTTGGCGCAGATCATCGGGGATGTAGACGGCTTGTGTCCTGCCCCGGATGCTCAGCGACAGTGCCCATCCCGTGTGCAGCTGTCCTCGGCTGCATTGGCATCCGGCAGCTCCACAGCGGCGGGAGTATTGGATCAGGGAGCCGCGATAGACTGGCTGGCCGCTGCGGAGGATGTCGGCGGCGCTGACGCGCGGCGGTGTTCGCTTGGGGGTGTGGTTGGGGGCTGCGGCTCTGGTCATACGGTTATTCATTATAGCGTTTCAACTATAATATACCACTGACAAGCCAATTGTCAAGGCCTTTTTTGAAGTTTCCTAGAAACTCTGGAGTTCCGTCAGACTGCGAAGTCTACCCGAGGCGCCTCGGTGACCAGTAGCGCTGGGACAACCGCGACCGAGGGGTATCGAAAGTGCAGTAGAACCTGCCAGTTCGTCTTTCACCTGCGGCGCGACTTTCGATTTGTTGAAATCGACCTGCGGGAAATGGGGCTAGTGGGCCAACCGGATAGGCATGCTTCGTCCTTTGCTGGAGAGCACACAATCGGTGGCGGCCAGCGGCCGTCCTTCCCAGAGTCCCGCGTACAGGTCCAGCACTTTGCCTGCCTTCTCCTCGA
>JAZDHO010000083.1:0-5841 GCA_043805815.1 Chloroflexota bacterium
GCTCGCTGATCCTGCCAAGCGCTCCGCCGTCTTTGAGCAAATCGCCCGCCACCATGATGCCATCGTGGGGGCGCTGCAGACCAATGCCGTCACCACCGTCTGGCAGCGCCTGCATGACGAGCAGGGCCTACAAGCCTCGCTGCGCAGCTTCCACCGCTACGTTGAACACTACTTGCCGGATCAACTCAAAGGTATGCAGCCGACGGTCCTGCGCGACGCTGTTCGCACTCGTGTCGCCAGCCGGCTCCGCTTTCCACCGCCTGCTTGACAAGTACTTCCGGGGCGGTCGTGATGCCAAGACGCTCCGTCTGCTGGGCATCCCACCCGGGGCTGTGAAGGTAATCCACAAGCGCGCTTAACCAGGCGTTGCACATCCGCGGCGCCCATGTCTTTAGGATGGCGCTTGTGGTGGAACAGGATGAACTGCTTGATGTAGTAGACGTAGGAGTCTTCGCTGCGCGGGCTCATGTGCTTCAGGCGCATGGCCTGGCGCACCTGGTCCAGCAGCCGCGCCGGTTGAGGGGTCGGGGTTGCCAATGTTGCAGGGCGGCTATTCGGCATCGGTTAGTCCATTCCCACTGCTTCAGATTCTGGTGGATGTGCACTAGGCATAATTGACAGCAGTATATCATAGATGGTATAATGTCGCCAAGATGGTTATTAGACCGTAGATGCGGTCGAATACATAGTTGTGCCGCTTCGTCCATAATGCAGGTAGCGTCGTTTCGATGACAGCCAACTCTCGACTAAAGAGCCTTCTTACGGAAGGCCAAAATTTCCTGAACAGGATGGAACGAATTGACGCGGGCGATAAGACCGTTAGGCTCAGCCTTGATGAGATAAGGCTATGGTCAGAAGAAGCCGAAAGATGGGCATCTGAATCAGGAGTTGTTGTCCCAGAGCGCGGAACGGGTTTAGATCTCAAACTCATCGCGTATTCCGATGAAATCGTCCACGAGTTCCGGGCATGCCGTCCACCCGTCGGAGCGAAGCGACGCTAGCGTGAGCATTATACAATCAAGTGGTCGGCATGGTCAAGGAGGAGTTGATCTTGCGTCGGGACTCCCCCCTGAGATCGAGCCGGTAGGCATTGTGAACCAGGCGGTCCAGGATGGCGTCCGCGATGGTTGGATCGGGAAAGCGAGCGTGCCATTCTGCCACGGGCACCTGAGTGACGACCGTTGTGGAGGAACGGCCATAGCGATCATCCAGGATCTCTAGCAGATCCTGGGACTGGATGCGAGTCAGGGGGTCGCGCAACCAGTCATCGAGGACCAGGAGTTGAACTCGGGCGAGGGCATCGAGGAGTGCGGGATAGGAGCCGTCGGCGTGGGAGAGGGTGGTCTGATGTAGGAGACGCGAGGTACGCTGGTAGCGAACGGTGAAGTTGTGGCGGCAGGCGGCATGGGCGAGGGCGCAGGCCAGGAAGGTTTTGCCGACGCCCGTAGCGCCGAGGATAAGGATATTGAGGTGCTGGCCGATCCATTCACCCTGGGCGAGCTGGAGGACGAGATGGCGGTCGATCCCGCGCGAGGGAGAGAGGTCCAGATCTTCGATAGTGGCCGGCAGGTGCAATCCAGCCGCCTTCAAGCGCCGTTGTAGGCGGCTGCTACCACGATGGGTGCATTCGCGGTCGACCAGCAAGCCGAGGCGATCCTCAAAGGACAGGTCGGCATAGTGGGGATTGCAAAGCTGCTCTTCAAGGGCGGCGCGAAAAGCGGGCAAGCGAAGCTGGGTCAGTTTGTCGAGAAGCGGTTGGGTGAGCATAGCGACCTCCTTAGCGATAATAGGTTTGGCCACGGATGTTTTCGTGGGGGGGTAGGACAACGGAGACAGGTTCTTCGGGCTCGACTTGGTCGAGCCTGGCATCGAGGATGTTCTTGACCCCCTTGTAGGAGTGAATGCCAGCGGGAAGGGCACGGCGGCAGGCGCCTTCGAGGCGCTCCTCTCCGTGGCGGCTGGCCAGACGAAGGAGGCCCAGGCAGGAGCGATAGGCCTGTTGCGGATGTTTGCGGGAGGCCAGGAGGGCCTCCACGACCTGGGTTGTGTGTGGGCCAATGGTCTGAGCCCAGCGCGTGAACCGGTCGGGCGACCACTCCTGATACTTCTGATGGGCGGCAGGCATATGCTCAGAGAGCGTGGTGTGCCTGCCGGGGGTGTTCGTACGACAGTGGGAAGCGACCCGGTGGTTCTTGAAAAAGATCTCGATCGTGCCCTCGGTGGCACGGACGTAGACCTCCTGGTGGATGAGGGTATGCGGGACGCTGTAGTAATGGCGCTCAAACTCGACGTGGTAGTCGATGTTGACGCGCGCCTTTTTCCAGATAGCGAATTCGTAAGGCAGTGCAGGCAGGGGCTTGAGGGCCGGTCGATCCAGCTCCTCAAAGAGGTCACGACGGGAGCGGCCGAGGTGTTTCATCGGCCGGGTGTTGAGCTCGTCGAGAAGCTCACGGATGGCCTGGTTCAGATCGGCGAGACTGAAGAAGGTGCGGTTGCGCAAGCGGGCGAGGATCCAGCGCTCGATCACCTGGACGCCCACTTCCGCCTTGGCTTTGTCTTTGGGCTTGCGGATGCGTGTCGGGATGACCGCCGTGCCGTAGTGTTGGGCCAGGTCTTGGTAGGTGGGATTCAGGTCTGGCTCGTAGCGGCAGGGATGTTTGACGCCCGCCTTGAGATTGTCTGGAACGACGATCTCGGGTACCCCACCTATGAAAGCGAACGCGCGGACGTGGGCGTTGATCCAGTTGGGAAGCTCTTGGCTCCCATGGGCCTCGGCATAGGTATAGCTGCTGGCCCCCAGTACGGCGACGAATATCTGTGCTTGAAAAATCTCTCCGGTGTGAGGGTCGACGACGGGGACCGTCTGACCAGCGTAGTCCACAAAGACCTTCTCCCCACCCTTGTGGGAGAGACGCATGGAGGGGTTCAAACGCTTGACCCACCGGCGGTAGAGCTCGCAGAACTGGCTGTACCCGAAACCGTCAGGGTATGCTTCGCGATACTCGACCCACAGAAGACGCAGGGTAACACTCTTCTTGCGCAGCTCGGTGTGAATCAGGGACCATTCGGGACAGGGGATGATTCTTGTGCTTGGCTGTGACGGGGTAGGGAAGAGGAGCCGAAAAAGCGCGTCCTCATCCAGGTCGGCGGGGATAGGCCAGCTAAGCCCTGCCGCCTGGGCGCGTTGCACATACTCACCAACCGTACTATGGGAGATGGAGCCACTGCGGGCAATCGCCCGGTTCGTCAGTCTGCACTCCCATTTCAGACGAAGGACCTCACGTATCTTGCGCATGGATAACCTTTCTTGGGCCATCTCTGCCTCCTTTGTTCTTCGGAGGCAAAGAATGCCACACAACCATCAGGTTAGCCAGCGCCGCTTTCTACTTCTCGAGCAGATCTGCTCCCAAGGATTCCGGAGCATGGCGTCCACCGATTCCGGTGTCCCGAAAAAACTGGACGCCATGCCCCTGGAACAGGTGGTCGGCATGGCCCGGAACAGGTGGTCGGCATCCATCGGAATCGCCGGTCGGCATGGCCCGGATTATGCACTCTATTGGGAAGGGTCAGCAAAAGCATACATATTGCGAGTCGTCAACAGGTTGAAAGCCGCAGGCTCGAATGAGATACAAGAACGCGACGCTCAGGTGAGACAAAGCGCAGAAAAAGTCGAAGTTGACCCCAGCGACGTTGGGAAACACCTGATACAACTCGCAAACACTGCCTTCTCTACTGGAAGTCAAGAAGCCATAGATTTGCTTGTCGAGTGGGTATCCAGTCCGCCACGACCACAAGATAGGGGAAGGCTTTATCAGGCTTGGGCGTTATGGCTGTTGGGCAAAACTGGTTTCTTTGTAACCTTTGAGAAGGTTCTACTCCGTCTCTGTGAAAGTCAACAGGGCAGAGACGTAATCAACGTAGTTTTGGACGGAAGGCAATTCGGCCCTGACTTGCCAACGCTACAGACTATCAGCCTAAACCTATCTCCAGAAGCCCTTGAGAAATGGAATGCCTTTTATGACCGCCAAAAGCCTTGGGTGAACGAAGCGGAGCAAGCGGCTATCGCAAAAAGCATCTTCTCCGAATACTTGGAAAGGATTAGGCAGACTGAAAAATGTGGATGGGAGTCGCGCGACACCCCAGCAAAGGAAAAGGCCACAATGCTAGACCCGACAACTGTTCCTATCTTGCTCAAGACGTTGGATTTTCTTTTTGGCGAAGGTAGCAAAATCCTTCAAGAGCGCAGAGAGCGCCGCAAGGCATCGCAGGAAGGCAGTAAACTGAAGACGACCGATACTGTCGCTACAGGCAAATTGGATTTGGCGGAAGCAATCCAATCTAAAGAAGCCGCTTTGAGTCAGCGAGTAACCCCAACCGCTTGGGCAACTTCAGAAGCAAAGGCCAAGCATCTATTGAATTTGCTGGACACCCACACTCGTAACTACTACCTCGCCAAAGAGCAATACGCGAAATACGGGAGCGCATTAGTACTACAACCTGAGTTACGGTGAGCGGTTTCTATGGATACCACCTTCGGGCCAAGAGGCGGCCCGGCTGCGATAATGACTGCGGCGAGCCTGCTGTCGCTTGGTTCGACGCCAGTGGGACCAGGCCAGGCGCAGTTCGGGGCTGCGTGGTGGCAGTGGCAGCGCAATCTCCAGCAAGCGCCGGACCTCGGGCACGCTCAACTCGGCCATCTCGGGGTCTGGCAGATTTTTCCCCCTCTGGCTGGCGCATCGACGCCAGCCAAGCATGGGCCATCATGGACAGGGTGATATGGCGATGCCAACTGTGCCAGTAACGCACTTCATACTCATCGAGACCTGTTTCGCCTTTGCCTTCCTCGATGGTGGTTTCGATGCTCCAGCGAGTCCCAGCCACTTCCGCCAGGGTGCGCAGCGACGTGCTGCGCGGGGCGTTGGACAGGTAGTAGGCCAGATCCGTCGGGTCGGTGATGGAGCGCCGCGCCAACAGCCAGCCTTCCGGGCCAGGTACAGCCCTACGTTTCTCGAAAATGCGCACCCGCGCCCAGTGGTAGATACGCGGCCCCTTTTCTCCTCGACCCACCACCAGTCGCTTCCATGCCTGAGAGGCCAAGGCAGCGACCACCGCCGAGACGGGTTCCCACGTCGCGGCTCCATCCGCCAGGCGCGGCTCCTTCCTGGGCCTGCCTCTCTGACCCTTGGAAGGTGCCACCACGGGCTGACTCTCGCGCCACACCGGCGTGTTCGACGACACCGCCAGCACGTACTTCTTCCCCGCCTGAGCCACCCGGTCGCGAAGCTGGGTGTCATCCCCGTAGATCTCGTCGCCGGCCACCCACTCCATCGGCACGCCCTGCACCCAGGCATGCTCCAGCATTTGGATCGCCAACTGCGACTTCGTCTGAAGGGTCACCTTTTCCGGTACACATGCCTCGCGGCGACGATCCGCGTCCTGGCACCACTCCTCCGGCAGGTACAGCCGCCGGTCCAGGAAGGTATACCCGCGACCGGTGCAGTACGTCAGAAAGACCCCGACCTGACAGTTCTCGATCTTCCCGGCCGTGCCGCTGTATTGCCGCTTGACACCCACCGACTTGGTCCCCTTCTTCAGAAAACCGGTCTCGTCGACGATGCCGATCCCATTCGCCTCGCTAAAGCGCTCGATAACAAACATCTGCAACTCGTCGCGCACGGCGTCGGCATCCCACTGCGCACCAAACAACAGCCGTTGCATCGCTTGCGGGTCTTTTTTGCCCAGCGCTTCCGCCATCTGCCAGCAGTTCTTACGCGGAACGGGCACCAACAGCCCACGCAGGTACTGCCGAACCGCTTCTCGTGGTTCGCTTCGGACAAAGAA
>JAZDHO010000084.1:0-2330 GCA_043805815.1 Chloroflexota bacterium
GCAACCTTCTCTTCGCACCTTTGCGCCTTTGCGTTGGCTTCATCCTATCCATGCGATCTGCGGGCAACACACGGAACGGGGAGCGAGAGAAAACGATCATGTGAACCGCTATCGCCGTTGTTTTTTTGTGTTCTCTTGTGCTTTTTTGTGGCCAATCGTTTTTCCGTCTCCCATCAGAAGCGGTTTTTGCCAGTAGAGTAGAGGACTGATCGACCCGGCGAGGTCGTCGTGCCGATCAGTCCCCCCTCGTCGAACCGGACGTGCAGATTTCCCGCATCCGGCTCTCCCGATATCCTTCGCCACACGCTCTCGCGAGGCAGCCAGCCTCACAGATACGCCAGACCCAGGCGGTCCAATTGGGCGTACCAGGTAACTCCCTTCGGTGGCCGATAGGGACGTTGGCTGCGACGTTTCAGGTGCCTTGTCAGTCGTTCACGCACATAGGCATTGATCTGGCGGAGCGCATCACGAGGATAGCCTCGGCCGAAGTAGTTGGCCCATCCCCGCAAGTGGCGATTTATTTCGGCAATCAATCCCCAAGCAGGTTTGAAGCACATCTTCGGCCGGGTCATCTC
Source organism: Chloroflexota bacterium (assembly GCA_043805815.1). GTDB lineage: Bacteria > Chloroflexota > Anaerolineae > Anaerolineales > Villigracilaceae > Fen-1038. The sequence goes on from JAZDHO010000084.1 coordinate 576, forward strand.
CCGTAGCTTCCGCCGTTCTCGCTCCAGTGCCTTCTTCGACGGGAACACGTTCAGGTAACGATGCGGTCGGCCCTGCCGATCCCGGTCGTAGCGGAACGTGTAGCCCAGGAAGTCCAGGCTCTCGCCTGTCTCATCCGGTCTGAGTTGTACCACCCGCGTCTTGTCGCGGTTGATCTTCAGGCCGAACCGCCCTTCCAGCAGCGATTCCGTGAAGCTCCGAATCTGGGGGCCTATGTACCTCGCCATGATGACGAAGTCGTCGGCGTACCGCACCAGCCGAGCATTGGCCCAGCGATAAGGCCCCTGCTCGCCGTGGAACTTCTTGTCGAACCAGTGCAAGTACAGGTTGGCCAACAAGGGCGAGATCACCCCGCCTTGCGGCGTTCCCTGCTTGGGACGGCTCACCTTCGGCAGGCCGCCCGTTTCCTTGTCCTCCTCGACCACCACTGCCGTCAGCCACATGCGGATCAGGCTCAGGACCGAACGGTCCACCACCCGGGTCTGCAAGGCCTTCAACAGCTTGTCGTGCGGAATCGTATCGAAGTACGACTGCAAGTCCGCGTCGTATACTTCCCGCCGACCCGCTTGCAGATTCTCGCGAATCTGCTCCAGTGCCTGGTGGGCCGACCGACCGGGACGGAATCCGTACGAACAGTCCAGGAAGTCCGCCTCGAAGATCGGCTCCAGGATCAGCAAGGTCGCCATCTGCACCACGCGGTCTCGGACCGTCGGGATGCCCAGTGGCCGCATCTTGCCGTTGGCCTTCGGTATGTACACGCGCTTCACCGGCTGCGGCCGATACGTCTTGGTCGTGAGCGACGCCCGGATCTCTTCCAGGAAGCCACTCACGCCCCGGGCAGAGTCCCGCACCTGTTTGATGCTGACTCCATCCACCCCGGGTGCACCGTCGTTGGCGGCCACCCGGTCCCATGCGGCCCGCAGCACGTCCGGCCGATAGATCCGATCGTACAAGGCGTAAAACCGGAACTTCGGCTCTCGCTTCGCTTTGTGGTATAGCTTCTGCCTCAGCGCAAAGACTTTCTCCGGCAGACTTCCCGCGTTCCGCATCAAGGCTTCCGGCAGGTCGTCCGGCCATTCTCCCGTAGTATCAGGTTGTTCCTGCAAGCGGGTCTTTGCTCCTCTTGCTCAGCTTGATACCGGCAGGGCCCCTTCGCTCCACGGGCGTTGCCCCGTTTCGTCGCTACTATGGACCCATCCGACTCCCGATCAGGCACACCTCTGCGGTTATGGATTCCCGCCGGGTGTTCGGGGCACGACCCCGACCTGTCGGGCCTCTCAGGTTTCCAGATTCATCTGTCCGCACGCGCCGCCCCCTTTGACCCCGGAGAGCCCGACGGCTGCATCCATCCGCTGCTTCGCCGCCGGTCATAGGCTTCGTCCTTTTCGACAGCTTGGCCACTCTCGATGAGCGTAACGAGGCTGAATTGGGTTCGCTTATCGCTGCGGCTCGCGCGCTCGTCGATCCGAGTGCTTCATGACCTCCGGTCACCCGGCAGCCACGCCCGGTCGACTACATGCCAAGCGGATCATTGCATGGTGGACTCCTTTCATTCCACAAGACAAACCCGGTGTCCTGACGCACCGGAATACGCGGAAAAAGATCTGGCTCGAACCCCTTCCGTGTATTCCGCGTATTCCGCGGTTGTAACCTCTTCGTCTTCGGACTCTGCGAAGGAGACTCGCGCTTCCATTCTCTTCGTGTGTCTCGAAAGGCACGCGAGGGGCATCCGTCAT
>JAZDHO010000085.1:0-8378 GCA_043805815.1 Chloroflexota bacterium
TGGCAGCGGCCGAGGTCGCCGTCGGCCTGGCACTGATCGTGACCATTTTCCGCAGCCGGCACAGCATCAATGTGGACTTGATGAACAACCTGAAGGGATAGCCGGCGCTCCGCAGACTCGCGGGGGACGTCGGTCGGAAGCGAGCGGTAATGGGCGATGTGCGTGAGTAACGAGGGCGAAAGACTGGGGCGGCTGTCGGACTGGTCGCCTTGTGGAGACCGAAGATGCTTTTGAGCGAAGCAGGCAGCGTGGGACTGTACTTCCTGGCACCGTGGGTGGTGTTCTTTCCGGTCATCGGCCTGCTGGTCAATATCGCCGTCGGGCACAGACTGAGGGAAAAGGCCATCGGCACCGTTGCCAGTGCGGCCTCCGGCCTGGCGTTCGCGGTCTCCGTGCTGCTGGCACTCTCGCTCGGGTCACACCCTGAGACGGTTCGTTGGACGCTGGGCGAGTGGATCCACTCGGGCAGCCTGCAGCTCGACTGGGTATTCCGCGTGGACACGCTGTCGGTGACGATGATGCTGGTGGTTTCGGGCGTGGGAACGCTGATCCATGTCTACGCCATCGGGTACATGCACGAGGACGTGCGGTTCAAGGCTGACCCGGGGCGCTTCCGGCGCTTCTTCGTATTCCTCAACCTGTTCATCGCGGCGATGATGATCCTGGTCAGCGGCGATTCGTACCTGATGCTGTTCGTCGGCTGGGAGGGCGTGGGACTGTGCTCGTTCCTGCTGATCGGATTCTGGTACGAGATGGATACCCTCGGCCGGCCGTCGTGGGCCAACTCTGAGGCGGCGAAGAAAGCGATGATCGCGAACCGCATCGGCGACTTCGGGTTCCTGATCGCGGCCTTCCTGATGTTCACGGCATTCGGCAGCCTGCAATTCGATGCAGTGTTCGATGCCGCGGGCAGCATCTCCGCAATCAACTCGCCGCTCATCATCCTGATCACGCTGTTCCTGCTGCTGGGCGTGGCCGGCAAGTCGGCGCAGATCCCACTGTACGTCTGGCTGCCGGACGCGATGGCGGGACCGACGCCCGTGTCCGCCCTGATCCATGCCGCGACGATGGTGACCGCGGGCGTCTACCTGGTAGCCAGATCGGCGCCCCTGTACGTGGCCGCACCGACGGCGCAGCTCATCGTCGCCACGCTCGGCGCGGTGACGGCGCTCTTTGCCGCCACGATCGCGGTGGGGCAATTCGACATCAAGAAGGTGCTGGCGTATTCCACCATCAGCCAATTGGGCTTCATGGTGGCAGGCGTGGGCATGGGCGCCTTTGCAGGCGGCATGTTCCACCTGGTGACGCATGCCTTCTTCAAGGCGCTGCTCTTCCTGTCAGCGGGCTCGATCATCCTGGGACTTGAACGCGGGCACCATCACATGGCGCATGGGCACGGGCAGAATCATGCGGCCAAGAGCCCCGAGGTCTTCGATCCGAATGACATGCGCAACATGGGCGGCATGCGGAAGAGCATGCCGGTGACGTTCTGGCTGTACACCGTCGGCACGCTGGCACTGGCCGGCATTCCGCCGCTGGCCGGGTTCTGGTCCAAGGACGAGATCCTTGCGGACGCCTTGCGGGAGGGCTTCATCCTGGTCTACTGGCTGTTGACCGCGGCAGCGTTCTTCACCGCGTTCTACATGGGCCGGCAGATCTGGATGGTGTTCTTCGGCAAAGCGCGGCACGAGGCCGCCGCCAAGGCCGAAGAGAGCCCGGCGATCATCACCGCGCCGCTGATGGTGTTGGCGGGACTGTCACTCGCGGGTGGCGCCCTCAACCTGCCGCGACTGCACACGCTCGCGGGGTGGCTCGAACACACCATCGAGACCATCCAGCCGGGTGAGTTCCTACCGCAGGTGGCGCTGCTCTCGACCGGGTTGGCGCTGCTCGCGATCGTGCTTTCCTGGCTGCTGTACGGACGCAGCCCGATGCGCGCCGGGCAGACAGACCCGCTGCAGCGGATGCTGGGCCCGCTCTTCACCGGCATGAACCGCAAATGGTTCGTGGACGAGGCCTATCGGACGTTGTTCCTCGACCGCTACGTGCAGGCAGCGCGGTTCCTGGCGGACGTGATCGACACCCGGTTCTTGCACGATTGGTTCCATGAGAAAGTGATCGCCGGCACGTACAACTTCCTGAGCGGGGTGGCCCTCAATCGCTACGCGGACCAGCGCGGCATCGACGGCTTCTTCAACGGGCTCGGGCAGTGGACGCAGGACCTTTCGTCGAGTCTGCGCCGGGTTCAGAACGGGTTTGTTCGCAGCTACGCCCTGGTGGTGCTGGTGGGCGTGGTGGCGATGCTGGGGTACTTGCTGTTGAAATGATCGCTTCCCCACGGGCGGGGCAAAGCACGGGATCTCAGCTCCGGACCCGCAGGAACACACACGAGGAACAATCATGCAACTTCTCTTTCAGCCTCTGACGTTATTGACCTTCTTCCCGCTGCTGGGTGTGCTGGCGCTGCTGTTCGTGAGGTCCGAGAACAAGAACGCGCTGCGCTGGACGGCACTGGTCACGTCGCTGGTCACCTTCCTGATCTCGATCTGGGTACTGGCGCTGTTCAGGGCCTCGAATCCGGACCTGCAGCTGGTGGCGCGGGCGCCGTGGATCTCGGTCGGGGGCTGGAACATCGAGTACCACCTCGGCATCGACGGACTGAGCATCCTGCTGGTGCTGCTGACGACGTTCCTGAGCCCGCTCTCGATCCTTTCCACGTGGAGCGCAGTGGAAGAACGCGTGAAGGACTTCATGCTCTTCTTCCTGCTGCTGGAAACGGGCATGCTCGGCGTTTTCGTGGCACAGGATCTGTTTCTCTTCTATGTCTTCTGGGAGTTCACCCTGGTTCCGATGTACTTCCTGATCGGCATCTGGGGCGGGCCGCGGCGCATCTATGCGGCGCTGAAGTTCTTCCTGTACACCATGGCAGGCTCGATCCTGATGCTGCTTGCGATCCTGTGGCTGGCGGTGTATCAGGGGAGCTTCTCGGTGCCGGACCTGATCCTGAAAGGCGGCATCGATCCGAGGACGCAGCTATGGCTGTTCATCGCCTTTGCGGCGGCGTTTGCCATCAAGGTGCCGATGTGGCCGCTGCACTCGTGGCTGCCGGACGCCCACGTTGAGGCGCCGACGGCCGGTTCCGTCATCCTGGCGGGCGTATTGCTGAAAATGGGCACCTACGGCTTCCTGCGGTTCAACCTGCCCATGTTCCCGCAAGCTGCAGTGCAGGCAGCTCCGGCGATCGCGGTACTGGCCGTGATCGGCATCATCTACGGCGCGGCGGTCTCGTACGCCCAGCCGGACGTGAAGAAGCTGGTCGCGTTCTCCTCGGTGAGCCACCTGGGGTTCGTGATGCTGGGGCTCTTCGCCCTGAATGAGCAGGGTATCCAGGGCGGCATCCTGCAGATGATCAATCACGGCCTGAGCACGGGGGCGCTGTTCCTGCTGGTCGGCATGATCTACGAGCAGACGCACACACGCGAGCTGGCGGCCTACGGCGGCCTGTGGAAGATCACACCGGTCTTCGGGACGATCATGCTAATCGTCTCGCTGTCGTCCATGGGCCTGCCAGGGCTGAACGGCTTCGTGGGTGAGTTCACGATCCTGTTGGGGCGCATTCCGCTCGGGCGTACTCGGGTCACCGTGGTACGCCGGCCTGGCCGCGCTGGGCGTGATCATGGCGGCGGTGTACATCCTGTTCATGTTCCAGCGGATGTTCCTGGGCCCCGAGGGCTCAATCGTCGCCGAGGTGCGCAAGCATGGGCAAGACTTGCGAGATCTGAATGTGCGCGAGATCGTGACGCTGGCGCCGATCGTGGTGCTCATTTTCTGGATCGGGCTGTATCCGGCGCCGTTCTTCCGGCTGATGGCGCCGTCGGTGGACAAGCTGCTAGCGGCGTTCCAGGTGGCGGCAGCGGTGGCGGTGAGATAGCCCTGCGGGCGGCCGGCAGCGACGCGAGGAGATTGCTTCGTCGCTTCGCTCCTCGCAAAGACGTGAGACGAGACGACTGATGCCCCAATTGAATTTCAACGTCATTCTTCCGCTAGCGCTGGTAATCGCCTGGGCGTGCGTGCTCTTGCTGGTCGATCTGTTCATCAAGAACAAGCGGATCACGGCGTTCCTGGCCGCCCTGGGGCTGGCGCTGGCGCTCGGCATCACGCTCTCGCAAATCGGCCTGACCCAAACGAGCTTCAGCAATATGGTGGTGGTGGATGGCTTCTCCACCTTCGTGAATGCACTGCTGCTGATCTCCGGCCTGCTGGGTGTGGCGCTTGCCTATGACTACCTGAGGCGAACGCGGATCGAGCGCGGCGAGTACTACAGCCTGCTGCTTTTCAGCATCTCAGGAATGATGCTGATGTCGCAGGCCGCGGACCTGATCATCGTGTTCCTGGCGCTCGAGCTGCTTGCGATCCCGCTGTACGTGCTGGCGGCATTTGCGTTTCCAAAAGTGGAGTCTGAGGAGGCAGGCCTCAAGTACTTCCTGCTGGGCGCCTTTTCCTCAAGTTTCGTCGTCTACGGCATAGCATTGGTCTTCGGTGCAACGGGCTCAACGGGCCTGCGAGCGATCGCGCAGGCTGCGGCGACCGGCAGCTCCAATCCGCTGCTGCTAACGGTGGGCGCGGCGCTCATCCTGGTCGGGCTGGCATTCAAGGTGGCCGCGGTCCCATTCCACATGTGGACGCCAGACGTATATCAAGGCGCACCATCAGCCGTTACGGCATTCATGGCCTCGGGCGCAAAGATCGCCGGCTTTGCGGCGATCCTGCGCGTGTTCACGCTGGCCTTCCCGACCGTGGCGGCGGACCTGACGCCGATCCTGGCAGTGATCTCCGCGCTGACGATGATCATGGGCAACGTGCTGGCCATCTCGCAGAGCAATATCAAGCGCCTGCTGGCGTATTCAAGCATCGCGCACGCGGGCTACATCTGGATGGCCTTCGTGCCATACGGGCAAACGGCGGTCGTGGCCACTTCGGTGGCCGCGGGATTGTTCTACCTGGTCTCTTACGCTGTCAGCAATTTCGGCGCGTGGGCGGTCGTGATCGCGCTGGAAAAGCAGGAGGGCGAGGACCTGGAAATCAATGACTACGCGGGGCTCGGGCGCAAGCATCCGGCACTGGCAGCGGCCATGGCCGTGTTCATGCTCTCACTGACCGGCATCCCGCCGACGCTGGGCTTTGTGGGTAAGTTCTATCTGTTCCGCGCGGCGATCGAGGGCCAGTTCTTCCTGCTGGCGATCATCGGTGTGCTCACTTCGCTGATCTCCGCATTCTATTATCTGCGGGTGGTGGTCACGATGTACATGCGCGACGGCGAGCCGGAGACGACCTCCGAGCCATGGCTCAACCTGACGTGGTCGGTCTCGGCGATCCTGACGGTGCTGATCAGCATCTTCCCCGGCCCGCTGTTCAACTGGGCGAGCCAGGCGGTGATGAGGCTGTTCTAGGAAATTGACGTCTGTCAGAATCGACCAGGAAAGGGACGGCAGACACGCTGCCGTCCTTTTTTCATGGTCGATTCAGGGATCCGCGCGAGGGATATTCCTTCGAGCTCAGCGCTTTCTTGATGTCTTCTGGGCAGCCGGCCTTAGGAACAGGAAGTAGGCGAACGCCAGCCCGAAGACCAGGTACAGCGCGACAGACAGCCAGCCCAAGGCATTCCAAACGCCAGACAGCGATGCCATCAGACACACGATGAAGCCGATGGCATTGCTCACGACAACGCCGGTGACGATGGCCCGGCCGGCTGCGTCGTCAAGGTCAACATTCCTAGCCAGCCAGAGCACAATGCCCTCAAAGATGAACGCCGTTCCGAATAGCTGAGCCATCAGACGTGTGCCTGGGCTCGCGTCCATGCCGTACAGGGTCAACATGATCGGGGCCAGGAGCACGAAGCCGATCCCAAAGATCGCGACTATCACCGCCTTAGCGGCCATGCAGAGACTGAGTTTCATGACCCTTCATCCTTTCGGGCTCTTCCAGGGCTGTCCCGAGTGCGCCCGCGCCTACAGCACCCTCAACGAACCGCGAAACGGCTCGCACCTCGAGTGCCCTTTCTGTTGGAGGGGGCACGAGGCAGCCTTAAGGCCGCCAAGGGGCCATCCGCCCACTTCTAATGCGGCAATGCAACGGGCATTTCCCCCTACGTTTTCAGCTTCAGTGTAGCACGCTGAAGCACCAGATTCAAGTACCACTCAGGAACGCATTGCGGGCAGGAAAGCAGAAGGGACGGCAGGTCGACTGTCGTCCCTGCGCAAGTGGGCGATGTGGCGAGAACGCGGCGAGAGCGGTACTAATCCCGCGAGCGCAACTCGGAGAGCAGGCGCAACGGTTCCATGCAGAGCCAGACCAGGGTGACCAGGATTCTGAAGGCGCCGTACCATTCCCAGTATCTCGGGGGGATGTTCTCGCCGCGCCCTGCAAGTTCGAATTGACGACCGCTCAGGCGCGAGCCTGCTTATCCAGCCACTGGCGGATCTTCTCGGCCTTCTCGTGGCGTCCCATCAGCCGATAGGCCTCGTACTCATGTTCCAGCGACAGGACCGGGATGGACAATCCCTCGACCTCCACCCAGCGCCTGTGGGCGGTTATGTCCACGGGTGCCTCCCAGACTCCGTCCTGCGAACGCTTCTGCATGCCGCCGATGACCTCAACCTTGAGGCCCTCAATGCTGAGCTTTCCCAGGCGCGAACGCATCTGCTCCGAAGCCTTGTAGAGCACCGGCACCACCACATATTCGGCGAGGCGGCGTTCGATCTCGTAGGCGCCATCCTCGTCCGTCTGGAGGTCGATGTCGTTGATCGGCAGGTCCATGCCCTGCAGAGCCATGCCGAGGCTGCCGGTGATCGCCCAATTAACCCCGCTGTTGATCAGGCTCGCATGGATCTTGCGCAGAGGAGGCAGGAATTGCGCCGGGATCACGAGTCAGACGGCCTGGGCCACCGCACGGGAGGCGTCAGCCGCCGGAGTACGGTGGTCTTGCGCCTGCAGCGCCTTGATGGTCCAGTCCGCCGTGGTGACATAGGCGAAACCGAAGGCCAGGTTCAGCAGGCTGGCAAGATGCATGTCCTCAGTGATGCTGCCGGTGGCATCAGCAAGGAAGAAGACGCGCAGGTCCCGATAGTATGCGTCCCGGGCCGTGGATTCGCAGCACATGTTGGTCATTACGCCGGTGATGACCAATTCCTCGATGCCCTGGCAGCGCAGGATGGTTTCCAGATCGGTATTGTAGAAGGCCGAGTAGCGATGCTTGGTGATCACCTTCTCGGAGGGCAGCGGGAGGATCTCGTGGTGCACCTCGCTCCCGGGCGTGCCCTCGACGCACATGCCCTTCCACCACCACCCCAGGATGCCGCTATCGATGTGATCCGGATGGTGGACATGCCGCGTATAGATCACCGGGCGCCCAGCCAGGCGGAAGGCGTCGATCAGCCGTCGAATGCCGGGCAGGATGGCGAGCCCACCGCACGTGAAGGAAGGGGAGGCGGGATCCAGAAAGAATTCCTGCATGTCAATGACCATGAGGGCGGCCTTTGGCGAGGTAAACTGCATCGCATGCTCATTGAAAGGGGCGATCTTCTCAAGCCAATGGGCCGTTCGGGTGTCGATCGTTTGGGGGGTCACATATGAATCCAAGGCATCCTCCGTCGATTTCAAAGCGATGGCGGGAAGTATCCACAACTATAGCATGTCCGCCCGCTGCACTCCAAGTATACGCGTCAGCGACTCCCGTATCTTGCGCTCCGATCAACGAAAGGGGCGGCATTTCGCCGCCCCGAGATGCTTTCGTTTTCCTGCCAGCAGGCCGGCGCGACACTCTACGCGGCGGGCTTCACGCCCATGAACATCACGTGGGCGTGCCGTTCCCAAGAGCTGTGGTCATATGGCAGTTTCCTGGCACTGAAGCCCATATCACGGATCACCTTCAACCATTCTCGTTCGGAGAACAGGCCGCACTTGTGTTCATCCAGCTCCACCTGGCGCACGCGCCGGCCTTCACGCAGCAGATAGCTCATGTAGAGGGAGTACTGTCTGTCCCGAGGATCGTGATCGATGGACCACTCCAGGTAGCGCAGGCCCCGGTTCCCCAAGTCATGGCCGCCGTGCGAGAACGAGGGCCGGAAGCGCTCGGCCGTCCAATCCGGTACAAAGAGGGCCACGCCTCCCGGGCGGCAATGTACGAAGGCGGTCTGGAGCGCCTCGCTGAGCTGGCTCAGCGAAAGCATGTAGTCGATCGCATCGTGGATGAAGACAGCATCGAACTGGCGCCCGAGCCGAACCTTGCGCATGTCGCCGCGGACATGCTTGCACTCCGGATTCAACGCCCGGCTGACGCGCAGCATCCCTGGCGAGAGGTCCACCAGCGTCATCTGGAA
>JAZDHO010000086.1:0-2531 GCA_043805815.1 Chloroflexota bacterium
AGCGCCCGCCATTGCATTCCACGCAAACACGCAGTTCGGGCCAAGCCGCGTCCATCTTCCAGCGCCTTGGCGGGCAAAAGCGATACTCATACTCGACTGGTAGCACGTCCGGCGCAGTCCATTCGAGCACAGCCCGCAAAGCCGCTGAGGTGTCAGTCATCGCACGTCGCGGTACCACATGACCGCGCCCCAGTCGTAGAGGTCAACTCCCCGCGTCGCTCCTGGCATGGCCAGATACTCGGCCATCTCCTGGTCAAACGGCGGTGTTACGCTGTCCACTTCCCGGTCATGCCAGCCGGCATAAATCCACGGCTCGGCGCGCCAGGTAAATGCATAGGACGCAGGCGGCATGGCGATATCATGCGGATTCTGCGGATCTTGACTAGATACCAAATACCGACAACTCATCTCCATTTGCCCCTCCAGTTTTCTGACTCTGACCTGTGCATTCAGTGCTGCAACAGCGGCGAGGATCAAAAGTATGCTGACCCACGACCTGAAGAAAGAATCACGTTCATCGTTCATGCGACCTCCACCGGCCAGTACCAAGCTTGTGACCCGCCGACCCTGCCTCCCCTGCCGCCCCCACCGCCGCGCTTGTACACTACGCGGATCAACCCGCGCTCTGCCAGCGCGTGCGTCGCGTGGGAGCCCTGCTCGCCGTGCAACTGGCAGGCCGTCACGAGCTCGCGCGCGCTGATGCCCGGCTGGGCCCGGATCGCGGCCAGCACATCGACTCTAACGCAGCGCCTGAAGGGGGAGTTGGCGACCTTGATCTTGTCTCCTACGCCCGGCTCAAGCACGTCGCACAGATTACGCACGCGGGCGGCGTCTATAGCGTCGGCAGCGGTCGGCTCCTCGGCGCGGGGCATGGCCCAGCGCATCGTGCCGTTCATCGGTGCGGCTCCCCCCCGTGCTCTTCTTCCCGGCTGCATCGCCCGGACACGACACAGGCGGCGTAGATCAGCAGGCCGGCGCAGATGAGCGCCATGGCGGCCAGGATGACGAAGGCGATCCAATTGTTAGTCACGGCTGTTCTCCTCCGTCTGCACAGCGACAATCCTCATGCCAGCACTCATAACGGCTGCAACAGTCGCAGGGCTCCCGCAGCCGCTTGATCTCCGTCACCACGCCTTCCGCCGTCGCCTCGAGCGCGAGGCCCAGCGCCGTCACCAGCGCCCGCCATTGGGCGGCGTTACGGGCGTCATTGTTGCAGGTGATCGGATTGATCCACTCCTTGCTAAGCGATGTGTCGTAGATGATTTCTGTCATGTCAAGCCTCCTTGCGGGAGCGCGATGCCAGTGCGCTCCCGCCGTGTGTCTGGTTCATGTGCTTTGCCTTTGCGCCGCAGAGCAGGGGCGTGCAGTACCGGGCTCCGCCATAGCCGTGCCGCGAGCAACATCACTGTGCCTTGCATTGCCATTGCCACGCAGCGTCTCGCGCAGTGCAGCCCCGCCATTGCTTTGCAAAGCAAGGCCGCGCACAGCCCCGCCCCGCCATTGCTTCGCGCCGCAAAGCCCCGCCCGGCATTGCCATTGCTACGCATCCACCTCAGTTAGCGTGTGCACAAATGTGCCCCAACCGGCGTTGCGCCATTGTCCAAGTCCTCGCAACGCGCCGTAATCCAGCCATTCGCGGATCAGTTCGATGCTCACGCCGTCCAGCAGGTGCAGGCGGAAGGTCAGCGTGCTACCGGCCGGGACCGTCTCGGAGCGACTCAGTGCCACGCGCTCACCTTGCGCCGTCTGGGCGCGCAGCGGGCGCTCCAGAATGCCGATCTGCCCCACGACGTTGATCGGGATCAGCCTCGGCTTGACAAAGATCATGCCGTCCACGATCTTCTTGTAGGCCGCGACCTTGCCGGACCTGCCGTCAGACGACCGCCGCAACATGCTACAGGCGTCCTTGAAAAAGCCCTTGACGGCATAGTCGTAGATCGCCGGGATGCCCTCCAGTCGGTGAAAGCCAGTCGTGCCCTTCTCGGTCAACTCCGCGATGGTCTCCAGTTCGGCGTCTGCCGCTTCCGGCTCAGGCGCTTTGCTGGCGATGTAGTCACGGTATAGGTCCTTGTTGAGGGTGACTGTCCCCAACAAAGGCTCGGTGAGGGTCAAGACTACCTCGTATTGCTTCATGTGTCCTCTCCTTATGCCTGACTTTGTGCTGTGCTCCGCAGGGCAGAATTATGCCGTGCCTTCGCCTCGCAGTGCGGCGGTTTGTCTGGCTGTGCTTTTGCTGCGCCGCGCAGCGACTCGCGCGGCAATGCCGTTGCCTGGCTAGGCAATGCGCGGCAATGCGACGCACGGCCGCTGCTCATGTTTGCGCTCCATACGCTGCCCGGCGTTCGGGCGTGTCATCAGGCGATGCGCCGCGCTCGCGCTTTGGGCCGCGACCGTTGCCGGATGCACTGGGCGGGTGGCCTTCTTGCAGACAGTTTCGCAGGATGCCGCGCATAAACTGCCAACTGCGCTTGTTGGCACCGCAGGCTACAGTGATGGCCTGCGGCCACCAGTCCTCGTGCTTGCCACTCTCC
>JAZDHO010000087.1:0-30365 GCA_043805815.1 Chloroflexota bacterium
GAAAAGGCCTGCGCCTTCGGACGTGCTGGGCCGCGGGTGCTCATAGGCCGCTGAAGATTGCGAACGGCACGGGGCTGAAGGTCAGGAAAAATATCACCAGCATCAGCGCCGCGACTGCAAGCCGCGGCGGATCGAGGGGCGTGACCTGGTCCAGCGGCTCGGCATGCACGCGGCCCAGCCAAAGCAGAAGCATTGCCCAGATCCACCACCCATTCCAGAACAAGCCCAAGCCGAACAGTGCCAGCAGGATGATCGGATAAGCCCGCCGAGCCTTGTCGCCGAACAAGGAGTAAATCACATGACCGCCGTCGAGCGTTCCGGCGGGAATGAGATTCAGAGCCGTCACCAGCAAGCCCGCCCAGCCTGCGAAGGCCACGGGATGGATGAAGACGTCTGTGGCGCCCAGGGGAATGGGGCGGCCCGTGAAGAAGTAGCCCAGCCAATAGGTGAATGGCGAGGCGCCGCCGAAATCCGCGGGCGCGGGCAGCAGCCGGCCAAACGTCAGATACTTGGCGGCCAGGTAGAGAAGGGAATTGCCCTCCATCTGCACCATGCCGTCCACCGCCTGGATCACGTCGAGCCGCGACAGGGAGAGACCCAGCAGGAGCACGGGTATCGCAACGACCAGTCCCGCCAGTGGGCCCGCAACACCGATGTCGAAGAGTACGCGCTTGTTCTTCGGTGTACCTTGCAGGAGGATCGCGGCGCCCATCGTTCCCAATGGTGGCAGCGGCAGGGGGATGAAATATGGCAGCGTGGCTCGTGTGTGGTGGTGGCGGCTCATCAGATAGTGCCCAAACTCGTGGGCCAGAAGTATCGAGAGCAGGCTGGCTGCATAGGGCCAGCCCGACAAGATCGACCGCGCCAGGAACAGCACCTGGCCGGCAGGATCGCTAGGCATGCTGCCAGTCGGCTGCGCCCCTACGAGCATGACGCTCAACACAGTCAGCAGGAACAGGATGATGTTTACGGACACGCGTGGGGGCTTGGCTTCGGGCTTGCGCGGCACCAGGTAGATCACGGGCTTGCCGTTGTCCGTTCGGAAGAGAGGCGTGATGTCGTAGGCCTGCAGGGATAACGCCAGCTGGTCGTACGCAGCCTCCGTATCCTCACGCAGCAGCTGTCCGCGGTAGCGCGCGATCAACCCACGCGCCGGCTCGCCAAGGGTGACGTCCTCGATTCGAAACACGCGCGCCACCAGGCTGTTTAGGACCTCGGTCTCAGGATAGGGCATGCGTCACCTCTGGGCGCCGGCAGCCTTGCCGCCATGCATGGGGGAAGCGCCGGGTTGAGCGAGTCGTTCGCTGCCCGCTGGAATGCACTGGCGCCGGGCTGTTGGGACGCCTGCGAGCGCAGCGGGAGTGGATGGGAGTCGAACCCACCGCGGCCCGCAACGCGACCCGCCACAGGTTTTGAAGACCAGGAAGCCCGCCGGGACTTTACCACTCCCGTGGACAAGGATAATCGAGGCACCAATGATTGGCAAGTAGCGGGATTCCAATCGCTGCGATCATTGCGCGAGCAGACGCAGGGCCTCAGGCAGTCGAGACCACAGCGTGATCGCGAGCACGACGATGCAGAGCGTCGCCAGCAGAGCTGCGCCACCGATTCCCAACCCCACGACTGCCAACCTGAATCCCTTCTCTCCGCTTGAGCGGATCTGATGCAGCGACTTCAAGCCGCCCACGATGGCCGCGACGCCCAGGACGGCGGCAGCCGGAAAGCACACATAACCACTGAATGGAACGGGAACGATCGCAGCGCAGACGGCGACAAGTGCCAAAATGCCCGCAGCGAAGCTGAGGACGGCGCTGCGATTGGTAAAAGGGGTGGTCGTGCTTTCTTCGGGCATCATGTGGAATGAAGAAGTCCCCAAAGGCTTCGTCACCTTCAGGGACTGCTGGTCGGGGCGAGAGGATTTGAACCTCCGACCTCTTGCACCCCATGCAAGCGCGCTAGCCGGACTGCGCCACGCCCCGACAATGTGGGGATTATAGTCTCAATCTCGCGAATAGGCAAACGCAGGCGGAATCGACCCGCGGGTTATAATCAAAGCGTGGCAGTTGATTCCCAACGCTCCGTGGATCCCGCCTTCAAACCCGACGATCGGGTTGACCATGCATTGCGGCCGCGTACGCTAGCCGAACTGATTGGGCAGGCACAGCTCAAGGAGAATCTGCAGATCCTGATCGCGGCGGCGCGCCAACGCGGCGATGCGCTTGACCACGTGCTCTTCTACGGGCCCCCCGGTCTCGGCAAAACGACATTCGCTCATGTCGTCGCCAACGAGATGGCTGTCAACATTAAGGTGACCTCCGGCCCGGCAATCGAGCGGCCCGGCGACCTGGCGGCCATCCTCACCAGCCTGCGGGCGGGTGATATCCTCTTCATTGATGAGATTCACCGGCTGGGCCGGGTGGTGGAAGAAGTGCTGTATCCCGCCATGGAGGAGTTCGCCCTGGACATCGTCATTGGCAAGGGGCCATCCGCCCGCTCCATCCGGCTCAACCTGCCGCGCTTCACCCTGATCGGCGCCACGACCCGGCTCGCGCTGGTGACGGCGCCGCTGCGCGCCCGCTTTGGGGCAGTGTATCGCCTCGACTACTACGCGCCGGCGGACATGCAAGCCGTTGTCTCAAGGGCCGCCGGACTTCTGAAAGTCAGCGTGGAACCCAGCGGCGTGCAGGAAATCGCACGCCGAGGTCGCGGCACGCCGCGCGTCGCGCTGCGCCTGTTGCGGCGCGTCCGGGACTACGCCCAGGTCCGGGCCAACGGATCTGTTACATCCGAGGTCGCACGGCAGGCCCTTGATCTGCTGCAAGTCGATGCCTTGGGACTCGATGACGTTGATCGGCGGGTGCTCAGGCTCATCATTGAGAAGCATGGCGGCGGCCCTGTTGGATTGAACACGATCGCAGCCTCAGTCAGCGAAGAGCAGGACACGATCATGGACGTGGTTGAACCGTATCTGCTGCAGCTTGGTTTCCTTGACCGCAGCCCCCAGGGGCGCATAGCGACTAGGTCCGCGTACGAACATCTCGGTGTGCCGTACCGCGAAGATGGGCAACCGCGTTTGATCTAGGCCCGGTCCCACACCCAATTCAGCCGCATGGACAACTTCGGCCGCTACCTGATTATTGGTGGAATCGTCCTCGTCCTTGTGGGGGCGGGGCTGCTTCTGGCTGCCAAATTCGGCCTGCCGCTGGGTAGGCTGCCGGGGGACATACGCATCGAGGGCGAGGGCGGCGGATTCTACTTTCCGATTGCGACATCGATCCTCCTGTCGCTGATCCTGACACTGGTCCTGAACGTGATATTGCGAATATTCCGAAAGTAGACGCTCGGGCATGTCCCGCCGGCAATTGCATCCGTGAGCTCATCCTCTCCCATAAGAACGTCCGACTTCGACTATCACCTGCCGAAGCGCATGATCGCGCAAACGCCGGCCGAGCCGCGCGACTCAGCGCGGCTGCTCGTGCTGCACCGCGAGACAGGTGCGGTCGAGCACCGGGCCTTTCGCGATCTGGCTGACTACCTTCGAAAAGACGACCTGCTCGTGCTCAATCAGACGCGTGTTCTCCCCGCACGCCTCCATGCTCGCAAGGCAAGCGGCGGACGCGTGGAGTTGTTGCTGCTCCGAAAGCAGGATCCACTCACCTGGCGGGCGCTAATCGGCGGAAAGGGCCTGTCCATGGGAAAGCAACTGCACCTTGAGGGCGGTCCCAACGCTGAGATCATTTCGGAACTGGATGGTGCCGAGCGCCTTATTCGATTTTCGGAGCCGATTGAGGCCTTCTTCGTGCGACTGGGCAATGTGCCTCTGCCGCCGTATATCCGTGAGCGCCTAGGCGATCCTGAACGCTATCAGACCGTGTACGCAAAGGAGTCGGGATCAGCCGCGGCTCCCACCGCCGGGTTGCATTTCACGCCGGATCTACTCGAACGCCTGCGAGCCCAGGGGGTGAGTCAAGGCTTCGTCACGCTTCACGTGGGACTTGACACCTTTGCGCCCGTCTTGGAGAGTGACGCGTCGCGGCACAGAATCCACACCGAGTGGTGCGATGTGCCGCTCGCAACGGCGGCGTTGATAAACAGTACGCGGGAGCGCGCGGGGCGCGTGATCGCCGTGGGTACCACGTCGGTACGCGCCCTGGAGTCGGCTGCGCGCTACTCGTACCTCGGCCGCTTCCCGAAGATCGCCCCCTACTCTGGCGACACGGATCTTTTCATCCTGCCCGGCTTTGCGTTCAGCCTGGTGGACGCCATGATCACGAACTTCCACTTGCCGAAATCGACCCTGCTGATGCTGGTAAGCGCATTTGCGGGCCGCGAACTGATCCTGCAAACCTACGAGATCGCCAAACAAGAGGGCTACCGGTTCTACTCATTCGGGGACGCCATGCTGATCCTGTAGCTCTGGACGCGACGTCCTCTGGGTTCGTGGTCCCTTGCGCCCACGGAGAAAGCTGCAGGGCGCACTCCGGCTCACTTGAGCACTCGATGAGCCTTGGCAGGCTTGACCTTGGAGGCACTGTCCACCCGATCTGCCATGATCATTTTGCCCATCTCGGTGCCGTATTCCACCAGTATCGGCATCGCTGCCGGATCGTCCATCGGCAGCGCTTCCTCCATATCGACCTGGAATCGCCTGAAATCAAGCTTGTTGAAGAAAGTATCCACCAGTCTAACTTGCTGATCGCTGGCGGAGGTCAAAAAGGCATCCAGCACAGGCTCCAACCAGTCCCAGGCCGCGACTCGATCCGGCTCACCCGGCCTCATGGCATTCGGGCTGCGGCCGGTGCCGAGGCTGAGCAGAGTAGTCTCCTCCGGCTTCCAGCCCAGGCAGTAGCTCAGCTCATAGGCGGCGAGGTAGCACGGATTGGCGTATGAGCCGACGCCGCCGTCAATGTAGCGCCCGTCCACGGGCGGGAAATAGGTGGGTACACAACTGGACGCCAGGACCGCCTTCACCAACGACCATTCCTGATACTGCAACTTCCACGGTTTGATGAAACACGTTTCATTAGTCAGCACGTCGAATGCGGTGATCACAATATCCCTGAGCGCCAGGTCCTGCCACAGGTCCTTCATTCTCATATCGCCGAATTGATCGTGCAGCGCCTGTTCGAGGGGACGTTGACTATACCGATAGCGGCTCAATGGAAAGAAGAAGGTGCGCCAGCTCTGTCGGAATATGCCGCTTCCCAACTCCAGGTACAGCTCCTGGATCCTGTTCGCCGTCAGGCCGGCTGCCAACCCTGCAGAGATGATCGAACCCGTGGATGTCCCCGCATACAGGCGAGACAACTCATGCAGTGGGCGCCCGATCTCCTCCTCCACCATGCTGAGTGCCCTGGTCACGATCACGCCGCGGAGTCCGCCTCCGTCGATGGCAATCGCCAGATTCTTGCGAAAGGGTTTCATGTCCGCTCCTGTGTGATGGGCAGTGTAACGCAAATCGGCGTGATTTCAAAGTAGAATGATTGAATGGATCTGGAGGGCCTCAATCGGCGGATCATCAGCTGCCGAAAATGCCCCCGACTCGTGGAATGGCGCGAAACCGTCGCGCGCGACAAGCGAAGGGCGTACAGCGATTGGGAATACTGGGGGAAACCGGTCCCCGGTTTTGGCGACATGCGGGCCAGGATCCTGGTTGTAGGCCTGGCACCTGGAGCTCACGGCTCCAATCGTACGGGCAGGCAGTTCACTGGAGACGCCTCGGGGCGCTTCCTCTACCCGGCGCTCTTCCGGGCTGGCCTAGCCACACAGCCCGAATCCACGGCTCGCGATGATGGCCTTAGGCTCCAAGGCCTGTACCTTTCAGCATCCTGCCGCTGTGTACCGCCGGCCAACCGGCCTACGCCTGATGAGCTTGACAATTGCAGGCCCTATTTGGCGCGCGAGATCGAGTTGCTGGCCCCCAGGGTGATCGTGTGTCTGGGAATTGTCGCCTTCAAGAACATCCTTCGAATTCATGGCCTGCGTGCATCCGAGTTCGCGTTTCGGCACGCTGCCAATCACCAGGTGCCCGCTGGACAGGGCCGCGCGCACCGGTGGCTGCTGTGCTCCTACCATCCCAGTCAACAGAACACGCTGACGGGCAGACTGACGCCTGGTATGTTTGATCGCATCTGGGCTTCCGCCAGGGAATTGGCCGGCCGTGGGGGAACGTAGCCACACCGGCGAGCCCGCCCCGGATTTCGAGCTTCGCGACAAGCACGGCCGGCTGATTCGCCTCTCGGATTTTCGCGGCCGGTCCGTGGTCCTGGCTTTCCTGCGCGGATTCCTCTGACCGTATTGCCGCGCGCAGTTGGCGCGATTGAGGGATGACTATCCGGAATTCAGGAGCCGAGGCGCCGAGGTGATGGCGGTTGGGCCCGACGGGCCCGGCGCCTTCGGCTTCTACTGGCGTACACAACGTCTGCCGTTCATCGGCCTGCCGGATCCGAATCACGTAGTGGCGCGGCGCTTCAAGCAGGAAGTCAATCCCTTCAAGTTGGGGCGCATGCCTCTGGTTTGCGTTATCGATGCAGAGGGGATGGTGCGCTTCGCTCACCGGGGCGCCTCCATGACCGATATTCCGGAGAACCGTGTCCTATTCGACGTGCTGGAACGAATCCGCGCGAGTTCTGTCTAGCGGGCCTCCGGCAAGGGTCGCCGCTTTCTATCGCGTCGAAGCCGGCGGGCGCCGCGGGGTCGGCGAAATCACCTTACGCCGGCGCTGGCTATCTGCCAACGCTCACGATCTGTTTGTAATCTGCAGGCTTCCCTTCACTGCCGCCCGCTGGCGGCATCCCAGGCCAACAGCTGGCTTGGCCGGCGGTCCGACCAGGTGAATCGGATAGAATGACCGCCTAAGGAGCGCGCCATGCGGGCAGTGGACATAATCCTCAAGAAGCGCGAAAAGGAGGAACTCACCAAAGAGGAGATCAACTTCTTCGTTCAGGGCTTTGTCCGAGACCAGATCCCGGACTATCAGGTGTCGGCCTGGGCTATGGCCGTTGTGCTCAACGGCATGACGCCGCAGGAGACCACCGATCTCACCCTGGCCATGGTGTTATCCGGCCGCATCCTTGATCTTTCGGGCGTTGTGCACAATGCGGTTGACAAGCATTCGACCGGCGGGGTTGGCGACAAGACCAGCCTCGTGGTGCTGCCGGTCGTGGCAGCTGCCGGCCTGCCTGTGGGCAAGATGTCGGGGCGCGGCTTGGGCTTCAGCGGTGGCACCTTGGACAAGATGGAATCCATTCCTGGCTATCGCGTGAACCTGAACACAGACGAGTTCAAGAAGCAGCTGAAGGAGAAGGGCATCGTGCTGACAGGCCAGTCTGCGGATCTGGCTCCGGCCGATGGGAAGCTCTATGCCTTGAGGGATGTAACTGGAACGGTACAGTCAATTTCTTTGATCGCCTCCTCGATCATGAGCAAGAAGATCGCTGGCGGAGCCCAGGCGATTGTTTTGGACGTCAAGGTGGGTCACGGCGCGTTCATGGAAACCCTCGAAATGGCACGGGAATTGGCCGACCTGATGGAGAAGATCGGCGAGCTGGCCGGACGCAAGACGGTCTGCTTGCTTTCCGACATGAATCAGCCGCTCGGAAATGCTGTCGGAAACGCCGTCGAAGTCGTCGAGGCGATCGACACTCTCCACGGCCGCGGCCCCACGGATTTCCGTGAGCACTGCCTGCACGTAAGTGCTCACATGCTCCGGATCGGAAATCGCGCCACGGATCTCGACCAGGGACGGCAGCTGGCGGAAAGGGCGCTCGGGGATGGCTCTGCCTTTGAAAAGTTCCGTGTGCTTGTTGAGGCTCAGGGTGGCGACGTCTCCTACGTGGACCAGCCAGAGAGGCTGCCCCGGGCAAAGGTCATCGAGGAGGTGCCATCCCCCCGTGCTGGATGGGTGGGGCGGATTGACGCACGGGCGGTGGGGGAGGCGGCCGTCGCCCTGGGCGCTGGCCGTGCCAGCAAGGCTGACGCGATAGATCACGCCGTCGGCTTCGTGATCCATAAGAAGGTCGGAGATCGCGTTGAGCAGGGCGCGCCGCTCTTCACGATCCATGCAACCGACGACAAGAAGCTGGCCGAGGCCCGGCGGCGGGTCTTGGAGGCGCACCTGCTTGGTGATCGACCTGTTCCCCCCCTGCCGCTTTTCTACGACTAGACAGCCGTGTCCGGCCAACGCGATGGCCTGCGTACGGCGCCATTGATACGCCCCTGAAATGTGGGACGGCTTGCGATTTGATTAGGATTGGGGCATACTTGGGTTGGAAGTGAGTATGTCAAAGGTCTCCCTTCGAGCATACAACCGCGAGATCGAGGGCCTGATCGAGCAGGGACACCGGCTCGATGAAGCCGTCGCGCACTGCCGCCACATCCTTAAGACCTATCCCAAGCATCTTGACACATACCGCCTGTTGGGCAAGGTTTACCTGGAGGCCAAGCGGTACGATCAGGCCGTGGACATCTTCCAGCGGGTGCTCGTAGCGGCGCCGGAAGATTTCGTCTCACACGTGGGCATGAGCATCATCGCCGACGACCAGGGAAAACTCGATGACGCTATCTGGCACATGGAGCGTGCATTCGAGGTGCAGCCCTCCAATGCGGCGATCCAGGCCGAATTGCAGCGTCTGTTCGGACGTCGGGACGGCGTCGAGCCGCCGAAGATCCGGCTTACGCGCGGTGCACTGGCGCATATGTATGTCCAGGGAGAGCTCTACACCCAGGCGATTGCGGAGATCCGCGCGGTCTTGGCTCACGATCAGAACCGCACCGACATGCAGGTGCTGTTGGCGCGTGCCTACCTCCGCAATGGACAGAAGGCCGAGGCCGCCGATGTTTGCTCTGGGCTGCTCGGCATTTCTCCTTACTGCCTGGACCCCAACCGCCTTATGGCTGAGATCCATCCCGCCGCGCAGGCAACTGAGGCGACGCGGGAGTACCGCCGTCGGGTGTTTGAACTGGACCCATATGCAGAGTTTGCAAAGGGTTCGGTATTCGGCACAGACACGGTCGCTGACGGCGCAGTAACGCTGCAGCGTCTCGAGTACACCGGACAGCCTGCCGAATCTGGTGGCGCGTTGGGGATGGATCTCAAACCAGCGCTGGGCGCTGTGGATCGCGCCGCCTCGCCTCCCATTTGGATGGCCTCAGCTCCGGACGTGGGGACTGGCCTCGAATCGGCGGAAGAAGGGACCCACGCTGTTCCGGACTTCATCGCCGGTGCTGGATGGCGGGAGGCTGATGCAATCTCATCCAGCGCGGCCGGTACGGGCGAGGCCGAAAGCGGTTTTGAACCGGCAGTCGCCCCTGCGGACCTGCCTGAGTGGGTAAGGGCGCTGGCGCCCAGCGATGAATCTGGACGCGAACTCGGCGCCGGCGAATCGACGGGGCAGGCGCCCGACTGGGCGCGCGAGGCGGAAGGTGCCGCGCCTGCGGCATCCGCTGTCGGAGACGACTCAGGTCATGAGACCCCTGACTGGCTGCGAGACTTGGCGATGGGAGCCCAAGAGCCGTCGCAAGCGCCGGTCGCCGCCCGGAGGGCGCAGGAGAAAGATGCTTCATCGACAGCGCCAGACATCGGCGCCCGCAGCTCGACGCCTGCGATACAGGACGATGCGTTGGCGTGGTTGGAAGGCTTGGCTGAGAAGCATGGCGCCAAACCGGAGGAGCTCCTCACATCACCGGATGCGCGTCCCAGCACTCCCCCCCAGTGGGTTAACGAGGCACCGCAGAAAGCGCCATCATCGGGCGAAGGTTGGAGGCCGATCAACGAGGGTTTGGGTGCGTCCGGCGAAGGCACTACCCGGGATGTTGAGGCCGCGGCGCAAGCCCCGGACCAGAAATCGTTTGACTGGCTCAGTGGCCTCTCGGATCAGAACACGTTCACGCCAATCGAAGAGCAGACCGAGGCTGGGCAGGCTCCCATTATGGAGGAGCGTGAGCCAGCCCGGTGGCCGAAGCCCGGACTTGGAGCTGCCGTGGGGGATTTGCCGGACTGGCTGGGCGCCAATCAAGCCCCGCCTGGTGAGAAAGAATCGCCTTTCGCCCGCGAGCTCTCGGGTGAGTACGAATCCGCCGTCGATTTGCCTGACTGGCTGGCGGACCTGGATGCCGAAAAGCCTGGCGCGCTCGCGGTTGCAGGGCAGGAGCCTCCGTCCGAGAGCCTGCCAGATTGGCTGCAGGCCGCAGGCGAGGCCGTGCCGGCCGGCGAATGGCGTCCTGCCGAACCCAACATTGCTCCTCCTGGACAAGTCACAATGGCTGGCAAGCCGCCCGGGGCCGGCAGGGATGCGATGAGTTCGTCTTCGCTGGAGCCAGTCGCCGGCCCTCAGCCCGAGCATGTGCGGCAGACGGCCGAGCCGCTGCCTGCCAGGATCAGGCCTGTTCCCTCCGTGGCGAAGTTGGGTGTGCCGTCGCTCGGCGGTGCGCAGGCGGAACTGGGGCGCGGCAACATCGCCGCCGCCCTGGACATGTACGGCCAGCTCATCCGCAAAGGCAGGTCGCTGGAAGAGATCATTCGCGACCTTCGGGATGCCCTGTATCGTTATCCGGTGGAGGTTCCCATCTGGCAGGCTCTGGGCGATGCCTATATGCGCGGCAATCGGCTCCAAGAGGCTTTGGACGCCTATACAAAGGCGGAAGAGCTCCTGCGATAAACATGCCGGGGCGACTGACAAGTCGCCCCGGAACTTTGATGGAGTGGAGGATCCGTGGAAAGAACGCTGGTGCTGGTGAAGCCGGATGGCGTGCAGCGGGGGCTTGTCGGCGAAGTCATCTCACGGCTTGAGCGCCGAGGCCTGCGCCTGGTGGCCGCGAAATTCATGGCAGTGAGCCGGGAGCTCGCGGAGAGGCACTATGCCGTGCACAAAGGCCAGTCATTCTACGATGGCTTAATTGCGTACATTACTTCGGCGCCGGTGATGGCGATGGTCTGGGAAGGACCGGCTGCCATCGCGGCGGTCCGTCAGACAATGGGTGTGACACGCCCAACTGAGGCCGCGCCCGGAACGGTCCGGCACGATTTCGCTCTTGAGGTCGGACGCAACCTCACCCATGCCTCGGATTCGTCAGCTAACGGCGAAGAAGAAGTCTCCCTGTGGTTCACCCAGGCTGAACTCGTGGACTGGAAGCGTGTGGTGGATCCGTGGATTTTCGAGGGCTGATTCGCGCCGCAACTGAAGGCCGAAGTCATGCCTCTTGCAGCCATGGGGATCGCTGCTGCCCTCCGATGTTGACCGGCGGGCAGCATTCGTCGGGGCACCCGCCGTCGCCCCCTCAGAGCGCCCAAATCATTGCAGCTTGAGCAAGATCCGGCCGTCCTGCCAGAATTCCTCGAGACCATAGTACTCGCGCTGGTCAGGCGAGAAGAGATGCACCACGACATCGCCGTAATCGACGACGACCCAACCTTCGCGTGCCTCGCCCTGTTTACGACCGTGCTTTCGATGGTGCTTGCGAACTGTCTCGAGGGTCGCTTCGGCCAGCGCATCGAGCATTCGATCACTCGTTCCCGTGCACACCACGAAATAGTCCGTAAATGAGGCGATGTCCTTGATATCCAAAAGAAGAATATCTTCGCCCTTCCTGGATTCGAGCGATTCGATGACCGTGTGAGCGAGTTCAAGTGCGTTCAGGATTCACCTCGGATGCCGCCGCGACTTGTTCTCTGCAAGCCGCCGTCAGCCGTTGCCGCCTGACTGTGCCGTCCGTTCAGGCCTTTGCCAGGGCGACCGTGAAAAGCCTCGTGTAGACCGAGCCGGATGGTTGAAGCTCGCTCTTGAAGAGGTGGACTGCCTCAACCGTCAGGGTACCGAGCTCTCCGATGGCCGTCTGCTCCAACTCATCGCGGATCTTCTGGAGGCCTGCAGTGGGAACGTTTTGGCGCACGCGGCCGATCGTCAGGTGTGGCGAAAAGTCCCGCTCCTCCGAACCGTACCCGAGGCGGGCAGTCGCCACATCCAGTTCATGCTGCAACGACGACAGCGCGGGAGGCGCAGTAAGTCCCACCCAAAGGACTCGCGGCTTGCGGTTGCTGGGGAAGGCGCCGAATCCCTTAGCGACCACGTCGAATGGCCTGTACTGCGATACCTCCGCGGTCAGCGCCGCCCCGATCAACTCAATGCTCGAAGGCGTTGTATCACCGAGGAACTTCAATGTGAGGTGGACATTGCGGGACGAAACCCAGCGGACCAGATCGGATCCCAGTTTGGCGCGCGGAACTGCCGTCGCTGCCTCGATGGCTTCCTGAAGTGACAGTGGCAGTTCGACCGCCAGGAAACAGCGCAGCAAACCCATATTCACTCTAGAATGCGGGAAGCTGCGTTCCGGTCGGCTTTCCGTTTATGCGCATTGATCCGGTCGAATGTGCTTCCAGTCGCAGACCGTGATTGCCTCTGGGCCCCTGCGGCCGACCTGCCGGCGCGTCGATCGCATTCCACGAGTCAAAAATAGCACAGCCGCATGGAAATGACAAGCCCTCGTAAGGATTTGGCGACCGCCGCCGTCAGTCCTGGCAACGAATGGAGGCCTCATGATTGAACTGGATGAATTCCGCCGCGCCAGGGACCACTTCTTCGCACACGACCCTCAAAGCCCGCTCACAGCGCGCCAAAGGCAGAACTTCTCCGGGCTAAGGTATTTTCCCGAGAATCCCGGACTGCGACTTGAGGTTGTCGTGGAGCCGGCCGCCGAGAAAGCGCCTGTCGAGATGCAGACATCCACCGGGGACGTACAGGTCTACACGCGTGCAGGAAGATTTCAGTTTGACGTCAATGGGCAGCAGGCGGAACTGACGATCTACGAGAGTCCCGGGGGACTGTTCCTGCCTTTCGTGGATGCCCTGACTGGCCTCGAGACCTATCCGGCAGGTCGCTATCTCGAGCCCGAGCCTCTCGCCGGCGGGCGTGTTCTTGTCGATTTCAATCTGGCGTATAACCCATACTGTGCCTACAACGCACAGTGGTCATGCCCCCTTCCGCCTTTCGAGAACCGCCTCAAGCTTCCCATTCGCGCCGGCGAGCAGGTCTTCGACGACACCCATTAGGCCGAAGGTCCCGGCGAGGCCGCTCCGGTCTTACCGACCGGCGGCGACTTCTCCAACACGCTCAGGAGCGCTTCGTACTCTTCACAACAGTCTGGACAGATGTCAAAGTGCTCCCGCAGGAGCGGCATCACTTTTTCCGCCTCGTGGTCGCGCAGTTCCTTCTCCACGTACTCATCCAGCCTGGCGAACACCTCGGTGCAGGGCATCTCCTGCACGCGCACAGACTCCAAGAGTCGCAGGAAACCGTGGACAACTTCATCCGGCAACTCGTCCGGGTTTCTGCGAAAGTGGCTCGCAAGATCTTCGAAGATTCGCTTCATCGTATCGCCACATCCCTGACGCTGGACCGCGGGAGATTCTTACTGCCTCCCCAGGCCGGTCACCTGCGTTCAAAGGCCGCCAGGACTTCCTGCGCGGTCAGACCCTCGTTCTTGAGCCGGCGCTTGAGACGTAAGCGTGCGTCATGAAGGAGTTTGTACAGGGCGTTGCGGTTGGTTTGCATTCGCGTGGCTGCCTCTTCGAGGGGTACCTCCTGGATGCCGAGCAGCACCAGCGCCTCCCGTTGCCTGGGCGTAAGTTCCTGATCCAGGATCCGGCGCACGTGAGCGATCATGTCCATTTGCTCGGAGAGGGCATCCGGCCCCGGCGCGCGATCGGCCATCAGCCCTGATGGCCTCGGAGCTCCCTCGGTGTCCAGCAGTTCGTCCAGGGACGAGTCGTGCCACCGTTTGCGCCGCAGTTCCGTGAGGGCGATCCGCACTGCGATCTTCTGCACCCAGGTAGTGAACATGCTGCGCCCTTCGAACGTCTCCAGCTGTTCCAGGACGCGGATCAGGGTGTCTTGGGTGACTTCCTCCACCAGAGGCGCAAACAGCGGATCCTCAGGCGAGACCCAGCGGGACAGTGCGTAGGGCAGTCCATGTTGGATCACTTCGCGCAAGTCCGCCAGGGCGGCGTCTCGTGCAGCGCCATTTGTGCGGAGTTCGGAAATCCACATTTCGTTGGTGCGGCTCGTCATGAGTTGCAGGATTATACTGCCTCGGCGCGCCTGCACTTCCAGAGTGTCTGTTGCCAGTTACCGGTCCGATAACTCAGGGAGCATGTGCCTGGGAGCCGCGGCACGTCGCAGGACGTGCGCAGGCCCCTCTGGGGCTGCGCACGTCCTACTGAGGCGCCAACGCCAGCCCGGCACAACGGAGATGTCTCCAGATCAAGACACCGTCATATCCATGTGATATGACGGTGCTTGCGCATCTTGCCCAAGGCGCACGCCTGTGGGCGCGGAGGGACTCGAACCCCCGACCTCATGTGTGTGATACATGCGCTCTAACCAGCTGAGCTACGCGCCCTTGCGTCCACGGATTATAGCCGAGCCGGTATCCCTCGACAACCCCCGGGTACGAGGGGCACTCCGCTTGGATCGTGCCTGCCAAGACCGGCGATCCCCGATCACGGTGCCGGCAGGACGTCCCACGGGCTGATGACATTGCTGAGAGTACGCACCTCGAAGTGCAGGTGCGCGCCGCTCGATCTGCCCGTGCTTCCGGCCGAACCGATCGTCTCACCCTGGGCCACATTGAACCCGCAGCTGGTGAAGATGGCGCTCAGGTGGGCATACAGTGTCTGAAAACCCGTTCCATGATCGATCATGATCATGTTGCCGTAGCCATAGCTGTTGGCTCCCGCATACACCACGACCCCGCCATCCGAGGCGTAGATGGGATCGCCCAGTTCCGCCGCCAGGTCAATTCCGAGGTGGTTGTTCTTGATCGAATAGTCGAATCCCGACATCTCATGCCTGCCCGTCGGATACACAAAAGTGCCGTAGCCGACCGCGCCCCCTGTGATCGGCGGACATGAGCCTGCCCCGCCCACTTGGGCCGATGCAGGATTCGCGCGGGTGATCCCAAGGGGGACCTGCCCCGGAGTGTGGTACTGATACACTCCTCCCGGGATGATCAGGAACGTTCCTACCTTGATGGTTGGGTTGCTCGGATCCGCGATCGCGGCCGGATCCAACTTGTTGGGAGGATAGCTGAGGATATCCTCCGGATTGACCTCGAAATATGCAGCCCACTGTGAGAAGGGGATACCCCCAAGCCATTCCCAATACACGCCGTCTACGGGAAGGATTCGGAGACTCTGCCCGGGACGAAGCATGTGCGGATTGTCTTGCAGGACATCGTAGTTGGCCGCGAAGACCGTTTTCGCCTGCAAGCCGAACCGATCGGCGATGCCTGAAACAGTATCTCCGGCCTGGACCGAGTAGGTGGTGATCTCCTGCCGGGCGCGCTCGGGCATGTTGGTGTGGATATTGGCCTGGCGCAGTATCCCGCCAGCAGAGAGATCCGACGGCAAGATGGATGCCAGTGTGACTCCGTCTGGCACCGCGGTCAGGCCGGAGGACTCAGCGCTGGGCTGGCCGGGGGTCTCCGCCCGCCGGAAATACAGTTGAGCCAGCCAGATCACGACCACGATTCCGATCAGCGAGAAGAGATTGGTCGCCGCCTTGAGGACGAATTCTCCCAGGCCCATCTGCAGCAGGCTCTGCACCGCCCGCGAGATCGGACTTGATTGCCGCGCTATCGACGCTCGGTGTTCTGATTCGGGTTTGTCGTCCGTGATTCCTGCTGCTTGATTCTCAAGTTTGTCGTGCACTCAGACTCCGGCCGCGGATAATATCACAGAATCCGCGAGCGCTTCGCTGATCGGGCGATACTCAGGCGCAAGAGCGACAATTCGTTGGTCCGGACGCGGTCTTGAATGAGAACGGGATGAGTGCAGTCCCTGCTCGGTCAAGCTGGAAGTACACACTCGGCTCGATCGTTGGCCGGATTGTTCACCAACATGGTTACGGCGAACGCACGCATCAGCTCCGCAGGGTATGGCTTGATGAGATGCCCAAGCTCATCGGCGGATTTTGGAGCCGGATCCAACCAGAGCGCGTGATCCTCGGAGCGGAGGATCACGGGCATGCGGTCGTGGATCATAGTCAGGAGCCCGTTCGGAGCCGTTGTCACGATGGCGCACGAACGCACCTCAGAGCCGTCCGCAGCCTGCCACTCCGACCATAGACCCGCAAACCCAAATGCCTTGCCGTCGGCCATGCGTATGTAGTGCGGCACCTTGATCTTTGTTCCGGGCGTCGATTTCCACTCGTAGAAACCGTCGGCTAGGATCAGGCATCGTTTGTATTTGTAGGGACCGCGAAATGCCGGCTTCTCGGCCAGGGTCTCTCCGCGGGCATTGATCAGCCGACTACCGATTGCCGGATCCTTTGCCCAGGATGGAATCATTCCCCAGACGAAGAGGGCAGCAGTGTGCTTGCCGTCATTGGGGATCACCATAACGGGTTGCGAGGGCGCGACGTTGTAGCGCGGGGCGAACTGCGTAGGGAACGCCACACCCTTGAATTCCTCTTCAAGCTCAGCTGCATCCACGGCCAGTGTGAATCGTCCGCACATAACCAATCCTCTGTTCGTATCCGTTGCGCCGATGTCGTTCGTGCAGGAGAGTCTTCTGCCCGCCGGCTCTCCTAGGCCGTGAACACCCTCAAATCCCCATCCCGCCGCGTCAGGCCTATTGAGTCCAAGTGCTCAAGCAGTGCTTGTGCATACTTGCGACTGGTGCGAAAGAGATCTCGCACTTCGGCGAGCGTGATCTGCCCCCTGCTCTCAAGGGCGGTTCGTATGGCGGCCACCATGGAGTCGTAGTCGACCTTCCTGAATACGACATCCTCCGAGACGGCCACCAACCGGCCGAGCTCCTTCAGCGCGCCAAAGATCTCCTCACCCACGACCTCCTGGCATTCCTTTGCGCTTGGTGGCGCGTGCGGGTTGCCATCGAAGCGCTGCATAAGCGCGTCTATCGCAGCTTGTTGCACCGCATCGAAGCGGATCACGTGGCCCGGCAGCGCCAACAAGCTTCCACGTTCCACTAGCCCCGCCTCAGTGACTTTCCGGGACACCACGCCGTTGAATGCCTTGGATGAAAGCCCCAGCTGGCTCCTGAGCTCTTCTCGTGGCATCCCGTTTCTCAGCGGAGAGTTCGAATGGTATTCGGCTGCGATTCGATCGATCTTCTCACTTGCGGCATTCCAATCCTGAAGGCTGATGACGAGCTGGTCGCTGTCCGCGATGGTGTTTCCGTGCTCGAGCAGCACCAATCTCCCATCCCGAAGCAGGCTGTTCAAGGCTTCGTTTGCCGCTTCCACTGCCAGGCTCGAGCGTTTCACTATTTCGCGTATTGGCGCCGCTCCGAGGGCAAGGGTGGCCTCGTAGAGAATGTCGGCGGAGTCGCCGGCGGCAAGGGCGCCCAGCGAGGCTATCACGCTGGCCTCATATCTCTTGTGCCTGCCCGCCGGTCGTGCATCGACAATAGTCCCACCTCCGACGGTCTCGGCTGGCGATGGTTGACGCAGGATGAAAGCGTCTCCCCGTGCGCAGACGAGGGGGTGCTGTAGTTCGAGCTGGATCCAGCCCTCTTGACCAGGTCTCAGCTCGTCAGTTCCAAGCAGGCGTAATGTGGCCATGCTCTCGCTGGTGCCGATGAAAACTTTCACCTCACGATTATGCATTATATGGGTGGAGGCCGCCGCCAACAACCGGAGTCGTGCGTCGAGGCGCCGCGTCGCCTCGTACTGCCCGGGATGGATAAGGACATCACCACGTCGCAGCTGCTCCGCCGGGATGCCCGAAATGTTGACGGACGTGCGGGAGCCCGGAAATGCCCTCTCCACGGCCTTGCGATGATTCTGGATGCCACGCACGCGGCCGCGCACCCCGGAGGGAAGTACCTGGACCTCATCACCGACGGCCAACCGGCCGTCGCTCAGTGTGCCGGTCACGACGGTACCGAATCCGGCCATGCTGAACACGCGATCGAGCGCCAGCCGCGGCCGGCCGAGATCCAGGCGTTCAGGCTGCTGTCTCAGCTGCGCTTCCATCGCGGCCAGGAGTTCGGGAAGACCGCTGCGGGTTCTCGCAGACACGCGTATCATCGGCGCATTCTGAAGAACGGTGCCCTCAACCGCCGCACGCACGTCGGCCTCGATCGCATCCAGCCAATCGCTGTCCGTGATCAGATCTGCTTTTGTGAGTGCAATGATACCGCCCGGGATTTGAAGCAGATCGATGATCGCCAGGTGCTCGGTCGTCTGGGGCTGAATGCCTTCGTCGGCGGCGACCACCAGCAGCGCGGCATCGATCCCGGCGATACCTGCGAGCATGTTCTCGATGAAATCACGATGCCCCGGCACGTCGACAATCCCGACCTCGCGTCCATCTGGCAGGGTCAGCCAGCCGAAGCCAAGATCGATGGTCATCTCACGGGCTTGCTCTTCCTTGAGGCGATCTGGATGCGTGCCTGTGAGGGCCTCGATCAGCGTCGATTTGCCGTGGTCGACATGACCAGCGGTGCCTATCACGCGAATGCCGGTCTGGATTCTTCCTTCTTCCTTGGGGTCTTGCCTGTGGACGGCGCGAACGCTTGCCGCTAACGGACGGCCTTCTTCGCCTTGGCTTTGGCGTGTCCCATGATCCGCTCGTAGGCTGAGAGCCAGTCCTGTGAGACGTTCATGAGTTCCTGGAGCTGTTTTTCTGTGGCTTCGGTCGTCTGCTGCAGTTGATCCTGCATGGTCTGGGCCGTCTCGTCAACCGCCGCGACGAGCTTCTCGATTTTGTCCACGTCCTTGCGAAGGTCACGGATCGACTCATCCTGGGTAAGGGCATGCCCGGTCCAGCGCCTTTGCTCATCGGCTTTGAATGCGATCCATTCCTGCCGGATGCGCTCATCCGCGAGTCGCTGGATCTCCCCGATTTCTGCGATGCGCCTCTCGAGCCGCTGATTCAGGCCATCATACGCTTCTTGCGCCTGCTTCGCGGCGCGGAGTGCGTCTTCAAAGGCTGCAACCTGGCCACCGGCACCGCCGGCCCGGTCTTTGAAGCTTTCGAACATCTCCTGCCACTCCTTCCAGGCGCGGTCTCTCTCGAGTTGCTGCAGGGCCTGCTGCTGCATGGACGCCGCGTGTCGCTCCTGGCGGCTGGTTTCGGTCTCCAGCAGCTCGTTGATCCGATTCTGCATGTTGCGGATGCTGTCGTTGTGGAGGGCGAGCTTCTCGCGCGCATCGTCGGCGCGCTTGCGCACCGACGTCAATTCCCCTTGCAGGTCGGCAAGGCGCTTTGCGTCCTGTCTGCGCGCCTCTTCCATCCCCTTGTGCGCTTCCTGAACCTCTTTGCTCAGGCCTGCGGCTGCCTCGACCGACGACGCCAAATCCTGCAGGGCCATGGTCCGTCGTTGGTCCTCGTGCGCCCTGTCCTTGCGCGCAGTCTCGTCCGCCCGAAGGTCGAATATGATCTTGCGGAATTCCTCGATCTCAGCCCGATGGGCCTTGGTGGTCTCCTGCTCGCGGCGCGCCGCACTCTTTTCGATGGTCTCAATCGACTTCGCCACCTCGATGCGATGCTTGGCGAGGATCTGATCGAACTGCTCCATGCGCGCCGCCGTCACGGAAAGTTCGTTTACTTGCTGGGCCATACCCCTAAATTGTTGTGCCAGCGCACCGATACTGGTGTCGAGACCTGTCAGGCGTCCGCCCACCTCGCCGAGTTCGGTCTTGCTCCTTCGTTCCTGATCGTCGAGCCACTGCACTTTCTTGATGATTTCTTCGAATTCCATCCAATCCTCCGGGCGCTGTTGAATTATACTGCCCGCGCTTTCCAGGATCGAGCCGCCACCTGCGGGCGGTCCGATGTTGCCGATTTCCCGATTCAGCAGTATGGGCGCGTCCCACGCCCTGCGCGGCTCAGCGGGCCAAATGCTCAAACATTAGTGGCATCCGGGCGACGAGGAAGCCCGCGGCCCGCGGAAATAAGCCCAGGACGACGAGGGCAAGCATCCCGGCGCCGAGCATTACGCGCTGGAGCCGGGTCTCTTGCGGCACATCTCGCTCTCCACGCCGACCTCCCACGAGCAGCGCCAACTGGCGCACCGCACCGATCATCAAGCCGGCCAATCCGACCAGAAACCAGAGGGCGCCCGAGCCTGAAACCTCGGCCAGGCCGTCCCACACATCGATCCGAGGCGGGAAACCTGCGAGGAGCGGAAAGCCCGCGGCCGATAGCGCGGCGAGCACCAGGCCAGCACCCGCCCACGGGTGAGTCTGCCCGATGCCCCTCAATGCTTCGAGCTTCAAGTCCGCGTGAGCATGTTGAACGATCGCCAGCGCCAGGGCCCACAGCGCCATTCCGAGGCCTCTGGGAATGAAGAACGGGAATATCGTGTCTGTGGCGTTGGTTGCGGCCAGGCTCGTCGCCACGAAGATCAACCCCGTCTCGGCGATGACGGCATGGCCCATCATCCGGCCAAGATGGCGTTCCATAGCCGACCATAGGCCGCTCGACACGAGCATGATCAAACCAAGAATGCGCAGACCGGCGATGATATCCGGGGATGTGCGCAGCCACGCGTAGCTATCCAGGAAGCTGAGGCCAAACACGACGATGATGTTCGGCAGCAGCCACAACAGAAACCCCGTGAGGTAGGGATGGCTTTCTGCCATGAGTCCCGGGATCCAATCGTTGAGCGGGAAGACCGCCAGCAGGAAGGCAAAACCCAGGCTGAGCGTGATGGTTGCCTGGATGGTAAGCACAAGATCACCCGGAGATGTCTCGACGCCGGCGAGCAGCCATCCTGCCAGAAGGATGCAGGGCATGCCCAAAGTCTGGTAGACCAGGAACTTGATGATGGCCCTGCCCGGTGACCTGTCCTGCGGCGCCAGGAGCGGTATGGCTGCAAGTGCGGCCATCTCGATCAGCAGGGCGGCGTATAGAAATGGT
This sequence comes from Chloroflexota bacterium, assembly GCA_043805815.1. Classification (GTDB taxonomy): domain Bacteria; phylum Chloroflexota; class Anaerolineae; order Anaerolineales; family Villigracilaceae; genus Fen-1038. The sequence goes on from JAZDHO010000087.1 coordinate 20,881, forward strand.
CGCACGGCCAGGGACGCGATCATGAACCCGGTGATCATCATTCCCACGGGTACCAGGCGGCGGGCCACGCCCGCAGCCTCGGCTCCCAGGAACCACATCGCGCACAGCCCGAACAGCATAACCAGCAGGGGCGCTTGCGACGCCGAGATGACCAAGTTCCTTCCGAGCAGGGAAGCCGTCGATCCGATCTTTAATGAGAACGGCCCAACCAGAAGTGCCTCATCGATGGGAATCACCAGCGCAACAATCGCGAGCATCAGGCATGTCAGGCCGCCCATCAGCCCCGCCGCCCGTTCGCTGAACATCACCAGCGCGGCGGCGCCGACCACGAGTGGAATCGCGATCCACAGGATCGGTGCGCTCACGCGGCGTCCTCCGGAATGGAGGCATTCAATAGGTAGGCGCCCGCCAAAACCAACCCCAGTATCACCACCGAGAGCATTCCCGCAACAAGGATGGATCCCTCCACGGCCGCGTAGAACACCTCGAAGCCTGTAAGGACGGTCAAGAGCCCGAGCATAATTCGCGCGATCTGGGAACTCGTGCCGAGTTGCAGGAATCCGATCCCTGCCAACAGGATAGATGCCGCGACGACCGGGGGCTCAACACCGGCCATGAAATCCTGCACCCGAGGTGTGAGCCCGGCCGCCAGCACGAAAATCATCCCGGCCATGAACAACCGAAAGGCGCGCCCTTGAGGCCAGGATTCGTCCGTGAATGCAGATTGATGCGGCAGCGCGGTGAGCGTCATGCCCAGCGCGGCAACGCCCATCCAGCCGGTGACCAACAAGGCCGCGGCCATTCCGATAGGCCAGTGTGTCGAGGCCAACGCCGCTGCACCGAGGTACTGACCTGCCATGAACCCAAGATTCCACCGCCAGTCACGGGCCAGCAGAATCCCCGTCGCCGTCACCGCCACCACACCCACTGCCACCCAGGCCAAAACCTGTGCAAGCATGCTACTGATCTCTGCTGGCGATAAGCGAGGCGAACAGCACGAGGAGCAGAAGGCTCCACATGATGCCGGCTTCGCCTTCAATCGTGAGTGTGATGGTCTCGGCAGCGCGCTGCAGACCTCCGTGGAGCCTCGTTAGCTCACGCCGAATCCCGGACGACGCCCGCTGCCATGCTGGCGGGACCCAGCTGGTGGAAACGGGACTCAGAAAGGAAAATCGCCATTTCGCCCACGCGAATGCGGCGGCGAACGGGATCACGATGGCACCGGCGAGCGGTGCACCGAATTGGAACGCACCGGACCACCCCCAGATTCCGAGCAGCAAGCCTAGAACTAGCGGCAGCGCGATCCCGGCCCGGTAGATGCCCCTCAGCCATGCCATCTCGATTGGGGGCGAAGGTTCGATCTCTCGCCGCAGCACCCGATGGAAAAGGCCGGCGAGCAACAATGCCTGGGAAATCAGGAGGCCGGGCACCATCCAATCCGGTCCGCCGCCTCCGCCTAACCATGCCACCGAGGTCAGCGCGAAGGGCATTGCCGAGCTTATCCACAGCCCCAGCAGCAAAGCCCGATCCAGCCATCGCTCGCGCACCGTCCTGAGAAAGAGAGCGCTGCCCACTAGCAGCATTGCGCTGCCCCAGCCGCTTGCGCCGACGGGGTTGCCGAGCAACGCCGCTGCTACGGCAAGGCTTCCGATCGTGAAGACCCACAGCGGCCGGCTCGAGTTGCGATCCGGCGCGCGGAACCACATCCAGCTGCCGAACAGCGCCGCGCCGGCGCACACGACCAGAAGTGCCGAGCGATTGCTTTGGGCCTCCGGAGCCAGTTGTGAGAGGAACGCGATGGCGGAGGAGCCCGCCACAAGGTGCAGCGTCGTACCGACCTCGTCCAGCCGCACGGAGGCAGAGCCCCTCGGCCATGGGACTGCGAATGCCGTCAGACGCAGCATGGCCGCTACCGGGAACAGCAGCGCCACGGGCCCTCTGATTGCGTTGAATCCGCTGCCAGCCTCCACGCTGTCGTGCATAACGAGCGCCAGAAGTACCAACGCCATGCTGCCCAGGCGAACAGCGAATGCCAAGGGGACTTGCCCATCTGAGGAACGATTCTCTCCCCGTGCGAGCACGACGCCGGCTTCGAGCAGATCCAGACCGGCCCAGAACAACACCAGGGTCAGGGGGCCCTCAGCCGCCGCAGCCAACAATCCCAGGCCTACAATCGTCAGGCAAAGCGCCCAACTGGATGGGTTCGGACCAGTAGAACGGGCCGGGGCCGTCAGCAGGACTGCAAGAGCCAGGGTGACGAGGCACAGAGCGTAAGTCCAGGAAACGCTGCTTACTGTGAAGCTCGCGAACGAATTCGGCGAACTCGCAGACCGCCACAAGGGGGCCGCAAAGGAAAGCGGAAGCTGCGGCATCCAAACCCAGACGCTGAGCCACGCAGCTATCGTGGCGGCTAGCGCCAGCAGCCAACTGAAGCGGAATCTGGGCCGCGCGACTCGCAGGGTTGCCAGCGCGGCTGCCGTTCCGAGCAGGAGGACTTCCGTGATAAGAATGGGCATACAGCGCTGGAATTCTATCAGCTTTGCACTGCAGGGTTCACGGTCGACGTGAGCCGCTTTGGTAAAATCCTGACATCCATGTTGCTTCGCCGCGGCGCTCTCTGGATGGCGATGCTGGGGCTGTGTTTGCCTTCCGCTTGTGGCCCGCTGGGGGTGCCTGCCCAGGAATCTCCGGAAGGCCAAACGCCCCAACAGGCGGCCATTCAGCCGCCGGACTATTCCCAGAATCATGAGGCCGTCGGAGCGCGACCTGCCCCGTCCGGCGCGGCCTCGTCGCCGACCGCATCAGTTGAAGTTGAGCCCGCCGACGGATTGGGAAGGGGTGTGTCTGCCTCGGAGCTCACTCCGTCAGCCCTGCCTCTCAATCCCCTCACAGGGCTGCCTGCGGCCGATCCGGCTCTATTGGAGCGGCGTCCCCTGGCAATCAAGATATCCAACTACCCGCGGGACATTCGCCCACAGTACGGCTTGAACGAAGCGGATGTGGTCTTCGAATACTACATCGAGTGGGGCTACACGCGTTTCATCGGAATCTTCTACGGCAATGATGCCGCCCAAGTAGGCCCCGTCCGTTCGGGCCGTTACTTTGATGAGCATATCACGCGCATGTACCACGCATACTACGTGTTCAACTACGCCGATCCCCGCGAGTACTCCTACTTTCTTGGGGGGGACTTGCAGGAATCTATGGTGGTCCCGGGATATGGGTCGTGTCCACCCTTCTTTCAACACCGGGTCAGCAACCTCATCACGGACGTGCGACACTACGAGACCTACTTCGACTCCACTCGCTTCGCCGACTGCCTGGCCCGGAAATCCGGGGACAATTCACGGCCGGACTTGAGGAGTACGTTCTTCAGTGTCGCGGCGCCTGTTGCGGGTCCCGCCGTCGAGCGCATCTTCACCCACTACTCCCGCTGCGACTACAACTACTGGGAATACAGTGCGGCTGCAGCCAGGTACCTGCGATTCCAGGAGACCAGCCCAAGCACAGAGTTGCGCTATATCAACAAGTGTGGCGACGATCCTGAAAAGTACAAGCCCCTGGTTGATTCTCTTACCGGAGACCGGGTCTTCGCCGATAACGTTGTGGTCATGTATGTGTCGCATACCTTTGCCAACGCGAATGAGCAGGACGACGAGATCTATCACATCGATCTGATCGACTCCGGGCGTGCCTACGTATTCCGCGATGGTATCGGCGTTCCCGCGCGTTGGGTGCGTACAGATATTGGACAGCCGCTCTCACTCACCACGCCCTCCGGCGATCCACTGGGTCTGCGCCCGGGTCGCACATTCATCCAGGTGCTGGGTGAGACGAGTGATGAATGGTCGGACGGCGCCGACTGGCACTTCGAATTCGATACACCCTGACGGGGTACAATTGATTGTCATGCATCGAGTGCCTGTGGGGGCAGGGGCTTCTTGACCTTCACCTGCGAGTCGGAGTGGCTATGACGAGCCAGGACTTCCGCATCGAAAAGGATTCCCTCGGAGAAATGCCCGTGCCTGCACGGGCGCTGTACGGCGTCCAGACCGCCCGGGCCGCGAAAAATTTTCCCATTTCGGGGCTGCGGCCGTGGCGGGCCTTCATCTGGTCCATTGCCATCGTCAAACGTGCGGCAGCCGAGGTCAATTTCGACCTCGGCCTTTTCCATGACCGCGAAGTGGCGGGCAGAACGATCGCCGCCGGGGAGCTTGTCGAGGCCATCATCCAGGCCGCCCAGGAAGTCATGGACATGAAGTGGGATTCCGAGTTCGTTGTGGATCCGTTCCAGGCCGGCGCCGGCACCAGCCACAACATGAACGCGAATGAGGTGATCGCAAATCGCGCCACCCAACTGCTCGGGGGCGAAGTTGGAGAGTACTATGTCCACCCGAATGACCATGTCAACATGGCACAGTCGACAAATGACACGATACCGACGGCCATTCGATTGGGCGCCCTCTGGCGCCTGGATGAGATGCTGGCGTCCGTCAAGGCGCTTCAGTCCGCCCTGGAGCTGAAAGCCCAGGAGTTCGATGGCATTGTGAAATCCGGCCGCACGCATTTGCAGGACGCCGTGCCCATCCGTCTCGGCCAGGAATTCGGCGCCTACGCCAAGGCCGTGGGCCGTGACGCTGGGCGCCTGGCTCGTTCGGCTCAGGGCCTGCGGCGTTTGGGGATCGGCGGCACCGCCGTCGGTTCGGGCCTTAATGCCCACCCCGAGTATCACGGCCGCATGGTCAAGCGCCTCTCCGAGTTGAGCGGTCTGAGCCTGCTGGAGTCTGACGACCTGTTTGAGTCGATGCAGTCGTTGGCCGACGTGGCGGACTTCTCCGGAGCAATGCGAACTCTCGCGCTCACCCTGATCCGGATCGCCAATGATCTCCGTCTCCTGGCATCCGGTCCTTCGACGGGCCTGGATGAGATTCGTCTCCCGGCCGTGCAGCCTGGTTCGAGCATCATGCCTGGCAAAGTCAATCCCGTGATGGCGGAAATGCTCGATCAGGCGATGTTCCATGTCATCGGATGTGACACCACGATTGCACTCGCCGTGCAAGCGGGCCAACTGGAACTGAATGTCATGATGCCCGTCATCGCCCACAATCTCTTTGAGATGATGCAGGTGCTTATCGGCGCCGTCAATGCCTTCACGGAACGGGCGGTGAAGGGGTTGTCGGCAAATCGGGAGAAAGCCGAGGGATGGCTGGCCCGCAATGCGATACTGGTGACTGCCCTCAATCCCCTGATCGGTTACTCTCAAGGAGCGGCCCTCGTCAAGGAGGCATTGTCGCAGAACGCATCCATCCGTGACCTCGCCGTCCAGAGGGCCCGGTCGGGGCAATTGCGCCATCGCGATGAGGACCGCGCTGTCACAGCTGATGAGATTGAGGCCGCCCTGTCGGACCTGCGCCGCCTCACCGAAGGCGGCATCGTCGGGGTTTCTGCGGGCGGATAGGAGGCGCGATGCCGTTGGATCCAGCATTCCTCAGCAATCTCGTGCTTGTTCTCACTGCTTTTGGCGGCGCCTTCCTCGTCGCCCTGTGGATCTCCCTCGTCATTTGGTCGTACAGGGACATTCGCCGGCGCTCACGTGATCCGCTGGTGCAGATCCTTACCGCCCTGCTGGTAGCCGTGCTCAACCTGCCGGGAGTGCTCGTGTACCTGATATTGCGCCCGGCACGTACGCTGGAAGATGAATACCAGCACACCCTGGAGGAGGAGTCGCTGCTGCAGGCCCTGGAAGAACTACCGCTGTGCCCGGGATGCGAGCGACGAGTCAAGGATGACTGGCAGATCTGTCCGAATTGCCACACCAAGCTCAAGAAGGCCTGCCATCACTGCGGCAGGTTGATGGACCTGCCGTGGAACGTTTGTCCGTACTGCGGTACTCCCGTGCCGGGAATGCGCTCCGAAGGCATGGACCTCGACGAAGCCCTGCGTGGTCTGCAGCGCGATGACACCCACGAGACAGCCGGACCCTCCTGATGCGGAAGGAGCCGCGGCCTGCTGGGTTTTCAATCCGGATAACCTGAACTGATGATTCGCAATACTATGCAGCGCTGGGAGGCGGAAATCGCTGCACTGCGACGATTCGCGACCTGGCCCGGGTTCTACCCTGTGACCATTCTCCTCATCGGTCTGCTCACCTACCTGTTCGCCATCCCATCGTTGGGTTATTACTGGGACGATTGGGAGGTGGTCTTCCTGCTGAATGCGCGCGACCCGCAGCTCTTAGCCGAGTACTTTGCCTTCGACCGACCCTTCGCCTGGCCCTATCAGGTGATGTACGCGATTTTCGGGTTGAACCCCGTTGCCTGGCATACCGTCACTTTGCTCCTCAGATGGGGCGGGATCCTGCTGCTCTACTTCGCTCTCGTGGAGGTCTGGCCTAATAAGCGGTCCTATTTGCGCTGGTTGGGGGCGCTCTTGCTTGTGTATCCGGGCTTTCTTCAGCAGTCCATCTCCGGCGCCTACAATCGACATTTCGCGGCGTTCTTCGTGTTTGCCCTTTCAATCTTCCTGATGGTGCTTGGGACACGCAGGACCAGATTCGCCTGGGCGCTCTCGCTGGCAGCCTGGCTGACCGCCTTGATCCACATCTTCACCATCGAGTACTTCGTTGGCCTTGAGCTGATCCGTCCGCTCTTGCTCTGGCTCCTTGTGGCGCGGAACAGCATCCTTACCCGCGTCGCCGCTGCCCGAAGGCTGTTCCTGCTCGTGCTTCCGTACCTATTGATCCTGACCTTCTACTTCTGGTGGCGGCTGGTCGTGTTCCCCTCCACGGTCACGAGGGCGAACTATGCCGGTGATTTCAAACTGCTGGAGGACTTCGATGTTTCGCTGGTGTCCGGTCTGCTGGCGGTGTTGACGCGCGCGGCCCTTGATCTCATCTATGCAACCCTTCGAGTGTGGGTGTCGGTGCTTGGTGATCCCGATGCCTGGACGCTGCAGGGCAAGATTTCGTGGTTTGCGTTTGGTCTTGGCGCCTTGTTGGCGCTGGCGTTTGCCTTCTTTCATGACGCCGGAGGCGACGCTGAGGCCCAGTCCCTGAACCCGCCCCCGTCAATGGTCTTGTTCGGTTTGTGGGCGTTTCTTGTCAGCGCGCTGCCCATCTGGCTGACCAGCAAGCAGCTCAGCACGCAGGGACGATGGGATGATCGCTTCGCACTCGCCCCCATGCTGGGCGCCGGAATCCTGGTGATCTGCTTGATAGCGGCATTCATACGCGCCAGGATGCAGCAGGTACTGCTCACCATCCTTCTAGCCCTTTCCATCACGACGCAGGTACTTGTCGTGAACCGGTATCGCCTTGACTGGGCGGTGCAGAATTCGTACTACTGGCAGCTCTCCTGGCGCGTCCCGGCTTTGATGCCCGGGACCGCGATCATTTCATTCGAGCAGCCCTCAGCCTCCATCCCGGGCTACGATGCCAGTTTCGCCATGAATCTGCTGTTCAATGGCAAGGCGCAGGACGGCGTGGTACCCTACTGGTTCTTCACGAACGACCGTTTTCTCAACTTCGAACTCAGGCCGGAGAAGCCCATCACCTACAAGGATCGGAACCTGAGGTTCACCGGGAACACATCGAAGGCCATCGCCGTCGTCCATCAGGGGGAACGCCGGTGCCTGCAGGTGCTGGATTCCACCTACGCGGATCAGCCCTTCTACACTCAGAACCAGGAGCAGCTGGCGGCGGTCTCAAACGTCGCGCGCATCCTCCGCAATCCTGTTGCGACCGCGCCTGCACGCGATGTGTTTGGGGCAGAGCCGCCGCGCACCTGGTGCTACTACTTCGAGAAGGCCGACCTCGCCCGCCAATATGGCGACTGGGTTGCCATCCTCCGACTGGAGCAGGAGGCTAAGGATCGCGGGTTCGCGGCAGAGTTTGGCCCGGAGCTGATGCCGTTCATTGAAGCACACGCTCAAGGCGGCAATTGGCAGAAGGCACTGGAGCTCAGTCAGGATGCTCAATCGATCATCAGCGAAATGGAGCCGCTTCTGTGCTCCACCTGGACACGCTTGAGTCAGCTTCCGATGGCTGATGCGGCCGCTGTACGAGTCGCCCGGCAAACGTTTGAGTGCCCGAGCCCGTAGGCCCGCAATGAGGATTGAACGCGTTACTCTGCACCATCTCCGTATGCCCCTTGTCGCCCCATTTGAGACCTCTTTCGGGCGCGAGATCGATCGAGAATGCATCCTTGTTGTCCTTCAGGCCGATGGTCTGACGGGCCTCGGCGAGTGCGTGGCCTCGCGTGATCCCGGCTACAGCTACGAGACCACTGGCACCGCCTGGCACATCTTGCGCGACTTCATCACGCCGCTCACGTTGGGTGCCGAGCTCGAGACCATCGAGGAATTCCGCCGGCTTGTCGATCGCATCCGCGGCCATAATCTGGCGAAGGCCGGCTTTGAGATGGCGCTCTGGGACTTGCTCGGCAGGATGGCAGGCAGACCTCTGCGCGAGCTGCTGGGCGGAGAGAGTCGCCGCGTGGCGGTGGGCGTGTCGGTCGGATTGCAGGCATCGCCTGCGGCATTGGTCGAGGCGGTCCGTGTGTACCTGGAAGCCGGCTATGCGCGTGTGAAGATCAAGATCAAGCCCGGGCGCGATGTGATCGATGCGCAGGCCGTGCGCGCCGCGTTCCCAAAGCTTCGCCTCCAGGTCGATGCAAACTCGTCCTTCACGCTCCAGACGGCCCAGGCCCTCAAACCGCTGGACCGGCTGAACCTGCTGCTGATCGAGCAGCCGCTGTTCGAGGATGACATCTGGGATCATCGCCGTCTGCAGGCCGAATTTCGAACCCCCATCTGCCTCGACGAGAGCATTGTCTCTGCCCGCCACGCGCGCTACGCGCTTGAGATGAAGGCCTGCCGCATCATCAACATCAAGGCTGCACGCCTCGGCGGGCTGAGCCAGGCTGTGGAAGTCCACGATCTGTGCAGGTCGAGCGGCATTCCCGTCTGGTGTGGGGGCATGTTGGAGACCGGTGTCGGCCGTGCATCCAATCTCGCCCTGGCCTCGCTGCCCGGTTTCGCCCTGCCGGGCGATATCTCCGCTTCGGATCGATACTATCGGCGTGACGTCACCCGTGAACGATTTACTCTGGGATCCGACAGCATGATCGAGGTCCCTTCGGGCCCCGGTCTGGGTGTGACGTTGGACGAGTCAGCCGTGTCCTCCTTCACCCTGGCGCGTGAAGAGTTCAAGCCCCACTGAACCGCATGGCCGGATATCCGGACGCCATACGCTCAGGGCACGCCCGGCGCAGGCACGTTGGGGCGTCTTCATGGGACCGGATCTCAGGGAGCAGAGTCTGCAGCCTGCATATTCGCGGCCTTGTGATAAAATTGCCGACTGCACTTCTGGCGCTGTTCTTGAGCGCCGCCTGTGCCAGCGCTCCTCCAGCGCCCGACATGCCTGCCACCTTCACCGCGCGGCCCGAATTCAGGGATGCGTCCATGTGGATCGCTCCCAGCGTCCCCGA
>JAZDHO010000088.1:0-6128 GCA_043805815.1 Chloroflexota bacterium
GGAAGTTATGACCGAATACACCACGAGCTCTCTGAAATCGTAAAGTCTAGGATCGCCGTCGCCCCGAACAGGGTCGGTGAGCTACTGGCAATGGTAGAGGCCCACATCCTAGTGGTGACAATCGCCGTTGATCCAAAGAAAATCGGACTCCAGTTCACCACATGAACCTGCGATCTACTAGTCCTTAGGCCTGCGCCACTAGTTGGAGAGTCATATGGACCATCGCGTCAAATTCGACTTTGAGCTGGATTTCAGCAATGGCGGCGGAATGCAGGGGCAGGAATTCCGCCTCGACATCCCCGGCGAGAGCATTTCCGATCAGGAGTTGGCGCAAGCCATCGTCCGGGACATGCGCCTCTTGATGGTTGGTGACGTCCGCATCCTCAAGAAAGAGATCGTCAGCGAGCCCCACAAGCGCAGGGCCGCGGCACGCTCGATCGACCTCAGCCATACGGTGTACGACGGCTTGATCACCTACAAGGGGCTGCCTGCGCCCGTCATCTGCGATTACCTCAGCCGGGAGGCCTCGCGCGAGCACTACGCGCCCGGCACCGAGTTCCAGATCGGCAGGATCGAGATGATCGCCAACACGGGCACGTATGTCGACTGCCCCTTCCACCGCTATGCGGACGGAAAGGACTTGTCGGAGGTCGGCCTCGAGGCCTTCGCGGATCTGGAAGGCGTCCTCATCCGCCTCGACTACCACAGGCAATTGGCCGTGACCGCCGGAGCCTTCAAGGGGCGGGACGTGACGGACAAGGCCGTGCTGGTGCACACCGGTTGGGCGGAGCACTGGGACACCGAGGCCTACTTCGATAACCATCCCTTCCTCACCGAAGACGCCGCCGTTTACCTCCGGGACCACGGGGCGAAGCTCGTGGGCATCGACGCCCTGAACATCGATGATACGCGCGGCAAGTCGAGGCCTGTGCACTCCACGCTGCTCAGGGCCGAGATCCTTGTGGTGGAGCACCTGTGCAACCTGGAGTCCCTGCCCGAGGACGCCTTCTGCTTCAGCGCCATCCCGCCCAAGTTTAAGGGTGTGGGCACGTTCCCGGTGAGGGCCTTCGCGCGCCTGCTGTAGTGCATCCAGGGTCCCGTGGTGCAAGCGGGTATAATGCTCGCTACTAGGATCCCGAGGGAGGGTCTGATGACCGAAGGTCTTACCATTACGAAGAGCGAAGGCAAGGTGCTCGTTATGCATCTCCGCGGCATGTTGGACGGGCAGACCCACGAGGCGCTCTACAACGCCGCGCGGACCGAGCGCGAGGCGGGCGTCCGCTTCCTGGTGCTCGACCTGCATGAGCTCGAGGTGATCACCAGCGCCGGACTCGGCACGCTGCATAACATCTACAAGCTCTACACGCCCAGGGAAGAGATCGAGGCCTGGGAAAAAGCCCGGCACGGCGAGCCGTATAAGTCCGCTTACTTCAAGCTGGCCGCCGCGCCCTCGAATGTGTACTACGTATTGAACATTGCCGGTTTCCTCAGCAACATCCCGGTATTCCCGGACCTGGCCGGGGCGCTGGGATCCTTCCCCGGCTGAAGCTCGTCCACCGAATACCAGAGAGACCGAGGGTGTATCCTCGGTCTCTCTTCTTTCTCATCTGGTCATGGTTCCGGCTTGCCCTGGTTCTCCAGGATCGTGCTTTCCCAGGCCGCGGGATCCTCGACGGGCTCCAGGTGGGTGGTCACCAGGGCCCGCGGCAGCGCCTCGCGGATCTCAGACTCGATCGTCTCCAGCAGGTCATGCCCGCGTTGGACGCTCCATTTTCCGGGAACCAGTACGTGCACTGAGATGAACTGTTGGGCCCCCGCTTGCCGGGTGCGCAGGTCATGGTATCGCAGACCGGCGGTCGCCTGTCTGTCAAGGATCTCGGCCACCTTCGATTGGTCCGCGGCCGGGATGGCGGTGTCCATCAGGCCCAGGACAGACCTGCGGACGAGACCGACCCCAGACCAGATGATATTGATCGCAACGCCGATGGCGATCAGCGGATCTAGGATTTGCCAGCGGGTCACCGTGACCACGCCGAGGGCCACCAGGACTCCGGCGGAGGTCCAGACATCGGTCATCAAGTGCTGTGCATCCGCTTCCAGCGTAATGGAATGATAGCGCCTGCCGGCCTGCACCAGGACATAAGCCACGCCCAGGTTGATCAGGGAGGCCGCCGTCGACAATGCAATTCCGAGGCCCAGGCCCTCGATGGGACGAGGTGCCAGCAGCCGCCCGACGGCCGTCCAGGTGATACTGGCCGCAGCCACCAGGATCAAGGCTCCCTCCACACCGCTGGAGAAGTACTCCGCCTTGCTGTGGCCGAAGGCATGCTCCTCATCCGGAGGCCGCGCCGCGATCGTGAGCATCGACAGGGCCATGATGGCCGCCACCAGATTCACCCCGGACTCCATGGCATCTGAGAGCAGGCCCACCGAGTTGGTTAGCACGAAGGCCAGGCTCTTGAGGCCAATCGTCAACAGCGCGGCCGCGATCGAAAGCCACGCGAAGCGCGTCAGCCGGGCGCGGTCTATTACCGGTTCGGAGGCGGGAGCCTGTGCTTTGATCCGGGTGTGCGACATACAGTCCTCAGTTTTGAGAGTGAGGCCGCCTGTCGTAGTGTTCGGGTTGGCCGCAAAGGGGAAGAGTCGCGGCTACGACTTTGACGTTCTGGCGCCGAGGAAGGAATGATACCTAGTTGACGCCGCGGTGTACAGGGCGCAACATGGTCAGACCGGGACTCTGCCTGGCTGCGGACATATCCTGTCATCACCGGGTCGCAGGCGGGCTTGCCCGCCTATTGTATTACTCCTAGCTTCTTGCCCACTTTCGCAAAGGCCTCCAGCCCTTGGCCAAGGTCGTCGCGGTCGTGCGCCGCCGAAATCATCACGCGCAGGCGCGCCTTGCCCTTTGGCACGGTGGGGAAGCCGATGGCCATGGCAAATACGCCGTTCTCGAACAGCTCGCGGCTGAACTGCTGAGCCAGCGGCGCTTCGCCCAGCATCACCGGCGTGATCGGCGTCTCGCTGGCCCCGGTATCGAAGCCCAGCTTCTTCATCTCGGCTTTGAAGAATTTGGCGTTATCCCACAGCCGGTCCACCAGCTCGGTCGACGACTCGAGCAGGTCGATGGCCGCGATACAGGCCGCGGCATCCGGCGCAGTGACTGCCGAGGAGAACAGGAACGGCCGGCCGCGCTGGCGCAGCCACTCGACGATCTTCTTGTCGCCTGCCACCAGGCCCCCCACTACGCCGAAGGCCTTGGATAGCGTGCCGACCTCGATATCCACCTTGCCGTGCAAGCCGAAGTGGTCCACGATGCCGCGCCCGCCCTTGCCCAGCACGCCCTCGCCGTGCGCATCATCCACCATGAACATCAGATTGTGCTTCTTCGCCACCTCGTACAGGGCGGACAGTGGCGCGATGTCGCCATCCATGCTGAACACGCCATCCGTCACCAGCAGCGCGCGGCGGTACGATCCGGCGTTCTCTTTGATCGCGGCTTCCAGCGCCGCGGGATCGTTGTGTTCGTAGGCCGCGATGCGCGCGCCCGACAGGCGGCAGCCGTCGATGATCGAGGCGTGATTGAGCCGGTCCGAGAAGATCAGGTCCTCCTTGCCCACCAGCGCCGCAATGGCGCCGAGGTTGGCGGCGAAGCCGGACTGGAAGGTGATCACGTCCTCCGCGCCCTTGAAGCGCGTCAGCCGCTTCTCGAGTTCCACGTGCAGGTCGGTCGTCCCGGCGATGGATCGCACCGCCGCCGGACCGACGCCGTATTTCTTCGTCGCTTCCCTGGCGGCTTCAACCAGCTTCGGGTGGTTCGCCAGGCCCAGGTAGTTGTTGGAACAGAAATTGAGCACATCCTGACCGTCCACAACCAATCTGGCGCCCTGCGCCGAGCCGATGGTGCGGATGCGGTTGTACAGCCCCTGGTCCTTCAGGCCGTCGATTTCCTGGGTGAGCCAATCTAGTGTGGACATGCTCATCTCCTGCCTCAGGATGCCTGCGAATTCATTATAGCGTCGCCTCGGCGCGGCGAACGTCACCTCTTGGGCGTGAGATTCGCACCGGGTTTTCTGGATGCCTTGCCGGCCTCGCGCCGAGGGGCAGCACCTTCTCCTGGCGGGATGATCCGGACGCTTTCATCCTGCGCCAGGATGCCCAGCTCGGCCAGCGCCGCGATCACCCTGGCCTGCGCGCCGCTCTTGATGATGATCGCCGTCGGACCGAGCGCCTGCTCAAGGAACCTGGCTGCCTTCGAGCGCCGCAGCTCCTTGATGATCTCGGGACGGGCCACGCGCAGCACGATCTGGTTCTCGGTGCGCGCCTCGGTGCCCGCGCTCTCCCAGCGCTTCAGGCCTTTGACGACCGCTGCTGGAATGCCGGCATCGCCGTGCCTGGCAAGTAGCGTCACCAGGTGCTCCACCTTGAGGCCCTGTTTTGAGGCTCGCTGCAGTGCACGCGGGCTGATGCGGTAGCGATACTCATCCGGGCCCTGGTCCTCCCATTCGCAGAACCGCGCCAGTTGATAGCGGACGGCCCGCGGCACCTTGTGCGAAGCCGTGATTTTGCCCTGCGAGCTGATGTGCAGCTTGCCGTCCTCTGCGGCGGGAGCTGCTGGCGAAGTCTGCCCCTGCGCCCCCGGCAGGCGAAACGCCGACGGCTCATTGTCCTCTCCCGCCCCGGCAATGTGCACCAGCCCGAGCCGGTGCATCACGTCTGTCACCAAGAAACGGACCAGGGCGCCGTCGACCCGGTCCCAGCTCGAGAAGCCGCGCAGATAGCCGCCGTCCGCGGCGCTCCTGACGAACCACGAGTCATAGTCGCCGGCGGGGCGCTGAAAGTCCGCCTGTTGCTGCTTGATGTCACCGACGAACCCGCGTAGGCTCCACCACGCCTTGGGCGGGACGGCGTCTAGCCAGCCGAGGATCGCCTGCCGCGCCGCACGCGGCTGATTGACCCATGCGCCCTCGAAGATCAAGCCGGGCACCAGTCGAAGCTCGTTGAATTTGTCGCTGGCGCGCCAGGCCTCCACGAGCATGCGCAGCGCCTCCGCCCTCGGCATCTCAAGGAACGCCTTGACCTGCCCGGCCTGGGGAGCGCCCTGCTGCAGGATCCCCGCGCACTCCAGGAGGCCCTGTAGCACCGAATCTGCTGGTGCAGGCTCATCGATGCGCAAAGCCGCCAGCAGCGTGGTGGCGTCGTCGAGGATTCGATCGGTCGCGGCGAATACGTGGCTGCGCTCGGCCGGGGTTGCCGGGCGGCCGAGTGCGGTAGCCGCCATGCCCGGCTCAGGCGCGCGCTGCCGGATCAGGCCCAGCAGATCGTCCGGAACGCAGGCGAATTCCTGCGGGCCCTTGGCTGTGTCGAAGAACAGGCGGCCGAGCAGGGCGCGATAGAACAGGACCTCTGCCGCGGTGGCGGGATGCAGCTGCGGCTGCTCGCGGTCGCGCCGACCCGCGCCCATCTCGCGTACATCGCCGAACTGCCGCACGAAGGCCGCCCAGGGGATGCGCCCTCCGGCCTGCGCCAGCGCGTTCAGAGCTTCGCGTGCGGCCGGATCGAGGGACTCAACCACCTCGGCGACCAGCGCGGGCTCCAGTATCGCCGCGGCCGCATCTTCGGCCCCCGAATCCAGGTCATTAGGCCGCATGTCAAGGCCCCAGAGCTCGGTGACGATGCGCAGATGGCCCAGGTCCTGGATTCGCAGCAACTGAAGCAGATTGGGCATGGCCTACGCACGCATGTGAACGTGCCGCCTCCCAGCTTATTGGGCCGGCTGGCCGCGCACCACCCTCAGCGCCCCGGGCAGCACCTCGAACGTCAGTTTGCGCAGGTTGCTGCCGAAGCTGGTGTAGATCTCGCCGTCCGCATGGATGTACAGCGGCCGGTCGGCGCTCACCGTCATCCGCTTGCACGAGCCGAGTGTCACCGGCTCGAAGCGGCCGTGCGTGCCTTTCATCACCTCGGGCACCAGGCGGAACATCATCAGACGGCTGACTTTTCGGATCATGGCGTAATGCAGGATGCCGTCATCTGGCCGCGCATCGGGTGCGATCAGGAATCCGCCGCCCTCGCGCGGGCCGTTGCACAGGGTCAGCAGCAGGTTGCTCTGCTCAATCTTGACGCCGTCT
>JAZDHO010000089.1:0-3132 GCA_043805815.1 Chloroflexota bacterium
TAACGCCTTCGGCGAGTTCGATCACGGCGCGAGCACCCTGGGCCGCGAGACCAAGGCCGAGGTGGTGCTGAAAATCCGGCTGCGTGAGGCGCTGCTGCGGCTCAACCCGGAGGTATCCGTCGAGGCTATCCATCAGGCCATTGAAGAACTGACCCGTGATCGCTCGCGCATGAGTTCGGTGGCCGCCAACCGCGAGATCTACCACCTGCTCAAGAACGGCGTGCGCATCCCCGTGCCCGATCCCGAAGGCGACGGAGAGACGGTGGAAGTGGTGCGAGTGGTAGATTGGGACGACCCGGCCCATAACGACTTTCTGCTCTGCTCGCAGTTCTGGGTCACGGGCGAGATGCACACCCGGCGGGCCGACCTGGTGGGCTTTGTCAACGGTTTGCCGCTGCTGTTCATCGAACTGAAGGCCGCCCACCGCCGCCTGGAGACCGCCTTCACGGGCAATCTGCGCGACTACAAGGACACCGTGCCGCAGCTTTTCTGGCCCAACGCCCTGATCATCCTTTCCAACGGCAGCCAGAGCCGGGTGGGCAGTATGACCGCCGGGTGGGAGCACTTCGCCGAGTGGAAGAAGGTGGGCAGCGAGGACGAAATGGGCCGGGTGTCGCTGGAGACCATGCTGCGCGGCGTCTGCGACCCGGCGCGGCTGCTGGACCTGGTGGAGAATTTTTGCCTGTTTCAGGAAGTCCCCGGCGGGCTGATCAAGCTGACGGCCAAGAACCACCAGTACCTGGGCGTCAATAACGCACTGGAGGCATTAACCGACATCCGGCAGCGGGAAGGCAAGTTGGGCGTGTTCTGGCATACCCAGGGCAGCGGCAAGAGCGTGGCGATGATGTTCTTCGCCCAGAAGGTGCTGCGCAAAATGCCGGGCAACTGGACCTTTGTGGTGGTCACCGACCGGCAGGAACTGGACGGGCAGATCTACAAGCACTTCGCCTCGGCGGGGGTGGTGACCGAAGGCCGCGCCCAGGCGGAAAGCAGCAAGCACCTGCGGCTGCTGCTCACGGAGGATCACCGCTACGTCTTCACCCTGATCCACAAATTCCGCACCGAGCAGGGCGAGGCGCACCCAGTGCTCTCCGAGCGGCGCGACATCATCGTCATCACCGACGAGGCGCACCGCAGCCAGTACGATACGCTGGCGCTGAATATGCGCACAGCCCTTCCCAACGCCGCGTTTCTGGCCTTTACCGGCACGCCGCTGATCGTGGGCGAGGAGAAGACCCGGCAGGTCTTCGGCGATTACATCAGCGTCTATGACTTCCAGCAGTCGGTGGCCGATGGAGCGACGGTGCCGCTCTACTACGAGAATCGCATCCCCGAACTGCAACTGGTCAACGACAATCTCAACGAGGACATGGAACGCCTGCTGGAGGAGGCGGAACTGGACGAGGAACAGGAGAAAAACTGGAGCGGGAGTTCGCCCGAGAGTACCACCTGATCACCCGCGACGAGCGGCTGGAGGCGGTGGCCAAAGACCTGGTGGCGCATTTCACGGGGCGGGGCTTTCAGGGCAAGGCCATGATGGTTTGCATCGACAAGGCCACGGCCATCCGCATGTACGACAAGGTGAAGAAGCACTGGGGCGAGAAGATCGCGGCGTTGCAGGCGGAGCGGGCCGGGGCGTACGGCGACGACCGGCGGGAGATCGAAGAACGCATCGCCCGGATGAAAGAAACCGATATGGCAGTGGTGGTCTCTCAGGGGCAGAACGAGATTGCCGAGATGTTCGACAAGGGGCTGGACATCCGCCTGCATCGCAAGCGCATGGTCGAAGAGGACATGGAGACGAAGTTCAAAAATCCGGACGACCCCTTCCGGCTGGTCTTTGTCTGCGCCATGTGGATGACCGGCTTCGATGTGCCGATCTGCTCGACCCTCTACCTCGACAAGCCGATGCGCAATCATACGCTGATGCAGACCATCGCCCGTGCCAACCGGGTCTATCCCGGCAAGGTGAGCGGCCTGATCGTGGACTATGCCGGGGTGTTCCGCAACCTGGAGCGGGCGCTGGCCATCTATGGGGCTGGTGGGGGTGCGGGCGGCGGCAACAAGCCGGTGGAGGACAAGTCCGCCTTGGTGGCGGCGTTGCGGCAGGCGTTGGCGGAAACCCGGGGCTTATGTCAGGAACAAGGGATAAACCTTACGGCCATCCAGACTGCCGAGGGATTTGCCCGCGTCGGCCTGCTCGATGACGCCATAGAGGCGCTGGTGGCTTCCGAGGAGATCAAGCTCCGCTATCTCGATCTGACCAACACCGTGCAGCGGCTGTACAAGGCCGTGCTGCCCGACCCGGCGGCGCGGGAGTTTGCCGTCGAGGTGTCGCCCGTGCAGGTCATCGCCGATAAAATCCGCGCGCTGACCCCGCCGGCGGACATTTCCCAAGTCATGCAGCAGGTGGAAGGACTGCTCGATCAGTCGATTGCCACGGAGGGCTACATCATCCGCGAGGCAAGCGCGCCCTTTGACGACGAGCATTGGATTGACCTGAGCAAGATAGACTTCGAAAAACTGGCCGAGAAGTTCAAGGCGGGCCGCAAGCGCACGCTGAACGAGAAACTCAAGGGGACTGTGGCGCAGAAACTCATGGCCCTGGTGCGGCTCAATCGTACGCGCATGGATTATCTGGAGCGATTCCAGGCGATGATCGACGCCTACAACGCGGGCAGCCTCAATGCCGAGGAGTTCTTCCAGCAACTGGTGGCCTTCGCCCGGAGCCTGAATGAAGAAGAGCAGCGGGGCGTGGGCGAGCAATTGAATGAAGAAGTGCTGGCGCTCTTCGACCTCTTGACCAAACCGCAGATCGAAATGAGCGACGCAGACCGGGAAAAGGTCAAAGCCACTGCCAGGGAACTGCTATCAACGCTCAAAACGGGCAAACTGGTGCTCGATTGGCGTAAGCGTCAGCAGGCCCGCGCCGAGGTGCGGGTGACCATCGAGAAGCTGCTGGACAAAGGCTTGCCGAGGATCTACACGCCGAAACTGTTCGAGCAAAAAACGACGGCTGTATTCCAGCACGTCTATGACGCCTACTATGGCGCGGGGCGCAGTGTGTATCAGGCGGCATGAAGAAGCCATCTAACAACGGAAGTAGTACCCGGATGCAAGGCCGCGCTGGAG
>JAZDHO010000090.1:0-35786 GCA_043805815.1 Chloroflexota bacterium
GCCGCCGCGATCATCATCTCGACGAGCGGCCTCACGCCCCGCTGGCCGTACTGCTCGCGCATGATATCGGCCTTGCTAAGCATCGACGAGTAAACCCGCTCGATCTCCGTCGCCGTCCGGCTCGCCGTGTCCGGGTGATCCAGGACACACTGAGCCACCTCGAGCGCATAGCTTCGGAACTGCGCAGAGAGGTCCATGGCCATCTTGAGCCCGGCCCCACCGATTTCCAGGTAGTTGGCGTTGTCGCCAGACCCGGGGAGCTTAATCGCGTTGTCGCTGCCCTTGCGAATGCTCCCGAGTTCCGACGCGGTGTTGATGATCAGCGTCGGGTCCGCGTTGGCGAGCGTGCCTTTTTGCGCCTGGGAGAGCAACGCATCGATGGCCTCGATGATATCGTAGATGCCCCACACGTCGGGCTCGCCGTCTGCGTCGTCCTGTACGGGGATGTTCTGGATCCAGACAACCGGGCAGAACCCCATCCCATGTTGAACCGTCCGCTCGACGGGCCAATTCAGGGGCTCGGTTCCGTCCTCGACGGGGATGCCCCTGAACAGCGTATCGCTCGTCTCGTCGATCACCCTGCGATACCAGTAAGGCACTTCCTCCCAGAGTCCGGTTTCTCTGTCGCGCTCCTCGACGGGGTAATGGTATCGGATCTCGATAGAACGCAGCCGCCAACTCGCACGGTCGATGAACGTCGGAATGATCCATCTTGGGTCGTGCACTTCGACCACCGGCCGACCGTCGAGGAATTGGAACCCGATGCAAGCCGTCCCCGTCGCGCCGCCGTGGGTGCGCGCCATGATCATTGCCGGCCAGAGCCGCGCAGCGTCGATCATCGCCGACACGAAATCCTCGGTGTCCTGGTCCCCCTCGATAATCAGCCTCGGGCTCTGGCTCTCGGAGAACAGCAGCGAGGTGAACCGATTGACGATCACCCGCACGAGGTGATACGCGACCGTCGGCTTGCGAAACTTGAGCGGCATTGACTCGCCGGCGTCGTAGAACCCGGGCGGCAAGAATCCGGCGCTGGCGATGGCCTCGTGCTCGATAGGGTCCGTGCACTCCCGCCCAGACCAGTCGAGCCGGCGGTTGTCGTACTGAACGGCTGTGTACCAAGCCCAGCGACGGTTGAGTTCGAGCTGCCGCGGGCTCATGCCGAGCGCTTTCACGCGGCCCATGGCCTCGCCGAGCTGCCGCTGCGCGGGAGAGCTTTTGAATAGGCTGTCTGCCATCGACCCTGCAACATTGTGGCCTGCTCTCGGCTCGTACACGGTCCCGCTGCTCATGCGCAATATCCTACGCTTGCAACCTGTCAGCGCGCAAGCAGGTTGAGACGGCCTACCTCGGCCTTGCCTGGAACCTGGCCCAGCATGAGCTCTGTGCTCGCCCAGACCATGCTGTCCACGCGATCAGGGCTCGCCCCGCCGCCGGCCGGGTCCCACCCGCACATCTGATCTTCCAATCCGACGTGCCTCCCGACGTGATGGATCTTGCAGTTGTGAACCAAGATTCCACCGGCAAAAAATTCAGGAGTCTCTTCTACCTCTAGGTTGTACACTTGGGAAGCCGGCGAGCTTCTTACGCTCATGAGTCCAATATCTTGAGTTGCAGGACGGAGAGCAGAACCTAACTCGCGTCGCAGTTGATTCAAAAGCCTTTCCGCATTGTTGGCAAACGTGGGTTGATTTTTCCCTTTTTGCCCACCATTCCAAGCGAATCCGTCGCATTCTTTCAATAACATCACCTGACAGAGGACATCTTGGATGCCTTGAACGATGCTCTTTTGATGTGACAACTGCAAGATTTTCAAGACGGTTATCGCCGGGGATGCCATTGACATGATGGACATGGCACCCGCTCGCAATCTCGCCATGTGCCGATTTCCAGACAGCTCGATGCATAAGCTGGTTGCCAAAAACTCTCCCAGATCTATAATACCCTTCTTCCTGTAGATAATATTTAATTCCTTCAAACTCCTTAAAATCCCTCTTCGGTATTCTTCCCTTCCATCGCAGGATAGCTCCGCATGATCTGCATCTTCGACCCGGCTTCCAAACAGGCGACCCGCAATCGACACATTGGTGCTCTTGAATTCTTTTCCTTGCCATGAAAGGAGTATATCCTTTCTAGGAACAAGTTGTCCAGCACTTTCAACCCCTCGCGCGGTAAAAACTGGGTGGTCAGGAGTGCATTTCAATGAGCCCCCAGTCCATAAAAGCTCAACCGTCTCCCGCTCACCAGTGCAACCGGCCCATGAAACCTTACGCAACCCCCTCCTGGTCCAGACCAGATCTCCTCGGCAGATGGTCTCTATTGGGCGATATCCATCTTTAGTCAAAACAAGCTCGCCCTTGGCAATGCACTGCTCATAGAGCGCCGCCACGGGCTCGGCCCGCGTGCGCTTGCCGTGCGAGGCATGCACGGACCTGTACGGGATGTTGCGGTCCACTGTGCGCAGGTTCACCTCCACCAGATCCCCGCCGTTATTCGCCTCGGCGATAACCCGGTCGCATTTGTACGCGTGGAACAGATCTACAGCCTTCTGCGCCCATGCGTGCGGGCTGTACTTGCCGCTTCCGTCGTGCAGAATAAACCCGTGCGTCTCGAGTTGACCCTTGCACGGGCATGGTGCAACTCCCATCACCACAATCCCCGTCTCGTCCGAGCTGTCCTTCGATGTTACCGCCGGGTCGATGGCCACAACCACTCGCTGCATCGGTGGGTGCACGTCGATGCGCAAAGCCTCGATCTGGTCCATCTTCCACAACGCACCCGGCGTGTCCTCAAGAATTATCCCCTCGATTTCCTGGCGCCCAAGGCGCGTGCCCTCGTATCGGCCCACGATGGACGCGAAATACTCCGGCGAGAGGTTCCTTTTGTTCTCGTAGGACGTTCCACGTGAAACAACCGTCCCGCGGTCTTTCAGCAGGTTCTTGAGCAGCGGAATGTTGCGCGGCGTTGTCGTGATGCACGCCTGAGGACGAGCACCAAGGCTGAGCCCGAAAAGAAATTGATCCCATGCGTCTTGGCATTTTGCCCAGGCTGCCACCTCATCGACCCACCCCCAATGATGGTGAGGACCGCGGAGCCGATCTGGCTCCTCCGCACTGTACAGCGTCGCCACGGTTCCATTCGGCCAGGTCACCGTCCGCTTGCTGGGCTCGTAAATGGGCCGGAAGTCCGGCTGAGCAATCGCCAGCAGCCCGCTCGCTCCTTCGCTGTGCTCGAGTCCGGCGGACAGCATGACCTTGCGCGCATCGTCGGATGTCGGCGCCACAAGCGCACCATGGCTGCCTGGCAGTGATTTGGCCTTCTCCTGCACCCATTCGGCACCGGCCCGGCTCTTGCCGAAAAGTCTGCCGGCGAGCAGCACCCAGAACGTCCAGTCGGCACGCGGATCTGCGGCTCCTGGTGTGCCAGGCGCGAGTTGGTTTGCACGGCCCCAGAATCCCCTCCACGACACATTCAGCGCGGCCGACCCTCCAGGAACACGGGCATCCAACTCGCGCAACATCGAGATCGTTTCGTCGTGCGAAAATTCAGACAGCGCTGTTGGGAGGTGGATTTGAGCCTCCATCGCCGTTCCCACGCCTGCGAGCAGAGATGATGTCCGCGAGCACTTTGGCGGCGTCCTCCGCTGGCATCTGCCCGTGCACAACAGCAGCGGTCGCGTTCACGTCTGCGGTGATCCGCTGTGTCCTTCCATACTGCTGCGGATACTTGCGCTCCAGCCTCCACGCAGCAGCAGTCCAGATGCCTACGGACGCAGCGTTGGAGATCACTAACTCATCGTTTCCCTTCTGTTTATCCTCTGCCGCTTTAATTGCCTCCGAGAACTCCTGGTAAACCGGGTCACCGTCCAGTCCTTTTGCCTGCCAAAGAAACAGCGTCGATGATGCAATCCCAGCGTGCGCAGCCGCAGCCTCTTTCGACATCCCGGCTTCGATGAGGTCGCAGATGCGTTTCTGGAGTTCTGGATTCAGCTTGGTTGGCTGACCTGGGCCTCTGTCAGGCATTCAACTATTCTACTTCGGCAGGTTCTTGCGCGTCAACCTGTGGCACGTCGATCACACGACCATCACCAGGTTCCAAGAGATCTGGCTTGCACCCGGCGATCGACATGCGCTCGAGCGCACTCGCAACGAACGGCGGGCTCATCTCCATGGCGAAGCAGATGCGCCCCTCCTGTTCGGCCGCGACGAGTTGAGTGCCGGAACCGCTGAACGGCTCGAGGACGACATCCCCTGGCTCGGTGTGCCAGCGGATGGGCCAAGCGAAGATCTCGATCGGTTTCTGAGTCGGATGAAACTCGTTGTGGTGACCGGGATGCGCGATCTCCCAGACGGTCGTGGCGGTGTTCGGCGGGCGGTGCTTGGGCATCTTGCCCTGCACCCAGCCGTACAAGCAGGGTTCATGCTGCCAGAGGAAGTGGCAACGGGTCAGCACCGGCTGTTTTTCCGCCAGATGACCTGCTGGTGCTCGATGATGTTGTTGGCTTCCCATGCTGCGTGGACCAGGTGCTGACGTCTCGAAGCGTGCCACTGGTAGACCGCGATGTTGTCGTCGCAGTGCGCCAGCGCCACTCGCAAGAAATCGCGGTAGAAGTCCACCGACGCTTCGGGATCGATGTACGCGTCCCACTCTTTGGTGACCGTCGACATTCGGCCCGACTTCGAGAAATGATGCTTGTCCGGGTGGTTCCCGCCGTTGTAGTCCACGAGATATGGCGGGTCTGTTGCGAGGAGCTTCGGCTTCATGTCCCCGCAGAGCCGGTCCATATCTGCCATGCTGGTGGAGTCCCCGCAGAGGATGCGGTGCTCGCCCGGACCCGCAATGCTGGGGATGCGCCAGAGTTGGCCGGCGGCGGTGCCCCATTTCTTGGCCAGTTCGTCTGGCAGCGATGCCTTCGTGTTTCCATCACCGTGTGCGCCTTCTGTGGTGAGCCGCTGGACCAGGCGGCGCTGCTTGTCGATGAGCTGCTCGAGGCCCTTTGACCGGGTGGATAGACCCGCGATGACCTCCTTCAACTTCTCGGCGTTGGTTGTCGCCAGCGCGCCGATGGGGTCGAGGCTGGCGAGGACCATGCGCTCCTCGAGCTCGGAGAGATCGACGACGATGACCGGAACCTGCGCCTGGCCGCTCTCGACCGCCATGTCGGTGCGGAGGTGGCCATCGATGAGGTGCGACTCCGACCCCGCCGGCCAGCCCGCGGCCTCGCTGCGCTGATTGAGCAGCCATGGCATAACCACCCCGATCTCCGAGAGCACGCCATCAAGCGCCCCACGCTGTTGGGCGGGATGGGTGCGCCAGTTCGATGGGTTGGCCCGCAACTCTCCGGGCGGGACATATCGCAGCTCGACGATTCGGTTCTTCCAATCCATGCGCGCCATTGTTGCACACCGACGCACAGACGCGCAAGCACTGCGGAGTCTCTGTCCTTCGTCAGCATCGAAGTTAAAGATTCCGCATGCTTACGAAGTGCACTATCCCGAGGTGCTCTCCAGTTCCAGATTCAACCAAAGGTAACGCAGAGTTGCAGGTCGCCCACGTTCGCCCGAAGAACGGGGTGGCATGGTTGGTGCCATCCATATTTCCGCCGCCACTGAACGCCACACGGGCCGCCGTACGGCCAGTCGTGGTGGCATTCGATCTGCGATCCCTGGCGGTTGAACGCGCCGACCGCCGCTCCGTCCAGTCACGGTGCGCACCTCGAGCGTGACAGCCGCGACCTTCGAATGATTCAAAGGATACGCAAGCATGTGTGTTTGCCGCGTTTTGAGCGTGACAACAGTGCGCTCTGGCAAGGTGCTCGCGTAACCGAAGGTCAAAGAATCTGCGTACTTGCGACCTGAAAATACAGGACCGCAAAGTGCATTACTGTAGGGTCATGAAGACGCAGACAACGAACCCGGAGAAGACCATGGCCAAGCAGACCGCGACCGAACTCTACCAGATCCGAAAAGCGAACATCACCTCGATGCTGACCAGGATCAACGACCTCCTGGCCACCCACGCCGCCGAGCAGGCAGCCAGCCCCCGCGACTGGGGTTTCGCCGGCGACCTGGGCAAGATCGAGTCGGACCTCGCAGAGGTGGTGCGGTTCCTGGCCAACGAGGAGGAGTAGCATGACGACCACCGACCAGATCGAGAAGAACGCAGACCGGACCGAGAGGCTGGCGGCGGCGATGGGCCGCGAGCTCGCCAAGATCTACTTCGACGCGGCGGGGCCCAACCCCTACGACGACGACGGATGCCCGCTCTGGCCCGCCGAGCCCCTGGACTCGGACTGGGACGAGCTCGAGAAGATGATGGGCGAGCGCATGACCGCCGCGGTGGAGATGGCCTTCCAGAACGGCTACTGCGACGAGGCGGCGAACCTCGCGTGCAAGCTCTAGGACAACCCGCCCTGGGCGAAAGCCCCGGGCCACCAAGGAGACGGACATGAAGAAGAACGAGATCGAGATCGGCAAGGTGTACCTGGTGAAGGTGAGCGACAAGCTGGCCAACGTGCGCATCACGGGCGAGAGCCCCTACGGCGGGTGGGACGGCATCAACCTCGCCACCAAGAAGACGGTCCGCATCAAGGGCGCCGGCCGCCTCCGGCAGGAGGTGATCACCCGGAATCACCTGGTCGAGAACGAGCCCAATCAGATGGACGATCTTGGGCCGGTGCCGCCCCCCGATCAGACCATGCCCGACCCCACCCCGAACAATACAAATCAGCAGGAGATGGAATCCATGGAGATCAACAACACCGAAATGATCGCCGATGAACTGGTGGACCGGGCTGCTTGCGAGAACGGCAAGCGCTGCCAGGCATGCGAGGACCTCTACAAGGACGGCAAGGGGTGCGACGAGGGCAAGCCGATGTGCAGCCCCCATCGCAGCCAGGACGGAACCACCCATGCGGTCAAGACGCGCCGGTCCGCGAAGATCAAGGAGCCCCGCCCGAGGGACGCCCGCCTGCCCGAGGCGAACACGGAACTGACCTGCACCTACCGCGGCGCGACCCACCGGGTCACCGTCTCCGAGACCAACGCGGTGTTCAGCGAGGACGGGACGCTCTTCCACAGCCCGAGCGCCGCCGGCAAGGCCATCACGGGCAAGAGCTGCAACGGCTACCAGCTCTTCGGGCTGGCCAAGCGGCCGGCGGCTGCGGCGCGGGCCCCGAGCATCAAGACCCGCGCCATTGACATGGTGCGTGGGTTGGCCTTTTTCGACGGCCTCGACCAGGAGAAGAAGGACAAGCTGATCTCGCAGGCGCAGGAGATGGTGGACGAACTCGACAAGATTGACAAGTAGATCGCCAACCGCACCCACCCGCCGCATCTGGGCGGGTGGGGCACAGCGGCGGCTGGCCGTTCTGATGAGGATGAGATGACACGCGAAGAGCACAACGAAAAGTGGAACGTCAACCGCCAACCGAATGATCCGGTGCACTGCAACCTCTTCGGGTACGGCGAGATCAGCCAGTACGACCCGCTGTGCCCGGCCTGCTGGCTCGGCCACTCCGGGCACACATGGGGGCAGCATGACGCGTGGGTGCTGGCTGCCCGCCGGGCCAAAGAACGCACCACAGAGTAGAGGTTCTACCTCCTTCGCCGCCTCGGTTTGGAAGATTCATCGGCGGGCTTGCCGAACAGGTCAACGGCCCGCTGCTTCGCCGGCTCGCGCATAGCCTCCGCCTCCTCCCATGATCGCTCCAGGTCGTCTGTGGATGGCCGAGAGCCCCTCCCTATCCACCTGCGGCCGTGCATCCACGCGCGCCAGCAGGCGGCGCACAGGCGGCCGTGCTTGGCGTGGCCTAGCTCTGCGGCGTTGGTTTCGAGGTAGACTACGGCCTCGGTAGTACCGCAGCCGGCGCAGGGAATTGGGGGAGGGAGGGGCATATCACTCACTCCGCTGCGTGTATGCACGCACCAACACAGATCCGTCGCGAGGGCCCTTCCAGTAGGGTTGTACCCAGATCATTTTTCTATCTGATCTGCCATCGCCGCAGGCCTGATTGCGCCAATGCCCCCGTACGGTGAATCTATTTTTTAGTCGGAATGTCCTTGACGATGGATCTGTTTTTGCTTCCTCTATTTGCTCTTTTCCCAATATAATATCTTTCCCAACAATCCACACTTGCGGCTTGGCGCCTCGCGCTGAAATATCAATTCGATGCGACTTCCTCTTTGTTGTATATTTTTTCTCTTTTCTGCTGTCGGATGGCCTATTTGATATATATAAACACATGGAAACAACAACATTTTTTATAGCATCGATTACCGGAATCTCATCTTTTATTATACAATCCTCTCCGTCATCTAATAAATCTTCCATTATCTTATACGACGGCGCGCAATTAATGTAATCCATTAACGGGACAGTTGTTCTTATTTCACAATCGCGGGTTGCATACCGTGCGCCGACGTGTATCCATGTTTCGCTGTTGTTTTTTAACTTATCCATGAACTCGGAATATAGTAATGTTCCACTTTCTTTTGCAATAGTCGAATCATATATAAAATCTTCGAAAACATTGACAAAGATATAGTCAAAGCAATCGATACGCCCTCCGTTGTTTAATATCCAAAATCTATCTGGTATTTTTATATAGAATGTCCGGAATGGAAATTTGATTAAATCATAGCATGACGCGGGGACATCCGTATGTGCAAATGCGGCAAATGCGCTTTCCGTCGGTTTGAACATGGGGAAACCGTTTTTTGCCCACTTTAAGTCTAAATAGCAACCCAATAACATATCATGCGTATCTGTTTTTACTTTTCCATTTATCCAATTACTAAATATTTGAAAATGCTCTGGACACAGCATAAAATCAGCTCCCAATTTCTCTGCTTTTGTCAATATTTCTATTATTTCCTTTTTTATGATCATGTGGTTCTCCTCTATGCTACATCCATCCGAGTAGTTTAGCCAGAGCCGCTGCCTCATCTCCAGACACATGCGCAGATACATATCCCCACGTTCCTGGAACACGTTTTATGTAAGGAAATCGGATCCTTCGTGCAATTCGATAACATCTCTCGAATGACCTGTCCGGGAGATTTGATTTAAGTGCACGGGCGAGATCTCTCATTGTTCGTGGCTGTCCTCTACGTTGTCGCAACCATGACGACCACATATCAGCCGCAAGATTATCCCCGATCATCGGGCATCCATGGATTTCATGATCTTTCATATCACATCCCTTCAACGGCCAGGTTGCTTCCCGGCCCGAGAATGGTCAGCGTCTCGCGTGCCCTGGTCATGGCAACGTAGAAAACGCGGCGCACGTCGTCGTGCTGGGGAGTGCCCCGCCTGGACCACTGATCGTACCCAGCCATGCTCAGGTCCGGTGCCAGGTAGACGCTCGCCGCCTCCGCTCCCTTGACGCTATGGACCGTACCGATCACCACGCGGGGGGTCTCGGTGAGCAGCTTGATGTCGCGCCTGGCAAGGGCCAGCGGAAACTCGTATGACCGGCGATTGTTTCCGAGGATGGCCCGCTCGTAGGCGGCGAAGTCCGCTGCATCGGTCCACGTCAAGCATGCCGGGGATAGATAGTCCTCGGCCCGCACGAGTTCATTCTTGCGCTCCTTGTCCTTGGCAAGGTCCAGCAGTTCTTGTTTCTTGCCTCGGGCCGCGAAGCAGCTCGCGCCAAGATCTCGGGTCCAATCTGCGAGCTGGGCTGCTGTCCACAGGTGCAGCAGGGCCTCTGCCTCGGAACTGTACTTAGGGCAGCGCTTGATGAACTGGAGTATGCGCTGGGCTGTTTTCCCCGCGGCGAGGGGATTCCAGCCCCCCTGTGCTGGCCTGTACGGATTGTGAAAGGGGATCCCGTGCAGGCGCAGTTGTTTAATCGTCGATTGGAGCATGTAGGTACAGGTCGTGAGAATCATGCAGTCAAGACCGTTTTTTAGGTCAGATTGCACGGCATCGATCATGGCGTAGGGCTCGCGGAAGGTGGCGTGTTGGAGGTGAATCACACGCCCATCTTCTGGCCGAGGGAGGTATATTTTGGGCACCCTTTTTTTGCATTGCTCGATCCACCGCACTGCCCGAGCGTGGACTGCCCGAGGCACGCGGTAGCTCTGCGCGAGCACATGGCTATGCTTTTCATCGGCGGGCAGCTCGTCAACCAGAGCTGTTGCTTCGACCCCTTTGAAACTGAAGATGGCCTGATCATCGTCATAAGCAAAAACCGAGGCGTCCAGATGTTCAGACCATTGTTTGATTAGCGTGATTTCCAGCCTACTGAAATCCTGACAGTTTTTTACCAAAACTCCGTTAGTAAAATAATTTCCTGCCGCGGTTCTCAGCGTGTAGACAAAATTTCCATGGCCACTTTCGCTACATCTGCATTGACTGCCTGGTTTGACACGCGAAACACGTACCACCCTAGAGATTCCAAGATCTCGTCTTTTCTCCTGTCTGATTCCCTCCTTGATATGGCACGATGTGAATATCCATCCACCTCGACCGCTATCATTTTCTCCGGCGACGCCAGATCTATTTTGTAATGACCCGGCAGCCCTCCCTTCACCGGTCTCGACCCAAGCGCGACGACAAACTCGTGGCGCCATTGCAGCGTCGGCGAGAGACGGGTCAATTCGTCGTAAAGCAACCTCTCTGGCACCGATGGTCCCGTCCCGTTCCCTCCGCGAGTAGGCGGCTTGTGGCCATTCTTGATCAGCGTTTCCGACACCTTTTTTCTTGTATCCGAGTCCTCCATGGGGTTTGGAATCTCTTTCCTTACCTCCCTCATCCTGATCGCAATCTTCCTCCGTCTCTCCGCCTCGACCTCTGGCTTTCTTTTCCGCACATTCCAAATCTGCCCGCACGAACGCGAACAGGCCGCCGCGTTCTCCGCCGTCGGTTTCCCGCAAATAACGCAGGGAGTCCCCTTCTTGTACCAATCCGGCAGGAGTCCAGGATAATCCTTCGATCCAAACAGGGTGGTTCGCCGTGACGACAATGGATCCTCCTTCGTGCTCGATTCTGATGAGGGCATTTGTTGTCTCTGTGCTATATGCCGCCTCAATTTCAGACCATCCTAACATCCTGCCCCCATCAATGCAAGATAAAACGTTTCTATATCTTCCGGGGTTATTCACGATTTCTTCTATGGGGATGGGGCCATTTTCAGTTTCAACCAGCATACCAGCTGGGAAACATTCGTCGTAGATTCCAACGGAGCATCCTGCAGGAGGTGGCAATCGCCGCTCAATGGCCATCTCCACCCAATCGGTAAAATCGGTGTAGCCGGTTTCATCCTTCCACCGTCGCCAGGGAACGTCGAACATGCGTGCATGGGAAGGCCATAATTCACGCGGGACCATCTTGGCCCGGAGTTGGTCGCACACCGCCTTGAGCTTGTCGCCCTCTGTCTTTCCCCTGGGCTCGTCGAGATCGTCCTGGCTCACGCCCTCACCTGAGAGGTGCAGCATTTCAGAATGGCAGGCATTCCATTCCTTGGGCGAGGCGAGTTTGACGCTTGACTTTCCCCCCAGGAGGTGAAACAAGATGCTGTGGAGGGTTCCCACACGCTTCTCCTTCGCCTCTCCAGGCTCCCATCCGTCCTCGCCGCGTTTACCGCGCTTGCTCTTGCCGTTCCCTCCATCTCCAATCCTCCCCCCGATCTCTGCCGCGGCTACCTTTGTGTAGGCCACCACGCACACCGAATCCTCCCCGCGCTCCTTCCGGGTAGCAGCGATGCGCCGGGCGAGGTGTGTCGTTTTGCCACACCCAGGCGGCCCGATAACATGGTACACATTGCCAGACATTACACCACCTCCCATGCTGTTTCCGCTGTGACACCTGTGACAGTATGTGACACCACCACTGTCACGAGGATTCCCGAATCATATCGCAGCGTTTACTGCTACTGTGACAGTGTGACACCTTTTCGCAGAAATTTGTTCTCCGGTTCATTCTTCCGTGGAAAGGTGTCACAGCGTCACAAATTGACTTAACTACTCGAAAACTTAAACGATTTCCCGTGACAATAGTGGTGTCACATACTGTCACAAGCGTCACAGCCGCGCATCGGGTCATTGTCGGTCGTCCTCGTCTTTTTCCGTTGTGACATCAACCACTTTCCGCGGAATCTTCCATGATCGTATCTGAGAAAAAGCACCCTCAGATCGCCACCTGTGACGGGTCTGGACCCCTCCGATGGACCGGAGTTTAATGCCGCGCTCCCTCGTTGGTAGTTGCGTGTGGTAGTGTGTGGCATACCACTGGCCGAAGTGCTCGCCGGAAAAATACACATGCTCGCCGAAGATGATGGGGACGCCTACCTGTACGATGTCCTGCGTGGCATCCTGGTCAATTTCCTCGGAGTCGGTCGGGCGATAGTGCTGGAAGTACGCTGTCAGGACGGCTAGTGCATGCCCCTTGGCTGTGGCCTCGTCTCCCACGTCCACGACAACCGTGAGATCCCAAAGCGCGTTGAGCATGGCTGGCTTCCACTTTTTTGGCTTGAGCGCTGCCGGCTCCTCGTGGGTCATGGTGGCGACTGCGCCAATGAACGAGTCCTGGCGCCTGAATGTCGCAACCGGACCGATGCGAATGGTTCCGCGTTCAGTGACGAGGGTAAACACGGGTTCCTCCGAGCGGGTCTGCTCGATTCGGTCTACCCGGTAGCCCAACCACGAGCTGGCGATCTTCCGTGCCGCATCGCGCTTCGTGACTGGCACATCCTGGCGGGCAAATGTCCCGCCGGGATCTGCAACCTGAGATTCATCCCGTTTGTCCGCGCCACCGTCGACAAGATCAGATGGCTTGGCCTCCGGCTCCTGCTCCGCCCGCCCTGTCCGATCCTGCTCCCCTTCCTCTCGCTGAACCTCCCACGCATCGATCTCCTCTTCGATCTCACTCGGCGCCCCATCCTTGCGCGCCTTCGCCAGCGTGGTCCGGTAGTAGTCCACCCGGAGCTTGGGCTCCCCCTGCTCCCGCCGGAAATGAACGAGCCCGTCCACGATCTGCTGGTCGGTCCAGCCAAGCCTGAACATCTGCACGGCAAGGCTATAGTCGAAGGCGCTTAGCGATTGATCACCGCGCGGCCCGTGGAGCTTGCGCTTGCGCCGCCAGGTGTCGGCGAACCCGTCAACCTGCGCCAGGGCAAGGGACAGCTTCTCGGGCGGGGCCATGGCCTGCGCGCAGAGAGTCCAGCCGGGTCCGTCGCCGCAGGTTCCGGCCTTGCCAGGCTTGCCCTTTGCCGGCTTCGCGGCTGGCGCCGGATCTGACTCGGCGGGCAGGTACTCCTCGGCATCCTCCGGGATGTAGCGCCGCCCGTCGGGCATGTAGAGCGTGACCACAGCGCGCGGATCGGCCGCGTTCTTCGTGTTCCAGGTGCCGGGCAATCTCAAGATGCGCGACAGGTCCTGCGTGCTGTCCAGCGCCCACCCGTGGGCCGCAGCCTTCTGCGCCAGGAGCCGTTGCCAGCCGGCGAGGAGGGTGGCAGCCTTGGCCCGCTCCTCGGGCGTCTCAAGCAGCCACAGCTCCTTGAAGAGCCACCAGGGCTGAAGGCCGTGGCCGCTGGCCACGAGGGGCGAAGGCATCCAGGGCATCTCCTCGCAAAGCGCATGGGCCGCATCGAGCGTCGGGGGGTACGGCTTGCCGCTCTGGTGTGCTGACGGATCCAGAAAATCCACGTCCATATAGAAGCCGGGCAGGGCGAGGACCGAGTTCTTCGTTCCCCGTTTGCTAGGCCCGAGCCCGCGCGGCTGAAGGCAGCAGCCGACATAGACATCCCGGCCGCCCGCCGCGTCTGCCAGCTCCACGGCCTGCTCATGCGAGGTAGCCCAGTGCGAGCGCCGGTCCTTGAGGGTCCAGATGAGAATTGCTGCATTTTCCGGTATTTCAGGAAATACCGCACGCAAGAAGATTAGGGCTTGTTCGCGCTCTGCGTCTAGCATGGGCGCGCTTCCCTAGCGCTTTTTGGCGGCTTGTTCAGCCTTCGCCGAGGCCAGCCCCCTTTGGATCAGGTCGTCGAAAACCTCTTGCCTGCTGACCTCTTCTTTGCGGTCCCTGCGGAGCGTGCGCCAGTAGGAGATTACGTCAGACCACCAGCGCTTGCGTGGCCGGATTTGGATTGCGGTGGGCATTTCGGATTTGATTTTGAACATGCGCCACTCCTACCACAAGCGGGCAACACCATGCAATATATTTTCTTCATGGGGTGCTAACTTTTTTCTTGCAATGCCTGTTCGCCCGTGGTAATTGGTGGCACATGGCTCGGACCTCAGTTGATTTTGTTGCTGGCCGCATCCTGGTGCGGGGCGCCTTCGAGTTGAAGGACCAGCTCAAGGCCACACCGACGGCGAAGTGGGAACCGGAACTGAAGGCGTGGGCCTTCGCGGACAGCCCGACCACGCGCCGGGCACTGCGCCGCATCCTCGACGGGGCCATGCCGCCCGAGGCAGAGGAGCAGGCGCTTGCGCCTGTCGAGCTGCGCACGAAAGTAGCATCATGGCCTCACCAGGTAGAGGCATCCGCTCGCGTCGGACAGGATTACGCTTTTTACTTGCACGCGGGCATGGGCTGCGGAAAGAGCAAGGTTTGCATAGATTCAATAATTTCTTATGATTTCCACAAAACGCTTATCTTGTGCCCTTCCTCGGTTGTCCGAGTCTGGCCCGGCGAGTTCGCCAAGTACGCGGCTGGCCCTGTCGAGCTGGTGGCGCTTGACGCCAGCGTGGGAAGCATTGCCAAGCGCGTGAAGGCCGCGGAGATGGCAGCCAAGCGGGCCGCTGCCCTGAAGCGTCCGCTTGTGGTCGTGATCAATTATGAGGCGGCCTGGCGCGAGCCCTTCGCCGGATGGGCGGCGGGTATGGAGTGGGATCTGGTTGTCGGTGACGAACTGCACAGATGCAAGGCCCCTGCTGGCAAGGCCAGCAAGTGGGTCGAGGGCCTGCGCGCGAAGGCTCGGCACATGGTCGGGCTTTCGGGAACCCCCATGCCGTGGGGCCCGACGGACATCTTCGCCCAATTCAGAGCGCTGGATCCGGGCATCTTCGGCAGCAGCATGACCCGCTTTCGTCTGCGGTACGAGGCCCAGGCGTTCGTGGTCAGGCCCGACGCGAAGCCAGACCGCAAGGTACTGCTGGCGCTTGAGCAGATGGACGGGCTGCACGGCCCCTGGCGGGCGCTGAGCACCTGGGGCACCGACTTTGCCGTTGCCTTCCAGGTTGCGCAACTCGGCCTCAGCAACCAGGACATTGTGGACGCGCTGGCCTACCGCGCCGTGTCCCGCGGCGAGGAGCCCAGAGGGTACGACTGGCTCATCCCGCTGCTCGAAAAGGTCCGCAAGAAGCTAGGGCACGGGGGCAGCGCCATTCAGAAGTGGCAGCACCTGGACGAGCTGCGGGCGAAGATGGACCAGATCACCATGCACGTCGGAAGGGAGGTTCTGAGCCTCACAGAGGCGACGGAGACAGTCAGACATATCACTCTATCCCCTGCCGAACGTAAGGCCCACGACGAGCTTGCAGAGGACTTAGCGACGGAACTGGACGCCGGCAGGGTGACGGCAGCGAACGCGCTGACAAAGCTCCTGCGTCTCCAGCAGGCGACGGGCGGGTTTCTCAAGCTGGATGAGGCAGACGGCGGGGGTATCGTGCAGCTTGGCACCAGCCGGGCGGCTGTGCTCGGGGAGGTGTTCGAGGAGCTGCGGGAGGACCGGCTGGATGGAGAGCGGCGGCATGAGCCCGTGGTGGTGTTCTGCCGTTTCCACAGCGACCTGGATACCGTGCATCGGGTAGCGCTGGAGGTGACCGGGCAGGATGCGCTGGAGTTGTCGGGCCGCGTCAACCAGCTCGCGGAGTGGCAGCAGGACGGAGCGGCGCCGGTGCTCGCTGTGCAGATCCAGGCCGGCGGGCTCGGGGTCAGCATGACCCGCGCCTGCTTCTCGGTCTACTTCAGCATCGGATACTCGCTCGCGGACCTGGAGCAGGCAAAGGCCCGCGTGCATCGGCCCGGGCAGACGCGGGCGGTGACGCACATATTCCTCGTCGCGGACGATACGGTTGACGAGCATGTCTACAACGCCATCAAGAACAAGGCAGAGGTCGTCGAGCACGTCCTCGGAAAACTCAGACCAAAAAGCAAGCCGAATATTGTTAATTATGAATGTCAATCCTGCGGGGAAAGATATGAAATAGATAAAAACAAATATGTTAAGCAACCGTCTTGCCCGTCGTGTAAATCGGCGGCAGAACAAATGCCGTTCAAGGTGGAGTAAGTGGTGCATCATGGTTGATGTCAAGTGGCCGGAATGGGCGATTGAACACGATTCAAAGCCGGCGACATGCCGCGATTGCCAGGGTGTCGTTTATTGGTGTGTGAACGCCAATAAGAAAAAGATCCCAATCGACGCAACCGGAGAGATCCATTTTATGACGTGCCCGAACCGCACTCCAGTTGATCGGTTCGGCGAAGAATGCAGAAGGTGTAAATCAAAGAAGTTCAGATACAACTGGCAGCTCACGGTAACTGGAAAGCGCATTCGGGCAACATGCCTGCAATGCGGGCAAGTGACGTTTGCCCCGGCGCACGTTGAAAAATACCGTATTGCAGCCGACGGCAATCCGGCTGTTGCTGACTTTGCCAATATAAAGAAAGACCGGGATGCAGGACCGGCCGGAGGTCTTGCCGAAGAAGATCTTATGCACCTGGGGATGCTGCTAAAGCGCTTTGGCGGTGAATGCAGTTCTAGGGATCGCATCAAGGTCGATTATGTAAAGGGGTTAGTTAGAAGCAGAGTGCGAGTATTTCTCAAAACAAAGACCAAGGAGAAAGAGCAATGAGCGAAGGAACCGACATCAAAACCGTGGCTGAATACGTCGCGCTGGCCAAGCGCAAAGCCAAGCTGGACGCGGAGGTCGAGAGCGTCGATGCGCAGATGAAAAAGCTGCATGACAGCCTCGTGACCTACTACATCGAGAACGGGGTGCAGCGCCTCAACGTAGATGGTCGCACGGTCTACCTGCACAAGCAGACCTGGGCCAGCCTGAAAGATACTGTGGCGGGTGTGGCTGCCTTTAAGTCGGCGGGCCTCGGCGATATGTGCAAGGAGTCCATCAACGGCCAGACGCTCAGCGCATGGGTGCGCGAGCAGTTAGACGGCAAGGACATCCCGGCGGATTCCGCGGTCAACCTCGCTGACCTGCTGGACCAGCCGCAGGAGGTCAAGGACCAGCTCAAAATCTCCGAGGTGGTGTCACTTCGGGTTGTGAAGTAGAGCGTGAAGTAGCAGTTCAACCGAGAAGCAAGGAGAAAGAGCAATGGGCAAGGAACCGAAGATCACGAGCATCGAGGAAGTGAAGGAGCAGAGCAGCAGCAGCAGCACGGCGCTGGTGCTGGCCCAGAAGGGCTATGCGGTGGCGCAGCACCAGCCCGAAGATCTGCGGGCCATGATCCTGGAGAACATGGGCGGCGAGCTGAAGCCGACGGACCTCCAGCGGATCAAGATCCCGGCCGGCGGCGGGAAGGCGTGGGAGGTGGCCGACGAGAACGGCGAGGTGCAGAGCGTCAAGACCATCTCCGGCGTGATCCTCCTCGCGGCCCCGTCGCGGACCTACTGGGCCGAGGAGTTCAGCGGCGCTGGTGTGCCGCCGGATTGCTCCTCGCGGGACGGCGTGAGGGGGCAGGGCAACCCGGGCATCATCTGCGAGGACTGCCCCTTCAACCAGTGGGGCAGCGACGGGCATGCGAAGGCGTGCAAGGAAAAGAAGCTGCTGTTCTTGCTCCAGCCGGGCCTGCTGCTGCCCGAGGTGGTGGTCCTGTCCCCCGGAAGCCTGGCCGGATGGCGCAAGTACGCCACGCTCCTCACTGGGCGGGGCAGGGCGGTCAGCTCCGTGGTGACGGAGATCGGGCTCAAGGAGGCGGTGAGCAAGGACAACATCAAGTATTCGCAGGCGACGTTCCGGGCCACGGACGCGCTGGACGCGGCGAGCGTGGACTGGCTGCGGCGGTACACGGCGGGCATGTCCGATACGATCTCTGCGGCGGCGAGCATCGCCAGCCGCGACGAGGTGGCCGGGCCGCAGGAGTAGGAACCTAGCCCCTGCCCGGCGGGGCTTGCGCTTCGCCGGGCAGGGTTTTCATGGAGACACGATGCGCCTACTCTGCGTTGATCCAGGCCCGGTCAAGAGCGCATGGGTCATTCTCGACGAGGACAAGTATCCCGTGCAGCACGGCCTTGAAGAAAATGAGGCTGTGCTTGCACAGATCGCACTGCACGCGCTGGGCTGCGATGCCTTCGTGATCGAGATGATCGAGGGGCGAGGGATGCCTGTTGGGGCCAGCGTCTTTGAAACCTGCACGGTAATTGGGCACATAGAGCGGGTATGGATCGCAGCCAGCTTTCGCAAGCCGAACCACCGGATTTACAGGCGCGATGTCAAGCTCCGGCTATGCGGCTCGTCGAGGGCAAAAGACGGAAATGTTCGTCAGGCAATCCTCGACCGCTACCCTGCGACGGGCGGCGGGAAGGTGCCGCAGGTAGGTGTCAAATCGAAACCTGGCCCCCTTTTCGGGATTGCAAAGGATACCTGGGCCGCGCTTGCCGTCGGGTTGGCGTGGATTGAGATGCAAGGAGAAAAGAGATGATCCTGTTTTTGGACCTAGAAACGACGGGCCTAGACCTGTCAGAAGCGCACATCGTCGAGTTCGCAGCGCTGGGGTACGGCTTCGAGCCCGAGCCGCTGCGCCTGCTGGAGATGACCGGATTCAGCGCGGGCCTGGTCAACCCGGGCATTCCGATCCCGCCGGAAGCCAGCGCGGTCCACCACCTGGTTGACGCGGATGTTGCCCACGCCCCCACCGAAGATGCCCTCGCCGGGATGCTGGCCGAGGAGTACGCGGGCCGCACCATCGAAGCGATCTGCGGGCACAACGTCGGCGCCTACGATCTGCCCATCGCCAGGAAGCGGCTCAGGTGGCCCCCAGATGCGCCCGTGCTGGATACCTATCGGCTGGCCAGGCATGCGTGGCCGGACCTCCCCTCGTACAAGCTGGGCGTGCTGGCGTACCGATTCGGGCTGCATCCGCGGGACGTACCGGCAGACCTGGACCGGAGCGGCAAGGCCGGGCAGCACAGCGCCGGGTATGACTGCTTGGTGTGCGCGGCGTTGCTGAGGCGGATCATGCTTGAGGTGGAGTGGGAAACAGAGGCGCCGCTGTGGCATTGGCGGGCCAGGGCGGCGGATGCAATCGGGCGCGGAGCTACCCCGCTCTTGGCCCTCGCCGCGCTCAGCTCCGCGCCAATCACGGTCAAGACGATCCGATTCGGCAAGCACAGCGGCACGGCGGTCAAAGACCTGCCCCGGGATTACGTTGCATGGTTGCTCAAGCAGCCGTGGATGCAGACGGAGCAGCCCGACCTTTACGCGACGCTGAGGAGGATGTGAACAATGGCATATCTTTGCTCGACATGTGAACATTGGTGGCACAAAACGGAACAGGGCAAAGAGAAAGAGGGGTGGTGCCACAAAAATGCACCAGTTCTCACTCAAACTGGAGACAGATGGCCAATTTCATATGCAAACGGCGGATGCGGGCAGCATTCATATCTTGATAACAATGACCCGATAAAAGATCAGCTTGTTCAAATAAGGCATGCGGTCGACGTTTTAAGCGACAATGTAAACAGGGTTGCGGCAACGCTTCTGCATATTAACAAAGAAGAAGAGCATTCATCAATTCTTCCTCGAAATGGATGGGTAACAAGACTGCATGCCATTGAGGACATTGCCGACTTTATGTTTTCTATGAGAATATCTAATTGCCTAAAAAACATGAACATTACAACGCTTGAGCATTTATCTACATTCAGCGCAAAAGAGCTGAGGGGAATAAAAAATCTCGGACCTAAAAGTGTTCGAGAAATACGCGAAGTGTTGAAAGAAAAAGGATTTTCATTAAAGGGAGAGTGAATGTGATGACCGCCCCACGCAAACCGACCGAAGATTTCCCGCCCGTGGGCTGGCGGGGCCTAGCCTGCTGGTACGGCGGGCGATGGGAGTCTGCCCGGCGCATGGCGACAGGCGGGTTCATTCGCGCTGGCGAGCGATACGAGGCGCGGCTGCCTGACCTCTGCTTTCCGCTTCCCGGTGAGACGTGGCCCGGCGAGGATGCGCCCGGGGCGAAGCTGCGCAAGCCCGAATCCTGGCACGACGATGACGGCGCGGTCCTCTGGTGGCGCGACGGTGAACCGCCGTGGGTTGGCACGCCGCTGGATAGCGACTGGCGCGGCGATGACTACTTCGCCGGCTGGACCGCGCTGCCCGAGTGGCCCCATGCTTGACCACCTAAGCAAGCATGACTTCGAGGGCCTGGGCTGCGAGGATATATCAGGCCCGCAGCTCCGGGCCAGGGTGTTCCACCTGGAGGCGGCGGTCGCCGGGTTGGCGCTGGCGCTGGAAGGCATCCTGGCCGACGTGGACAGCGGGCGCGCATCACTGCGGCATGCAGTGACTCGACCCGCCCGCGAGGCGCTGGAAACCGCGCGGGAGTTGTGCGGCAAGCCGGCGGGCGAGCGGCCCGCGAAGTAGGCCCGCCCGCCACGTTCCACATGAAACATCCCGCCCGATTTACCCGATTCAGCCCTCATTACCGCCCGAGAAACAGGAAGTCAACAAAATAATCCTGCCTAATTCCGCAACAATTCCGCCGTACTAGAAAATAGTTCAAAATAGTTGCTGATAGCTATTGACTATTCGGATAGAAGGGCTATTATCTAATCATCAGGACGCAGACAACAACTAGCCAGGAGAAAGACAATGACCACGCAAGAACACGCTGCCCAGATTAGAACCGACCTCAAGCGCGCTGGCTACAACTCCAAAGCCATCAGCGTCAAGTGCCACATGTACGGCGGGGGAAGCTCAATCAACGTCACCATCATGAACCCCGCCATCAGCAAGCCCGAGATCGAGAAGCTGTCATCCGGCCACGCTGGGATCAACCGATTCGTTTTCATCAGGCGCGACGGCCACGGATACTAGCCCCACGCACCCCGCCCGGCCCGAGCAGTCGGCGCCGGCCCACGACCGACCGGGCGGGCCAACCAGTAGCAGCCAGGAGGATAAAATGGACTACCAACCGACTCACCAAATCAATTTGGACGATGGGACGATGATTTCAGTCCTTCTCGTGGACGGGGCTGCCTACACTCAGGAGGAGTGGGAAAGCGAGACCTCCGCGGACTACGAATGCGACGAGTGCGGCGTGTGGACGTTTCAGGGCCAGCCGTTTGCTGGCACCGTCGAGAAACTGTAGCCCCCCATCGCCCGGCGCCACCACGGGCCGGGCAAAAGGAGAATGAAATGTTACTGGCATCGATCAAGGGCGAGGACGGCAAGCGGATCCAACTGCGCATCGGCAAGGGCTGCAAGGGGCGCATGCTGCTGACCAGCAACGGCGATGACGTGCATCCGTCGCCGGAGGGCTACCCCGCTGGCGTGTCGGGCCGCGACCAGGCCATGGACGACATCGCCGCCATGTGGGGGCGCGACCCTGACTGGGATCTGCAATGGATCGGCGCGGGCGCAAGCGCTGTTAGGGGCGCCTAATAATGCCCACGCTAAGTTTCAGCCTGCCCGCCAGCGAGGCCGATCTCGAGCACCGCCTAGACGCAGAGGCCAACCGCCTGGGAGTAAGCCGCTCGCGCCTCCTGGTCTGGTATATCCACATGGGCCTAGAAGCCAGCCAGGCGCACAAGGACAGCCCGATTCCCGGCCGGGCGCCCAGGGTGCCGGAGCTGGCCCCGAAGCCCGGCAGCGTGGCTCAGGCGCTGCTGGCGCTGCTACGGGAGCATGATGAGGTGTACTGGGGCGAGATGATCATGTTCGGCCCGGTGTCGTCGGTTCGCCGGGCGGTGGGGCGGCTCGTGGCGCTGGGTCTGGCTGTGAAGGTGCGGCAGGGGGTGTGGAGGGCGGTGGCTACGGCTGCGCATCCCGCGGCATAACCAGCATCTTGTGACACCGCATCGGATTGCGCCAGGCCGTGCGCCCTTTGCGCGGGCCTTTCGATATCGTGTATGCCTCGGCGCCCTCCATGAAAACAGATTCGTCGTCGAGCACCTGGACATGGTAAACGAGCCAGTTTTCAGGCAGATCTGGCAGGACAGACCGGGCATAGGCCGTATAACATTCCATAACATCCTTCATCACTTCACCTCCGGCGGCTCGGGCAGCGGGCGGTAGTGGGTAGGTCGCAGCGCAGCCAGTGGGCACCATACCCCGTCCCCAATATATTCCAGCGGAAGCCGCCCCTCGTAGACTCCTTGCGCCGGTTCCGTCTCCGTGACCGCGCACCAGCCGCCCAGCTCGGCAACGCGAGATCCAAGCGTGGCGATAGTTTTGCGCAGTTCCCAGTTCACGCGGGCCAGGTGGCCGGGGTCGATGCGCTCCGCATGCGCGTCGACCTCTGACAGTGGATCGTCCAGGATCTCGCAGCGGGCTTCGAGGGCCGCGATGTATACGCGGACGGGTACGCAGCGGTCGCCGCCCGTGGCCCACTCCATATTTGTCAG
The DNA here is from genome assembly GCA_043805815.1 of Chloroflexota bacterium. Lineage (GTDB taxonomy): Bacteria > Chloroflexota > Anaerolineae > Anaerolineales > Villigracilaceae > Fen-1038. The sequence continues at coordinate 22,529 of JAZDHO010000090.1, forward strand.
GGCCGTTTCAGTCTGCACCCGCAGCCGGGCCAGTTCGTCGGGGATCATGGCTGCTCCCTCTGCGATCCGGGAAACAGCCGCGCTCCATTGCCGCCGCAGTCCTCGCAGGCCCATTCCAGATAGATCTCATCCCCGCGCTCATCAACGCCATACGGCACGCAATCGCAGCAGGCGTTGGGCTCCTCGAACCAGTCGAATGACCACTCGACGAGGCGCCCGTTGCGGATCGTGACTTCGCTGCCTGCCTCGGTGTGGTAGGTGCCGTCGATCATGGCTGCTCCTTCTGCGCCTGGCCCTGGGCTTCGAGGGCGGCGCGGATCTGTTCGGCAGTATCCTCGTAGGCAAAACAGCGGCCATGGTGGTAGCAACTACCTGCCTCTCCCTCTGGGCAATAATTTTTCATTCTCGTAGCCAAGCGGCCTTGATCTTCCAGCCACTCCAGAAGTTCATCGCCGTCGATGTGCCTGCCGTGGGTCGGCGGATCCGGCGGGGGCATCCCATCCGAGACTTGAGTCATGAACCTATTGGTTAACATGGCTGCTCGGTTCCCCGACAAAGGGCAGTTTCGCCCCGCCAATTTCAACGGGGCCAGAGCTTCCCTGGCTCAGGGCTGTCACCGCACGGGCTGCGGCCAATTTTTTCAAGTTAATACCAGCGTTCACATCGCGGTCATGTACCGAGCCGCATACTGGACAGATCCACTCGCGCACGGAGAGCGGCAGCACATCAAGAACATGCTCGCAGTCAGAGCAGGTTTTCGATGATGCAAACCAGCGGCCTGCAACAAGCACATCGGATCCAGCGAGCGGGGCTTTATATTCAAGTTGCCGTCGGACTTCGCCCATTGCAGCGTCAATGATGGACTTGGCCAGGTGGCTGTTGCTCGCCATCCCTTTGATGTTCAGATCTTCGATCACGATGGTCTTGAAGTCACAGACCAGCCTCGCAGTGAGGTTGTGCGTCACGTCCTTACGGATATTTGCAATCCGTTCGTGCAATCGACCGAGTTGTGCCTTGGCCTTGAGCCAGTTCTTTCCTCCTTTAGCCCGGCGCGAGAGCCGCTTGTTGAGCATCCTGAGTTTGCCTTCAAGCCGGCGCAGGATGCGAGGCGCTGGCACTCTGGTTCCATCGGACAAGACGGCGAGGTCTTTGACTCCCATGTCTACCCCAACTGCGGCTTGGGTTTCGCACACATGAGGGTAGGACCAGGACTCATCAATCTCGACCTGAGCCGATGCGTACCAGTGGCGGGCTTGCTTTGTAAAACGGACAGAAAGAACCTTGCCCGGGAACCGCAGGATCTCTCTGGTGCGGACCCAGCCGAGCCTGGGGATGCGAATCCTCGTGCCGTCGAAGCGCACCTCTCTTGCGTCAAGGGAGAATCCGTCCCTGCACCGGCCACGCTTCTTAAAGTTCGGGTACTTTGCGCGCTTGGCAAAGAAGTTAGTGAACGCCCGGCCCAAGTCCTCAAGCGCACCGTTGGAGATCTTCCAGGGCAACTCTCGGAGCCAATCTGGCTTGGATGCGTTCAACTCCTTGTTGAGCCCTTGCCAAGACGTTTTCTCGTCGGCCTTGTAAAGTTCTTGCCAGCGGGCGAGCCCCTGGTTGTAGGCCCATCGCGCCGCCCCCGCACAGCGGTTGAACCATGTCTCCTGGACATTGTTCAGGTCTAACCGGATCCGGTGAGAAAGGATGGTCAACGGGGCTGCTCCATCAACTCGCGGAGTGCCCTCCGGATGACCTCACCCATCGGAATGTCTCGACGGCTGGACTCCTGCCGGAGCCATGCAAGCATGGTCGGGGGCAGGTGGATGTCGAGTCGTTGAGCCTTGTGGCGCTTCTTGGGGGTCGGCATTAAAGACAGGATAGCAGGTGTCAGTACAGGTGTCAAGAGGTAAACATGCCCGCGCCCATCATATCGGCCGAATGTTGCACGGGCGTTCTCCGGCGATGAATGTGAACCAGGCATAATTGCAGGCGTCGGTCTTTCCGTCTCCGCTGAAGCTCGGCCGGTGGCGTAGCGGATAGATACCCGTCGGTGGATGTTCGAGCCAGAGCGGCGCCCATGGATTGCTTCCCAGCACGTTCAGGCGCAGCAGCAGGGCCAGGTAGCACGGCTCAGCGGCGATGCATGCCCGTGTGAACTCTTGCGCAACGGAAAACGGCGGGTTAGTTATAATTGATTCCCAACGGTTATGTGGGTCCGCGATCCAATCGCGCTGCTCAAAATGGATCGCCCCAGCGTCGATGCAATCAGGCCCGCACTCCGGCCGCAGATCCGATGCTGAAACAGTCCTTCCCATGCCCACCAGGACGCGCACGATAGCGCCAGATCCGCCTGCTGGTTCACCTATCATGCTTCGTTCCGGCGGCGGGCAAACAGCCAGCAGCGCCAGCGTAGCAGGCGCCGGCGTGGGCCAGAAGTCGGACTCCCGCTCCGTCGGCTCGCCCCAGGGCATGGCGATCTGGCCGGTCATCGCGGCAGTCCCCGCGACCCGTCCCCGGCCCATACCTGGCCGCGGGGCGTAGCGTGGAGCAGGGCAGGAACGGCTACCATATCGGCCCCGGGCCGTCATCGAGATCAGCCAGGGCGGCTATTCCAGCATCGGAAATCCGATAGCAGATCGAATCATGCGCCCCGCCTAAACAACTGCGCTCGGCGAGTCCTGCTCTGGCAAGGCCCGCTAGGCGTTGAGCGATGCCGCGCATATCCTGACCCATCGCTGCTGCCACTTCGGACGCCGTAACCGGGGCGAAGCTCGGCGCGGGAGAGTCTGTTTCTAGGTCGAAGAGGGCCTGAAGTGTGGATTGATCGGCGGAGGTCATCATCGTTTCCTCGGCGCGATCCATCCCAGCGCCAGCAGCTCGCGCGCCACGAGGGGCGCGGCATCGTCCAGGCACCCAACCCACTGCCGCGGGAATGCGATCCCCAGGGCCGTGCGGACCCCGGACAGGTCCGGCTCGCCGAGGTGCTTTTCAGCCACGTCATCGAGCGTGCGGATCTCCGGCTCCGGGCAGACGGCATGAATCGCGCCGGGCAAAAATCCGTCATCGCGCGGGGAATCGCGGTTGCTCATTTTGCAGGCTCCGGCTCTGGCAGTTCCCGCCGCTCCACGCGCACGCCGCAGCGCTTGCACTCGGCCCAGCGCTTCGAGGTCTTGCGCGTGCCATGGCCGCACTTCGGGCAGATCGCACCGCTGGCCGCGAGCACGCCCACGACGGCGCGCAGGAACGGCAGGCTGGCCAGCGTGGCGCGGTCGGACTGCATCAGAACGGCCTCTGAGGCATGCGGACTTGGATCTCCATTGCGAGAGTTGCCATCAATCTCTCGACGAACGCCCCCATTACTTTCCCCGAGCACTCCGAAATAATCTGCGAGGTGGCCTCAGTGGCCATGTGCTCCCATGCGAGCCCTTCCAGCCGTTGAGCGATAAGAGGTAACAGGTGCTCCTTGACGCCCCGCTCAACTTCAGCCTTGATCAACTCGGAGAGTTTCGATGGCGTAGTCTCACCTCGGTATGCGTTGCGTCCGGGCAAGAAGAAGGCATCCCATTCCCTTTGGAGCATCGTGTCCCATTGCTCCGGTGAAATGAGGGACACGAATTCCTTTTGGATCTTGTCGCGGAGCAGTTCAGCCAGGTTAGCAGGCGCTGCTATGGCCTCGGGGGTCATGTGTCAATCTCCTTGTCGGTCAGTAGTCATCGAGGCTATCCAGGTATGCGTCAAACTCGCGGTCCTGGTGCCGGAGCTCATCGTCATCTTCCCGCGCGCAATCCGGGCACCGCCCGCGGCGCAGCTCGCGCCCGCAGTCCGGGCAGGCGGCGTCGGGCGGGTCTAGGAATCGGTCTAGGATGATGGGCGTGCCGAGGGTGCGGTTCATGGCTCAGTCCTCCCACGAAATGCAGCAGCCGCAGTAGCCGCACTCGTCGAAGGCGAATGGCCTGGAGTGGTGGAGCCAGCACGTTTTGCGGCAGAGCGGGCAGGGTTGGCCGGCAGGCTGAATGTCGAAGCAGTTGTCCGCGCCGACTTGGTAACTATGCCCTCGATTCTTGGGCCAATCCACGCCGACCCATAATCCCAAAAAACTCTCATACGGATCAGACCGCGTAATCCCCACCTTCCCGGCGCCGCCGTCCTGCTCTTCCCAGCACCAATCCGGCCCGCGAACGACTTTCATTCCCGCGCGGAACATTTCTGATTTCAGTTTCATTTCGATCTCCTGGCTCTGGTCCTGTTGGCCCGGCCGGGTCCGCTCTGAGGTGCCAGGCCGGGGACGTGCTACTGCGCGGGCGGCTCGACGGGCGCCTTGGCCTTGCCCGGGAACAGCACATCCAGCGTGGCCACGATCTGGGCCTCGGCCTGCTTGCGCAGTGCGGCCTTGACCTCACCCCAGCCGGAGCAGAGCTTTCCGCCCACGTTCTTGATCTTGGGATTCGCGGTCGGGGTGACTTCGATCTCGATCTTCATTTCCCTGCTCCTTTTCTTGGGGCATTTGCCCCGGTTAGCGGTCCTCGAACCGCGTGACGATGAAGGACAGCGTTTGCTGCCACGATACCCGCCCACCGACGGACGTTTCTAGCGACGCCTTGACAGTCCTTAGCTTTTCGAGCTGCTCCGGCGTCGGGCGGAAGTACATTTCTTGAATCTTTGCCGGCTTGCGCCGCTGAATCGTCTTTGCCATGTCACCTCTTATATCTGCGATGAAATGCGAAGTCAAGCAAAATAATTCTTGACAGCGCTATTTTTTCCTGCAACTATCATCGTTGCCAGGAAGGAAACCCCGATTATGCCAACCAATTATCCCACCGATTCCCGCCCCGGCCCGGCGCCGGTCCTTCCTGGCGGCTGGTCCTGTCCGCTGGCCCGGGCGCGGGAGTTTTCGAGGAGCGAGCGAGCATGAACGCCTACGAATGGGGCCTGGCCCACAACTCTTGCAGCGAGGCGCTGGAAATGCGCCGGGCGCTTGGCCCGGATAAAACGCAGGCCGATTGGTGGAAATCCTGCCAGCGCGGAGATTGGCTGATTTGGCAATTATGGAGGTTGACAGAATCCGAGCGCGAGAGGATTTATCCCGCGCTAGACCGGGCGATAGAAAAAATAGTTCTGCGCGCGGTCACGAACCATGCGCTGAAGTGCGGGATCCCCGCCGTTGAGCTGTGGGCGGCGAAGTGGATCAGCGGCGAAGATCGCACCGAGGAGAGGGCGGCGAGTGCGGCGAGTGCGGCGAGGGCGGCGAGTGCGGCGAGTGCGGCGAGGGCGGCGAGTGCGGCGAGTGCGGCGAGTGCGGCGAGTGCGGCGAGTGCGGCGAGTGCGGCGAGGGCGGCGAGTGCGGCGAGGGCGGCGAGTGCGGCGTGGGCGGCGAGTGCGGCGAGGGCGGCGAGTGCGGCGTGGGCGGCGAGTGCGGAGAGGGCGGAGAGTGCGGCAGAACTCAAACTCCAGGCCGACGATATCCGGGCAGAGATCCCAGAGTGGCCCGGGGAGGTAGAGGGACGACCATGATCGACACGAGCAAAGAGCACCTGGCCGTTGTCCTGGCCCGGCTGCTGAGCGAACTATCCGACGAGGAGTGGCAGGCTGAGCGCGACATGGCACAGGCGGCTGCGCGGAACAAATGGGCCGACGGTGCTGAGGCAGATTTGTCCAGGCGGATCGCTCGCCAGCGCATGTCATGGATCGCCGGGGCGCTGACCGGCGATGATCGCATCCTGCGCCAGACGAAGATCACGACGCTGATCGGCGAGCTGCGGGAGGCCGCGGGCCTGGACCCGAACGGCAATGATTGGCCCGAGTGACTGCATCCCCTGGGCTCTGGCCCGGGGCAGACCTGGTGAGGCGACCATGAGCACCAAAGAGATGACCGCACTCGACCTTCTGACCCGGCTCGAAGAGGCCGGTATCCGTGGCCTGTACTTGCAGCGATGGGGGGAGCTAGCCGACGGCGCGCGCGGCTATCGGCTATCGGCCGACGACTGGAGCTTTGAGCGTCCGACGCTGGCGGGTGCGCTCGAGGCCCTCGATAAGGCGCTCGACGGCTACTCGGCGTACCGCGAGGCGCAGGCGCGGGCGAACGCGGCCGAGGAGGCGGATTTCAGGCGCTGGTGCGCGGAGCAGCGCGAGAAGGAGCTGGTGATACGATGAGCCGACGCTACCGGCTGACGGACCGCCTCCCGGACTATATGCTCGACGAGCCCGAGGACGCGGGCGAGGAGCAGGACGAGGGCGAGTGCTACTACTGCGGCGAGGGCCTCGACGAGGGGGACCACCGGCGGTGCAACCAGATCGGAGAGGATGACCATGCGACCTGACCACTACGAGTACCACAGATGCGGCCTGCCCCCGCGCCTCGCGAGTTACCAGCGCAGCCTGAAGCGCGCGGCCATGCGCGCCCGGATCCGCGCGGCGGCCTGGGCATGGCTGATGGGATCGGGCTGTAGGTATCGCCCCCTGGACGGCCTCCAGGGCTACCACTGCGTCGCCTGCGGGCAGGCCGAGTGGGCGCACAGGTCGCTCCCGGGGCGCATCCTGAGCCACATAGGGCTGGTCCCGTGACCCCCTGCGCGAACTGCGGCGAGCCATGGCGGGCGCACCTGCCCGTCTGGCGAAGGTGGGCGTCATGAGCGACGAGGGGAAATGGTGGGGTTCTGTCAGCGCGCCCTATTCTGGTTGCCCCAATTTGTCCCTACCTCCGTCGGAAAGAAGCGCAGGATGCCGATCATGCTGGACTCCATCATTCTTCAAGCGCTTCCCGGCGATCCACAACGGGCCTCCGAGTGTCTTAGAACTTCACCCTGACCGCCTGCGCAAGTGCCTGACCACGCGCAAGCCGCAGAGGTTCGGCTGGATCCTCGGCGAGCCGGCAGAGGTCGCGCGCAAGCACCCGGAGTATCTGGCCGCGTGCGTCGGCGTCGCCTTGGCCCGGCCTGACCATGGGTTCGGTGTGCCGACGAGCGACCCGGCGGCGGTTGTGGCGTGGGCGAGAGCCGTTTTCCCCGCCGTTCCTAGACCTGGGGCAATTTGCATGCGCGAGGCAGAACCCGTGTTGAACAAGGACATGCCGCGCATTTACGAACCGTGGCCGCCCCCCAACTGGATCTGGCTACTCAGCATCAGCACCCAGCAGGAGGCCGACGAGCGGCTGCCCTACGGCGTCGAGCTGGGGCGCATGGGCTGGCGCTGGGGCGTGCACGCAGAACCGATGCTCGAACCGCTGGCCATCATCCCCGATGCCTACGGGGCAAGCCTGGCGGACATGCCCGCGTGGATCGCGTCCGGCCCGCCAAAAGGGCACCGGCCTACCGAGGCTGAACTGGACTGGCACCGCGCGCTGATGCAGCAGTGCTGGTATGCCGGAGCCCCCTACTGGTTCAAGGGCGAAACGCTGCCCGGCGAGGCGTTGCACAACCGGGAATTGCCGGCCGGGTGGCCTGGCGCAAAGGAGCAGAAATGAGCACACCAGAAGAGTTGGTTGCAAAGATTGAGTTATTGACCCCGCCGGACAAACTGCGCCTCGCTGCTGACCTTCTCGACGAGTGCAAGTTTGATCTGGCCTACGCTATCGTTGAACGGCTCCAGCGGGAACTGGGCGCGGCACTGGCCATGATGAAGGTGCAGAAGCGGGAGAAGCCCAGATGACCACCCCGAAGAAGGCCGCGTTTGAGGCGCTGTCCGAAGTCACCCGGGTCATGCAGGGCTGCACATGGACTCAGACCGAGCAGCGTGATCTGACTGACTGCCTGGCCACCATCCGCGCGGCTCTCCAGCCGACGGCGGTTGAGTTGGTGCTGGATGCCAATGGCGAGTTGAGGCCCTCCTGCGAGTGCGCAGTGTGCCGGCAGAAAAACAGGGGAGAATTTTGCGCGGATTTCAACGGCGTGAGGCGGTATGGCCCCACGCCCGAGGCCGCGGCGCAGGCTGCGCTCGATGCGATGGAGGGAAAATGAGCGGCAGGAGAGCCTGGCGAGTTGATCATCCGTGGGTCAATGAGCCGATTATTGTATTCGGCGAATCCCGCGAGCGTGCGCGGTGGGCAGTTATCTATGGTGCCGTTGATGCGGGGTTCGGAACTGTCACGGCGTCCATGAAAGGGATGAAGATGCGGCGCGCTCCCGAGTTGGATTCCATCAGCGCTTACAATATGGCCTATCGACCCATGCATCCAGACGGCATTTGCAATCTGCCTGAATGGTGGTCTAAATGAGCGGCCACCGCGGAACGCCAGCATCACGCAAGTCCAAGAACCGCGGCGAGGCGCACGGGCTCTGCAAGATCACCGAGGCGCAAGCGCGTTGGGCGCTGACCTGCGGGCTGTCCTGCGTCGCGTGCGGGCGCCGGCTTGGCGTTTCGCACCAGCATGTTTCGGACATCCGGCGGAAGCGCCGGTGGAGGCACCTGTGAGCGATATCAAATATACAAAAGCAAAATCTCGCGGGGATTATTGGGCGCACAGGGGCGAGCATAAATGCCTAGTGCGCACAGACTTTGGCCTATGGGTCGCTGGAGCCGAGGCGGGCGAGAAAAGCACGCAGATTATCAGACGCACCAGAGAGCAGGCCGCGCGTGAGTGCTTGAACTGGTTAGACAACAATCTCTCAATCGACAATTGACCTAGCGCCCGGCCGGGGCCTTGTGCCGGCGAATGGAGGAGTGCAAATGAGACCTATTCAGCCGATATCTAGATCCAGGGACGGAATAGTCCGATTCGAGGAAAATAAAATTGTTCGGTTCCTTCTCGATGAAGGGCCGTTCGATATGAACAAAATCGCCGTGATGGATTTTTCGCAGGAAGATAGGGAGCAATTTGCCCAGCTTATCGGTTACAGCATCTGCGGATTCAGTGAATTGTCGTATGTGAGCAATGACACATATAACGCGGCTGAAAAGATGGCAGATGGAACGTCGGAGGCACAGGCGAGAATCGAGGCACTTGAAGGTACGCTGAAAACCGTTCGAGATGGTATGCGGGGGCCGGTTGCTGCTTTGTACAAAATCTGCGAAGGGGATCTCGAAGTCTAGCGCCCCTCTTCCAGCCCCGTCGCCGCCATGAGCCGCCGGCAGGTGGCGTCGCTTAATTCCTAGCCGAGAATCAGCCAGTATCTTAATTTTACCACGGCCGGGGGTCGCTTTGCTTAACTGCGACCAGAACCAGCAGATATTGTTGACGAAATAGCCTAGCGCTTGCCCGGCCCGTAGTCAGTGCGCAGAGCCCGCGGAGCCCCGATAATCTGACAGTGGGCCACGTCCCATCCAAGACGCCAGCGCAGCCATGGCGAATGCCGCTCGCGCCCCGGCTTGAGCCCCCACCATCCACCGCTGGCCACGCCTACCACGTCGCAGGCATCGCGGAGCGCGCGGAAAAACGCGGCGTTATCATCGGCGACTTTCCAACCCCAGCGCTGATCTACAATGTCGCAGGCCAGGCCCCAGTGGTGGTAACCGGGCTTCGCTGTGAGGCTGTAGCCGTTCTTGGCCTTCTCGGCTTGCTGCGCCGCGGTGCGGTAGGCGTTGCTGATCTTCGGCTGGTAGCCCTGGGCTTCGAGGTCAGCGAGGATGGCCGCAACGAGCGGGCGGAACTGCGGGCGCAGCTCGTCTAGCTTCGGATGGCGGGCGAGGGCCGCGGGAATCACCTGATCAGGCATGTTTAACTCTCGCTTCATAGATGGCCTTGCAGCCAGCGCAGAACGGGCGGGAAATATCAGTGCCGTTGTGATAGGTGCCGATGCTCACAAGCGCATGCGCTGGGGCTGCTGGAGCGCCGCACAGCCAGCATGGTGCTGTGCAATCGCGCCGCGGATCGAACGTCGCACGAAGCCCAGACTGGTCCAGCAGCGCGCATAATTTGTCGATGCTGTCAGGCATGGGCCACCTCAGAAGTATTTACCGAGCGCATTGCAGATTGCCACATAGCATTCAGAGCGCACGCTGGTAATTGCGCGCAGCCATTCAGCCTCGTGGCGGAAGCCGTGGTCGAGCAGCCAGCCTAGCTTATCGCGCATGGCTCCGGTTTCCTTGTGCATTTTGTTCAGCTCGTCGAGGAGCTTTTCTCCGGCTGCCTCCCATGCCGCGTACCAGCGATCTGCCCGCCGCTTTGCGTCCCTGCGCCGTCGCCGGGCGAGCTTCCCGGGGCGCAGCTTCGATCCGTCGTGCAGGGGTAGAGTGATCATGGGGTAGCGCGGTGGTGCTGTGTACTCAGGATATTCGCCGAGGATATCGTCGATCGCCTGCTGGTATTCGTTGACGGTAAACGGCTTCCCTTCCAGGTCGTAGTCAGTCATCACATCGGCTCCGGCGCGCGCTCGCGCTCAAGGCGGTCCAGCGCCTCGGGGCGGCCGATGACCAGGCTGGCCCCGCCGAGGCGTTCGAGCAGCCCCGGATGGGTGCTGGTGTGGTCCATGCAGACCTCGGCGTAGCAGCGCAGCAGCCCCCAGTATGCCGTGGTACTAGGCATGCCCCATATCACGACGTGCCCATCTCGCTCGCTGACTCGGTAGTCGTTCATGGCACGTCTCACCTCACATTGCACCGGCGAGGGCGGCGGCCGGCGCGGTTATACATCCTTCACCCGCCCCGTCTTTAGCAGACTCTCGACGCTATCAATCAGCGGATCATCTTCGATGTAGAACAGCGGCGTTTTCGACACGGAGGCGGTTAAGAGCTGCCCGAGCCGCAGGTCCGGGCTCTGCTCCCACGCAGTTTTGAGCCGTTTCAGGATATCGTCGATTCTTGCCTTATCTCTCATTCATGCACAACGCCTTCCCGCGCCGCCTTTCGGACCGCACAAATTGCCGCTTGTACCGGCGCAGCGCCTGAGCCCGTCCTTGCCCGCTGATTTCCCCACGCTTGGACCAGGTATGCGAAATCCAGCGAAACTCGCCGTAGAACCATCCGAGATCCAGCAGGTGGTACTTCGTCCGCTCGCCGTGCTGCATAGATCACCTCCCGGTTGCGTACTGGGTAGGTGTCTACAGAGCGGCCGGCGAAGTGGTACACGATCAGTCCTCGAACCACTTGGGATGCAACTTGCGCATGATCTTTTGCACCGTCGGGTGATTGTAGTATTCGCTGTCCTGCTGGCAGTCCCAGTCATAATCTTCCAACGCAACAATCAGCCTCTCAAGAATGCTCTGAATGTTCTCAGTCGAAAGATCGGAATCTGGATCAAGCAAGAGACAGGCTACCGGATCGAACACCTCCGTAGCACTACATCGTCCCATGGGCTACCCCTGCGGGAACAGCGCCTTCTGCGCGGCGAGTTGCTTCTCGTACTCCTGCATCGTAGCCCCGGCCCGAGCTGCCGCGGTCGCCATGATCTCGGATAGGTCCACCTTCTGCCCGGCTTGCTGCGCGATCAGCACCGCGCCCTGCACCAGCGCCACGACGGCTTGAACGATGATCTCGGTCATTGGATTGCTCCCTCGGCCCGCGCCAGCTCAAACGCCGCGGCCAGGCCCGCTTGCGCCGTGGCCAGCACCTTCTGCGCCAGCTCGGCCTTGTCGTTGAGCAGATACCACGCCGCTTGCTGGATCGCGCGTTGCGTGGCCATGTGCGCTTCATAGAATCGCTTGAGCCCAGCTTGGCAGGTGGCCCACGGCTTGCAGTCCTTGCTGGCCTGTACGCCCTCTGCCACGCATACCTTGGCCTTGGCTTCGCACGCGCTAGACCACGCGGGCGCGGCCACTTCCTTGAGTTGGTAGGTGCCCTCGGCCACGAGCTGTAGGCGCTGCGCCGCGGACATTGCGCACCCCCCGCTCAGCCCCACAACGAGGAGCAGGGGCAGGAGCAGCGAGGCGACGGGCGGTCCGCCGCTCTTGGCCTGGCCCCGGCTGATAGAGTAGCCGAGCGAGGCCAGTGCCACGGCCAGGATGCCGCAGACCTTGATTGCCCAGTGGTCGCTGGGCAGCACCCCCGATGCCAGGAACGCGCCGATGAGAACGGCTGCCAGCCCGAGCCAAAATTCTGTGGTTTTCACGCCTGCTTTGATGTTCATTTTCCAGCTCCTTTTTGCGCCGGCTACCAGCGCGGCAGATGTAGATGGTGAAGGTTGCCCGTCAACCAGAGAACCAGCAAGATGAGCAGCAGAATCCCGATGGGCGAGAACCCGGCGTAGCCCCAGCGGCTATAGCCCCAGGCGCCGCCGGACAGGAACAGCACCAGCAGGATGATTAGCAGGATGGTCAGCATTTAGTTCTCCTCGGGGCCGCGGCCCTGGTTATGAAAAAAGAGGCTCTCTCGCACAACCCTCACCTTGCACGCGGGGCGGCGGTACCAGCGCCAAACGCGCGAGAGAGCCATCTTGCCGGCTGTACGCGGGTTAGCTAAGTCCCGCCGGCTCAGACCACTGGAGGCAGGGGGATGAGTCCCTACCATGGCACCCGCGCCTGACCTGCCCCATGCGGGGCATCAGTTGTTGCAGATTTTGCAACAGTTCGCATGTCCTCGTTCGTGTCCAGATCAACCTCAATCATCCTCGCCGGTTGTAGCCGATTGCGGCGGGTTCGTGTCCTGGTTCGTGTCCTCGAAAAGCTCCGGCCGCTGGGCGATGGTTTCTAGGTCGAGAAACGGAATTTCTTCCATCCGAACCCGACCCAGGAATGCTGCCAGCCGGTCCCGCTCGCGCTCCACCTCGGCCAGGCGGGCGACAGTCGCATCATAGGCCATGCGTAGATCGAGCACCTTCTGGTAAGCGACGCTCCACCCGTACTGGCCCTTTATTGCCGGGTCAGACTCCGACCATCCCTCCGCTGCTGCAAGACATCCCGCGAGCTGGATGCGAAGCCGATCTCTCTGCTCTATTGCGCCTCTCCACATATCCCCGCGCCCCGGCTTCGGCGGCGGCTGGTCGGCGATGGCCTCCATGGGCCGGGTCAGCTCTTCGAATTCGCGCCGAGCCTGGGCGCCCTCCTCGACGAACCGGCAAAGACGCTCTTGGGCCTGCTCTCGATCACGCCTGCGGATTATTTGCTCTTGGGTTTCCATGGCGCTACTCCTTCGCCCCTTGGCCGGGCCGGGTGGCATCATACTGCATCGCCTCGCTGACCACCTGCGGCGGCGGGCGCGAGTCGTGCTCGTAGCTGTAGGCGAGGATCTTTGCGAGGCAGCGGGCGTGGTGCAGGTCTGACTTCAGCCGCTGGTTCTCGGCGCGCAGCCGGGAATTCTCTGCGGACACTTCCAGCGTAGCGCCCTCGCAGCAAAGTTCGACGAGCCGCCCGACGGCAGACGCGCGGGACGAGCCGGAGAGCCAGGTCGCCTCGCCGCCGAGTCT
>JAZDHO010000091.1:0-2084 GCA_043805815.1 Chloroflexota bacterium
ATGTTTCTCAGTCTGGGGTTTTTAACTCCCGGAGCGCTTATCCTCGCGGCGGGTGTGGATATCCAGCAGCACCGTCTTGCCTTCGGCGTTCAGGCGCCGGGCGCGCTTGAGGGCAGGGGCGATCTCCGCAGGCTTCATCACCTTGATGCCCACAGCCCCCATACCTTCGGCGATCTTGGCATAGTCGCCCTGCATGCGAGTGACGCCATATTTATCCTGCGCAGTGGGGTAGATAGTGGCGGGGTACGTAGCCATGATGCCGTTGTTCATCAACACCGTGGTTATGGGCAGGCCCGCTCGGTCGGAGGTCTCTATGTCCATGCCGGACATGCCGAAAGCGGCATCGCCCATGAAGTTCAGGCAGAACCGGTCGGGACAGGCCATCTTCGCGCCGATCATCAGGGGGATGCCGTAGCCGAGGTGAGTAGACTTGCCCCAGCCGATGTAGCTGTGAGGCACTGTCGCAGTGAAGAAGGGCACCATCTGCTCTCTGGGCGCGCCGGCGTCGTGGGTTACGATGCTGCGCTCCTTGTCCAGGTTGCGGTCTATCTCCCAGATGACGCGGTAGGGGTTGATAGGCTCCGAGTCGTCAGTGAGGAGAGGCATCCACTCCTGGCGCCATTTGGCGTTGATTTCAGCGATCTCAGCGGGCACGCTCGTCTTGCCTCTGCGCCCCTGAGGGCCAATCCGGGCCTTCACCTCTTCAATAATCACCCGCAGGGTTTCCCGGGCGTCGCCTGCCAGGCCGATATCGGCGAACTGGTCCTTGTTGATGTCCTCCTGGCTGATGGTGTTGTGGATGATGAACTTGCCGGCAGGGATGCGCTGGGCAAAGGGCGTGCGGGTGAGGCTGGAGCCTACGGCGAATAGAACGTCTGCCGACTGGAGCCAGGTCTTGGCCGCCAGTGTCGTTGCTCCGCTTCCCGCCCCGAGGGCCAGAGGATGGCGTTCGTCCATGGCCGACTTGCCGGGCATGGAGGTGTAGACGCCGGCTTCCAGCAGCTCCGCAAGCTCCGTCAGCGCGTCGGATGCGGTGGACAAAAGAACGCCCATACCCGCCCAGATGACGGGACGCTTGGCTCCCAGCAAGGCTTTCACCGCATCCTGGATGTCGCTCTCGCAGGGGACTTGCCGCATGGTGGAAGGCGACTTGTAGGCCAGGGTGGCTTCAGGCACCTCCTGATTACCGATATCGCTGGGGATTTCAACGACGACCGGGCCGGGGCGTCCGTTGCGCAGGGCGTGGAAGGCGCGGCGCATGATGGCGGAGACCTGGTCGGCCTTGAAGATGGTCTCGGCCTGTTTGCACATGTCCCGGTACATCCTGGCCGCCCAGAACTCCGGCCTGATGCTCATGCGGTCAATCGCGGGCCCGCCTGGCAGGTAGAGCACCGGCACATTGTCTGCATTTGCCTGGTTGAGGGCGCCCAGGGAGTTTTCCGCGCCAGCCTGATGCTGTATAAGGAATACGGCGAACTTCCGGCGGTCGCTCAAGCGGCCGTAGCCATCGGCAGCCATGCCTGCTCCGCGCTCGTGTCGGAAGGCAACGGGACGGATGCCTTCCTTGGCGACGGCCTCAATGAGGTTGTTGGTGGGAAAACACGTGGCCCATTCCACCGCTTCCTGTTTCAGTATGCGAGCGATGGCAGCGTTGACATTCATGGGGCACTCCATTCCAAGACCCGTATCGGTTTTTTATCGAGAAAGGCGATAATATCCTCGACGGCATCCTGATACATTCTGGCAAGTTTTTCAGCAGTTACATAACCGATATGGGGCGTCAGCAGAACGTTGTCAAGCTTGCGGATCGGGTGGTCTGCCGGCAGAGGCTCCACACCGTACACATCGATGGCGGCCCCGGCGATCTTTTTTCCCTGTAAGGTCCTGAGAAGGGCCGCCTCATCGACGATAGGTCCGCGAGAGGTGTTGATGAGATAAGCCGTCGGCGCCATCAGTCCCAATTCCCTGGCGCCGACGATGCCGCGGGTGCGATCACTCAGGACGATGTGGATCGAGAGGACATCGGAATGGCGGAATAAGTCATCCTTTTCGACGCGGCGTGCGTTGCATTCGGCAGCCCGTTG